>JAWUVT010000198.1:0-33686 GCA_034112225.1 Flavobacteriales bacterium | reverse complement strand
CAAAAAAATGGGAGAGACAAAGCTGAGGGGATTGAAGGAACTGACATCTATTATAGAATTAGTTGGTTTTCGACCATAAGCTCTATTGCGCTCTTAATTTTAGGTTTATTTAACGCTGATTTATTATGGAGTGAAAAAGGGTTTTACGGAATGTCTTTCGCACTTACCATGTTTGCTGCTAAAGCTGTTCAGAAAAAAACAAGAGATTCAAAGCTGTTGCAAACGATTTAAATTCTGATGAAGGATTAAGGGAATTAGAGTACTGCTGAAAAATAAAAAAGCTCTTCTGATTAAGAAGAGCTTTTTAAAGTACCCGAAGTGGGAATCGAACCCACACATCTTTCGATACACGAGTTTGAGTCGTGCGCGTCTACCAGTTCCGCCATTCGGGCAATTGTTAAAGTAAACAGATTGCGAAAATATTGAATAGTTTTGACTCTTTACCGTTTAAAGTGTTAATTAATTTCAATACTCATTTTCATCAATGCAAATGTGTGGCTGAAAACTCAAGATCTCTAGTCGTACTTTAGCGACTCAACAACATTTATTTGAACCGTCATTTTTTATTAGACCTGAATAATTTTCTCATAAAAGAAGAAAAGCGATTACTCTAGTTGTAGTGTGCAAGCAACTTTTTAAGGTAATAAAATGAAACATTTAAAGTCAAAAGGTATTGCTGCCTAAATTGAAAAGGAAGTCATATTAAAAGGCGACACAGAGAGATAAAATCTATATTAAATATATTATCCTAATTATTTGGCATCCTATGAATTAATTAATAAATTTGCACCCCTCTTAAAATCAAGAGAAAACTATAATTATGTCAAAAATACAATTATTTGCAGGACAAGCTTCTATGGAATTGGCTCGAAAAATAGCGGATAGCCATGGAACTGCGTTAGGTAATGTAATTATAAGTACATTCAGTGATGGTGAATTTCAGCCTTCATTTGAAGAGACTGTTCGTGGAGCAGATGTATTTATTATTCAATCTACCGTTCCTCCAGCAGATAATTTAATGGAGTTATTGATCATGATAGATGCAGCAAAAAGAGCTTCTGCTCGAAGAGTTGTTGCTATTATGCCTTATTTTGGTTTAGCTAGACAAGATAGAAAGGATAAACCAAGAGTTCCGATAGGGGCTAAATTGGTTGCCAACATGTTAGAGGTTGCAGGAGTAACTAGAATAATGACCATGGATTTACATGCCGATCAAATCCAAGGATTTTTTGAAACCCCTGTTGATCATTTATTTGCCTCTACTATTTTTGTCCCTTATATTAAGAGTTTAAACTTACCCAACCTGATGATGGCTTCGCCGGATATGGGAGGTACTAAAAGAGCAAATGCTTACGCTAAACATTTAGATTGTGGTGTAGTTGTTTGTTATAAACAAAGAAAAAAAGCGAACGAAATTTCTGACATGTTCCTCATTGGGGAAGTGGAAGGAAAAGACGTTATTATTGTTGATGATATGGTGGATACTGCCGGAACATTGACTAAAGCAGCTGATTTAATGATGGAAAACGGAGCGGCAAGTGTAAGAGCGATGACCACTCACGCTATTCTATCTGGAGAAGCTTATGAAAGAATTGAAAATTCAAAATTGACGGAATTAATCGTTACAGATACAATCCCATTGCGCAAGCAAAGCGATAAAATAAAAGTACTTTCTGTAGCAGACTTATTTGCTGATATTATGAAAAAAGTCACTCGTCACGAATCGATTAGTGAATCATTTATTGTTTAATATTTAAATCATTATAAAATGAAATCTGTAGCGTTAAGCGGAAACAAAAGAGCAGAAAGAGGAACCTCTAATGCTAACATCCTAAGAAAAGAGGAAAAAGTACCAGCAGTAATATATGGTGGGAAAGAAAATGTTCATTTTACTGTAAACGAAGTAAAATTTAACAAAATCATTAATACACCAGAGGTTTATTTTATTGATTTAGATGTTGATGGAACAAAGTTCAAAGCAATTATTAAAGATGTTCAATTTCACCCTGTTACTGACAGAGTGTTACACATTGACTTTTTAGAAGTAGACGAGAAAAAAGCGGTAACGATTAGGATTCCTGTAAGTTTAGTAGGAAGGTCTAAAGGTGTTGCTAACGGTGGGACTTTAAAAAACCCGATTAAAATGATCCGTGTTTCTGGATTACCGTCTGCCATTCCAGAAAATGTTGAAATAGATTTAACTGAATTAAAGATTGGTGATTCTATTAAAGTTGGAGATTTAAGCCTTGACGGGTTAACTTTTTTAGGTGCTGATAACGCTGTTGTTGTTGCTGTAAAAATGAGTAGAAACGTTGTTGCAGAAGAAGAAGGAGAAGAAGCTGCAGAAGCAGCTCCAGTTGCTGCAGAGTAAGAAGAACACTTATGAAGTATTTAGTAGTAGGGTTAGGTAATATTGGCTCTGAATATGAAGATACTCGACATAATATAGGATTTAAAATAGTGGATGCTTTAACTAAGCCATCCACTATTTTTTTTGAACCCAATAAATTAGGCGACACTGCAACGCTAAAGTTGAAAGGTAGAACCATCCTTTTTTTAAAGCCTTCTACTTACATGAACTTAAGTGGAAAAGCAGTCAACTATTACCTTCAAAAAGAGAAAATAAAGCAAGAAAACCTGTTGATTATTACGGATGACATTGCTTTGCCTTTTGGCACATTACGTTTAAAAGGAAAAGGCAGCGATGGAGGTCATAATGGCTTAAAAGACATTATAAAAGTTTTAGGAAATGCCAATTTTGCACGCTTACGTTTTGGTGTTGGGAGTGATTTTGTTCAAGGAAAACAAATCCATCACGTTTTAGGAAATTTTGCTCCTGAAGAACAAAATCAGATGGGTGAACGTTTAGAAAAAACTGGTGAGGTTATTAAAAATTTTGCTGCCATTGGTTTGGGAAGAACGATGTCTCAATTTAACGGGAAGTAAACCCATTAATTATTGACAACAAATTTCTTAATGGCTTGACAGGTTTCTTCTGCGGCTTCCTCTAGTCCCATATGTCCTACTTTATCTAAAAGGATGTGCGATCCATTTTCGGCTATGCTAGACTGAATTACCAAGTCTTGATAAGGTAAAATAGGATCTTCTTTACCAATTATAAAAAGGATAGGATAAGGTGAAAATTTTAATACAATTTCTCTATCCAATCTAATTTTCATACCTTCTAAAGCGGCAACAACTCCTTGTATTGAGGTGTTATTGGCCAACTTCTTTAGCTTAGCGATACCTCGTTTATACGGCTTTACTTTGGTATTGAATAAATTGGGTATGGCTTCGTTAATAAAAAGTTCCGTATTCGTTTTTACTATTTTCGCAACTCTTTCTCTATCCTTTTTTCGCTGCAAACTATCTGCTTTAGCCGAAGAATGAAACAATACCAATCCTTTTAAATTATCGGGATTATTTTCTGCCATGGCCAAGCTAACATAGCCACCCAAAGAATGACCAACCAAAAAGTATTTCCGCAACTTTAAATGATTGAGAACTGATTCTACGGCTTCAGCCATTTCTTCCATGGTATGCACATAGCTTAAACAATCGGTTTTTCCATGCCCCAACAAATCAATGGTAATTACCCGCTGACTTTTAGAAAGTGTTGTAGAAAACGATTCCCAAACTTCTTTTGCTGCTAAAAACCCATGCAAAAACACAACAACCTTCCCTTTACCTTCATCGGTAAAGGAAACGTTGATGCTTTTAAATTTTATGGATTTTTGTTTCATTTTATTTCTCGGTCATTGCTAAAGAATGACGCAAAATGATGAGGCTACTTAATCATTAAGATGGCCTCACGTTCTGTTTAAAACTTAACAACTCGTTAACCAGCTCCTCATTAAAATAAGGAGGAGCAAAAAGGTTAACTTAGCGATTCATGATTTCTTCAATCTCTTCTGCTTCTAAAGGAATATTTTTCATTAAATCATGTTGCCCATCTTTAGTGATCAATACATCATTTTCTAAGCGAATGCCTAAGTTTTCTCCTGGGATATAAATTCCTGGTTCTACGGTTAACACCATTCCTTCTGCAAAGGGAGTTGCTCTATTTTCAATGTCATGCACGTCTAACCCAATCTGATGAGAAGTTCCATGCATAAAATATTTTTTGTACAATGGATTCGCTTTATCTTGATGGGCGATATCCGTCTTATCAATTAAGCCTAAGCCAATTAATTCTGATTCCATTAGTTTCCCTACTTCTCCATGATACTCCTCATGATCGGTTCCTGGAACTAACATCGATGTTGCCCCTTTCATCACCCTCAAAACAGCATTATAGACCTCCTTTTGTCTGGTTGTAAACCTTCCTGAAACAGGAACGCAACGTGTCATATCAGAAGCATAATTGGCATACTCTGCTCCTACATCCATTAAAATAACATCTCCAGCTTTACATTCAAGGTTATTTTCAATATAATGCAATACACAGGCATTGTATCCTGAAGCAATTATTGGCGTATAGGCAAATCCTCTGGACCTATTTCTTAAAAATTCATGAGAGAATTCTGCTTCAATTTCGTACTCCATTACCCCTGGTTTTACAAAATCTAATATTCTTCTAAATCCTTTTTCGGTAATGTCACAAGCATGTTGCATGGTCTCTAATTCCAATGGAGATTTAATCGGTCTTAAGGTTCTCATGATGGATGCAGAACGCTCATATTTATGATGGGGATACTTTGCCTTGCATGTTATTCTAAATCGATCGTCACAGGTCTGAACGGTAGTAATGGCTCGTAAGTGTTCATTTTGATTCAAATAAATACGTTCCGCTTCTACCACTAAACTATGAAATACTTGGTCAAAATCGGTTAACCAATAAATGGTTTGAATACCTGATTGTTTGGTAGCACTTGCTTTCGTTAATTTTTCTCCTTCCCAAATGGCAATTAACTCGCTGGTTTCTTTTACAAACAAAATCTCTCTATGTTTTGAATGGACTGCATCTGGAAAAATCAGTAAGATGGACTCTTCTTGATCTACACCACTTAAATACAATAAATCGTTATTCTGACGAAAGGGCATTAGCCCATCGGCATTGGTAGGCATCATATCGTTAGAATTAAACACCGCAACCGATTTTGGTTTTAAATGTTTTGCAAAATTGGCTCTATTTTTAATGTATAATGAATTTTCTATTGCGTGGTATCTCATTGTTCTGTGATTTTTATGTGTCTATTATTTTGAGTTGGAAACCTTCTTCAATTTAAGTGTTAAATTGATCAATTAGCCGAGGAAATGATTGTTTATTTTTATAAAATATGAACCCATTCACTCCTGCACTCCTTCCAGCATTTTTCTGCAACAAATGTAATTATTCTGGAGGACTTTCTGCTTTAGAATTACGCTCTTCATCCTCTAATAATGAGGAGAGGTCTCCATCATAATCAAGAGCTGTGCCGCCCCCATCTATTGCGTTAATTCTTAAGGTATCTTCTTCTGTGCTTCCACTGGCAATTAAGCCAAACATCATGACTAAATTGGTGCCAATAATTACCCAAGCCAAAATGGCTTCACTGAATGGAATAATCTGATAATGTTCTACAATTTTTTGAAACAATAATATCGTTACCAACCCTCGTGGAGCAATTAACATTTGAGGAAAAATGGTACTCTTAATAAATACTTTTAAATTTAAAGCTCTAATCAAGAAAATTACCACCATAACCAATACTGCGATAATGATCGCTTCAGGATCAAACAAACCCTCTAAATTCATGGTTAATCCAAAAACAACAAAAAAGAAAGTTCGAATTAAAAAAGAGGATTCAATGGTGATGATCACAAATTCATGACGGATGTCTTTTACTTTCTCATGATTGACTAACTTTTTTAGAAAGCCCCTAAAAAACATGTGCGTATTATTTAAGACTAAACCAAATACCAAAATGATAATTAGTGCCGAATAATGAAAATATTCTCCTACAGAAAATAATAAGGCAAGAATTGCTAAGAATAAGAAAAATTTAATCTCTGTTTTTATTTTCAAGAAAACATAGACTAAAAAATAACTCAGTAGCACAGATACTCCAACAGAAATAAGGATATTCCAAGAGATTGCTGCTGCATAAGTTTGCCCAACATGAGGTTCAATAATCCACAATTCAAACAGCATAATTCCAAAAATATCTGACAATGTTGCTTCTAAAATCATAAATTCCTTTTTGGCAGGAATTAAGGTGTGAACACTAGGTATCACAATAGCACTACTAACTACAGAAAGAGGGATCGCATAGAAAAAAGCGTCTAAAAATTGGATCGTTAAGGTAAAACTAAGAATACAGGCGATTAATGTATTGGTTGCTCCCAGAATAATAACAGAGGTTGCAAATGCCGCCAAAATTGTTTTTATTTTATTCCGATGAATTTTAATATCCAACGCCCCTTCTAACACAATCATCATTAAACCGATAATCCCTAAAAGACCCAAGTGCTGACTCAAATCAGGAACATCCATTCCCATAGACTTTACAAGATACTGAGCTGCAACACCTGTACCTATTAAAAAAATAACTGAAGGTATTTTTGTGAATTTTGAGATTTGCGTAAAGATATACGAAAACACAATGAGCAAACTTGCCAGGATTATTATTACGTAAGGATTCTCCATAAATTTATAAAACTTGTTGTGCGTCAAATATAAGAATTAGCCGCTTTATTTTGTAATCCATTTTTTTACTTTTAAAAAGTAATGTTTTAATGCCTAGTCAGCACCTCAATTTCTTTAAAAAGAAAGCCAAATAAAATAGCCAACCCACAATAAACGATGGAAATTACAGTACACCCCATCTTAAATATCAGAGGGAAAGTTCAATACAACTGATGTGTAAAAAAATTAAAGCCTAGTGTCAACTGGTCTTCAACAAGCTATTGCATTCAAAAATAATCGTCCTGATTTTCTTAAAATAAGAGTTGTTGGTGCACTAGAAAAAAGAAAACGAATCTTTAACAGACAAAGAAAACCCCTGCTAATCGTGGAATATTCACCACTAAATAACCCATTAAATTTTAACTTCCCAAACATTAAATACAAAAAAATTGGTACTTACCGATAAATTAGTTACGTTTATAACATATAAAGAGCCGCATGTCGAAACCAACCAATAATATCTACCTAATAGAATCGGATAAATTAATCCTCGTTTATAAGGAAGTTAAATCTCCAGAGAAAAATCAAATCAATACCTATTTTGATTATGTAGAAGAATTAGTAAAAGGGAGGAAATTCCATCTAATTATTGATCTATCAGACTGTAAGCATCCTTCAGCCAAAGTTAGAGACGAAATTAAAAACAAATACAAAGACATAGCACATTTAATTGAGTCTTACTCCGTTTATATTGGCAATAATAGGTTACTAAGAATAGCAATAAGGTTTATTGGCCCGTCTATAGGCATAAAGAGTTACAAAAAGTACGATACAATTCCTGAGGCAATAAACCATATCCATAACTTATGAAAAATGAGCTCTTAATTACACACCTCTCATCTGTATTAAATGACGATTTCAATCTGACGTTACAAGATGTTGAAATGGAAAGCAATTCTAATGAAAAAGAAATTATCTATGGTTTAATCTGCTTAAATGAAGATCTTAATTTTTACAAAACGCAAAACAATCAAATCATATCAAATTTTAAAAACACTTTATTTGATTCAGCCATCATTACAATTACCAACCAGGAAGGGGTAATACAAGAGGTGAATTCATCTCTAAGCGAATTAACCGGATATTTCAAAGAGGAATTAATTGGGCAGCCACAAACTATTTTCAACTCTGAGTATCACCCCGACAGCTATTTTTATGCGCTTAGAAAAGCGATAAAAGTTGGGAAAACTTGGCGTGGAGAAATTTGCAATAAAAAAAAGAATGGAGATTTATTTTGGCTCAACACCTCTATTTTTCCGATGAAAAATTCAACAGGAGAAATCTATGAGCTTTGGTTTGTTGGTACAGACATCACAGAAAAAAAACAAATTGAACTAGAACTTTATCATAAAAACATAGCGCTAAAGGATGCCTTAGAAAAAAAGGAGCTTTTTAATAAAGAAATACACCATCGGGTAAAAAATAATCTTCAACTTTTATCTAGCATCTTATCGATTCAATCCAAAAATGGTAAGCAGTACAGTCAAGAAGAATTGATAGAGGGAATTATGACTAAAATTAATTCGATTTCTTCTTTACACAGTCTTCTTTACCACAAAACAGAATACGGTGTTGTTGACTTAAAAGAATACTTATTAGGCACTTTTAGTCCTGTAGTCGCTTCAGCATCTGAAGGTACAGCTCTAATAATTAATGGTGTTTTTTTTGAAATAGGTATTGACAGCTGCAAATATTTAGGGTTAACAATCAACGAACTTATTTTTAACAGCATTAAGTACGCTTGGAAAGACCAGTTAGCCATTAAAAAAGAAATCACCATTAACTACAGCTATGATGATACATATACCACCTTACATTATTCAGACAATGGTTGTGGTTGTGAGTTTATAAAAGACTCTCAAGGCTTAGGAAATCTTTTAATTACGACTTTTATTGAACAAGAGTTAGAGGGTACTTATGAAACCTTTAATGAGAATGGCTTCCATATTAAAATGAAATTCTTAAAGCAAAATTTAGCTTCTAGACATTAGACAGCGAGAAGAGGGTTAACTGCAATTGGCGCTAATAATTCAATGGCTTCGCTCACATTCTGTACATTTTCGAAAACCAAGGTTAACTTCTGGTTGCGTTCTTTCATTTTGCAAGCGTGAGGATTGGCTTGAATGTATTTTAAAACGGCGGTAAATTTTGGCGATTGGTAAAACAAAGATTCTTGATTGGCAATAAAATAGCCCACCAATTTTTTTTGTTTTAAAACCATCTTTTCCAATCCAATACTCTTGGCAATCCATCTCAATTGAATGGCACTAAAAAGCTCTTGAGTAGCTTTAGGAATTTCTCCAAAACGATCAATTAATTGTTCTTTTATCTGGTCTAAACCTTCACTATTTTGAATGTTATCTAAGTCTCTATAAATATTCAATCGTTCTCCAATGTTGGCAATGTATTTATCGGGGATCATAATCTCCAAATCGGTTTCTAATTGGCAATCTCTCACAAAATCTTTGTCTTTTAACTCTTCTGCGTAAAGGTCTTTAAACTCGGTTTCTTTTAATTCATCAATGGCTTCTTGTAATATTTTTTGATACATATCAAATCCTATTTCAGAAATAAACCCACTTTGTTCTCCCCCCAATAAATTTCCTGCCCCACGAATGTCTAAATCTCTCATTGCAATCTGAAACCCGCTTCCTAAATCAGAAAACTGCTCAATAGCGGTTAATCTTTTTCGTGCTTCGGGGGTTAAACTGTGCATGGGAGGAGCTAATAGATAACAAAAAGCTTTTTTATTAGATCGACCTACTCTCCCTCTCATTTGGTGTAAATCGCTCAATCCAAAATGATTGGCATTATTAATAATTATGGTATTGGCATTCGGAATGTCTAATCCTGATTCAATAATCGTTGTTGCAATCATTACATCATACTCGCCATCTACAAAAGCCATCATTTTTTGCTCCAACTCATCTCCTTTCATTTGTCCGTGAGCAATGAGCACACGTACATCAGGACAGAGACGCTGAACCATTCCTGCAACTTCTTTAATGTTCTCAATTCTATTGTTAACGACAAAAGTTTGTCCTCCTCTACTTGTTTCATAAATTACTGCATCGCGAATAGTTTCTTCACTAAATGACACCACTTTGGTATCTACGGGCTGTCTATTTGGTGGCGGAGTCATGATGTTACTCATATCCCGAGCTGCCATTAACGAAAATTGTAAGGTTCGTGGAATTGGTGTTGCGGTTAAAGTTAAGGTATCAATATTTACTTTAAAGGTTTTGAGTTTGTCCTTTACCGATACCCCAAATTTCTGTTCTTCATCAATAATTAACAAACCAATATCCTTAAATTTCACATCTTTCCCTACAATTCTGTGTGTTCCAATCAGAATATCCACTTTACCTTCAGCCAATCGCTGTAAAGTTTCTTTTTGCTGCTTGGGCGTTTTAAAGCGATTAATATAATCTACTGTTACCGGAAAATCTTCTAATCGCTTTTTAAAGGTTTTATAATGTTGTAAGGCCAAAATAGTTGTCGGCACCAAAATAGCTACCTGCTTATTATCGGCAACAGCTTTAAAAGCTGCACGAATTGCAATTTCTGTTTTTCCAAAACCAACATCTCCACACACCAACCTGTCCATAGGATATTCAGCTTCCATATCTTTTTTAACGGCAATAGTTGTTGTGAGCTGATCCGGAGTATCTTCATAAATAAAAGAGGCTTCTAACTCTGTTTGTAAATAGGTGTCTGGAGTGAATTGAAATCCTTTTTTTGATTTTCTTTCGGCATAAAGCTTTATCAAATCAAAGGCAACTTCCTTAATTTTTGTTTTTGTTTTTGATTTAAGTTTCTTCCAAGTATCCGATCCTAACTTATTGATTTTAGGTGGCGTTCCATCTTTGCCTACAAACTTTGTAATCTTATGCAAAGAATGAATACTTACATACAACAAGTCGTTGTTGGAATATACAATTCGTATTGTTTCTTGCTTTTTTCCTTGCGCATCAATTTTCTCTAAGCCAGAAAACCTGCCTACTCCATGGGCAATATGTGTAATAAAATCTCCCGGTTTTAACCCGTGAATCTCTTTTAAGGTTAGCGCTTCATTCTTCTTTTTATAACTGCTTTTTAAGTTAAAGCGTTGGTATCGGTTAAAGATTTGATGATCGGTATAACAGGTAATTTTCTCGTCCAAATCAATAAACCCCTCATGCATAGGCAATAAAATGGGATGAATCTCTAAATCCTTTCCAATGTCTTCAAAAATATTGGTTAATCGCTCTATTTGTTTACTACTATCCGCTAAAAGAACATTGGTAAATCCTTCATTCTTTTTAGCATTGATGTCCTCGTGTAATAAATCAAAATTCTTATTAAAGCTGGGTTGTGGCTTTTGATTGTAATTAATCAGTAAATCAGCAGCTACAAAAAACTGCGTGCCAAACTCTATGGTGTTTCGCTTAGAAATTTCGGTTAGAAATTCATCTCTAGTCACAAATAAGTCGGCGGGTTTAACGTGTTGTAAAGGCGAATTTTCAACCTCTTTATAGGCAAATAATGCTTGATCAAAATCTTTTTGAATCTGAACGGAAGAAAGTTCAAGATTCTTTGCCCAAACAATTGAGTGGTGGGATAAAAACGCTAGAAAGTTTTCTCGACTTTCTTTTAAGAGGGTGGTTTGAACATTGGGAACAATTGCCAATCGTTTATACTCTTTAATACTTAACTGTGTTACAGGGTCAAACGTTCTTACCGATTCAATTTCATCTCCAAAAAATTCTAACCGATAAGGGTTTTCATTAGAAAATGAAAAAACATCAACAATTCCTCCACGAATAGAAAATTGACCGGGCGCAATTACAAAATCTTCTCTTTCAAATCCATATTCATACAAGACCTCATTTAAAAATTCAATGGATATTTCATCTCCAACGTTTATCCGGGTTGTATTTTTTTCTAAGTTCTTTTTGGTCACCACTTTTTCTGATAAGGCATCAGGATAGGTAACAATACACTTTGTGCTACTCTTTTTGGCTAAAGAATTTAATACCTCCGCTCTAGATAAGATATTAGAGTTGTCTGTTTCTTCAGTTTGATAAGGTCTTCGATAGGAAGCCGGAAAAAACAAGACTTTATCTTCTCCAACAATTCGTTGTAAATCGTTGTAAAAGTAAGCTGCTTCTTCTTTATCCTCTAAAATAAATACTTGGTTTACGGGAATTTTAGAAAATATTGCATGGGCAACAAAAGAGGGGGCTGAACCCACTAATCCCTTTAAGTGAAGGTGTGACAGCTCATTACTTTCAAAATGAGCACAAATGTTTGTTGTCTTTTCTGCATTAGAAAAAACAGCTTTTAACGCTAAAGCTTTCATAGAAAAGTAAAACTAAGGTAAACTCTATTAAAAAATTTAATAACTTTAGTATTTAATTATATATAATGATCAGATCCTCCATTTTAGTGCTTTGTTGTTTATTCAGTCTTTCCTCTTTTGCTCAAAAAGAAGAAAAAATGAAGTACCGACAAATAAGTTATACGGAACTTTTAGCCTATTCAATTAACGATACTTCCAATGCTATTATAGATCTCTTTTTAAATAAAAAGTTTAATACTGGCATTGGACAAATGAGTTTTCTCCCGGTAAATTTTCTGGTCTATTTTGTTTCTCCACCAATTGCTATGGGATTAACATTGATCACCATCCCTTTATTTCTTAACGGAAGTCTTTTATTGATAAAATACCGCAACAAAAAATTAGTGATGGTATTGAACGACTATAAAGAAACTGGATACCTTCCGAATAGCATTAGAAGAAAGGCAATTAAAGAACTCCAAGCAAATGAGTTGCTCAAAATGGAATACTAACCAACCCCCTCTTATTCTTCTGCTCTACCTGCTCTGAATCACATTGCATCCTACTTCACAATACCTTCCCATCAGAGGCTTAAAGTAGCCCCTTTTTCCAAAACAGCAAACCATCTTAGAGAGTGCCTACTGAAGTACATCCCTCTCTGTAGTCATGAGTGACTTGTTATCCAACTGATTTCATTCCAATCGAATAAGGTGCGAATTGGTGTGAAAAATGTAGTTTTTATTTCTCTAATCCCTAAAGCCCAAAAACTATTTACTGAGGTGGATACGGTTGCGAATTTAAAACCCTAAATGTATATGGTTGGCGAATAGTGCCCTCTATTTTTCATTTCAATTCTTGCAGTGGTATTAAGAGGTAATTACATTTCAAAAATGGCAGTAAAATGAAATCGAAAAAAAAATATAACGAATATAATTGCGTATTAATCTATAAATACTATATATTTATCGATTAATAACGCATACTTATCGACTAATGAAGGTTTTTGCAATTAAAAAGACACCCAATTGAAGGTGGCATATTAAATGGCGAGATGCTTTGTTCTTATTTTTTTAATCACTTTATTTTTAAACGATTATGATGACTAAATTCATACTAATTACTAGCTGTATTTTGCTGAGTCTCTCTTCTTTCTCACAGGAAGAAGATAAAATAAAATACAGAAAATTAGTTTACGCCGATTTTTTGAAACATTCTATTAATGATACCTCTGAAGCTATTATAGATATCTATTTTGACAAAAAATATAATTATGGTATTGGACAAATGTCTCTTCTTCCGATTAATCTAATCACATATTTTATTTCTCCTCCATTGGCTACAGGATTAGCTTTTATAACCGTCCCTTTATTTATTAATGGAAGTCGTGTCTTGATAAAATACCGAAACAAGAAATTAGTTATGGTTTTGAACGAGTATAAAGCAACTGGGCACCTCCCGAAAGGCCTAAGGAAAATAGCAATTAGAGAACTAGAAGCCAAAGAATTAATGCATCCCGAAGACTAAGGCTTTTGATATTCAGCTCCTTTTAAAACCCTTTTCTCATCAAAGTACAATAAGATTTTAAACTTATTTTTTTCTTGGTTAAAAGTCCAATTGACATCTAACCTCAACAAGTTGTGTTTTATTGCTGAAAATACGATTTCCATCGCAGATGCTTTGTCTGTTGAGTTGTTCCATAGATTCAGGTCTTCTTTGATTTTTTCTCCAGAAAAATCCTGTATTAATTCAAGTGATTTTTTCTTTAAAATAGCATCAATTTTTGCCACAACAATTTCTCCTGTTTCACTTTCTTTGATGAAACTTGACAATTCTAGTGCTTTAACTTCTGAAGAAATAACGAACTGAAAGTGCTCCTTTCGATCAAAGGCTTTTTTTACTGCCGCACTCTTTTTCATTGAAGTTCCGAAATGATTTTTTAACATCTTTCTGAACGTCCAATTTTCAGTTAAAAAAGCAATGGCTTGTTCATACTCCTTGTCAACACTCAGGGTATCTTTTACGATAACGACAACCCTGTTCGTATCGATCACCTCTTCTTTTTTCTTGTCCTTTTTTAATACCGAAGGAAGCTTAATCCCAAAACCTTTATCCGTTTTTAATTCCCCTCGTCTATATTTAGATTTATATTTGTTCCCGCTCTCATCTTTTCGCTTCCATTTTCTATGTTTATTTCCCTTTTTATAGCGGCCATATGTCTTTAAAGACTTGTATGCCCAATACCCATCCTTAATGCCCTCTTGATAAATGCCTTTAATTAATATTATTCCCTCAGGATCATAATAAGTCCATTCTCCATGAATTTTATTATGACTAAAAACCGTTTTAATTTTTAGTCTACCAGTGGGGTAAAAAACTTGGTACAATCCATTTTGACCGGAATTGGTATATGATTTTTCTACCGCAATTTGAGCAGTATCTTCAGCAAATACAGCAACTTTTTTAATGTAATGAGCGGACTGAATATCAGCCTTATAAATCACATTTAGGGTTTCAACAATGGTATCTACCAACACCAACTCTTCAACAACTTGTGCGGTAGAAAAAAAAGGAATAAAAAAGAAAAGAAAAAAAATATTTTTCATGTTGAGCATTGTTTTAACCGTGTTTCTCAATCATCTCCAACACCTTATTTACCATGTTTTTTGAGCCCATTAACGTAGGAACTCTTTGATGTAACTCCGTGGGTTTAATTTCCATAATTCTTTGATGACCTGTAGTGGCAATGCCTCCTGCTTGCTCCACAATAAATGCCATTGGATTACATTCGTACAACAGCCTCAACTTGCCATCAGGTGATCCGGCTGTAGCAGGATAACAAAACACGCCTCCTTTAATCAAGTTCCTGTGAACATCTGCTACCATCGAAGCAATGTATCTGCAGGAATAAGGTCTTCCTGTTGCTGGATCTGCTTCTTTTACCCAATCACAATACTTTTTTAATCCTTCAGAAAAGGTATTGTAGTTCCCTTCATTAAAAGAATATAAACGCCCATCTTCTGGTGCTTTCATCTCTGGATGTGACAAACAATACTCTCCAATACCTGGATCTAACGTAAAACCATTCACTCCGTTGCCTGTTGTATATACTAACATTGTTGAGGAACCATAGATGACATAACCTGCTGCAATTTGTTCAGTTCCTTTTTGTAAGAAATCTTCTAATTGTCCAGCTCCGTCTTTAGAAACTCTTCTATAAATTGAAAAAATGGTTCCTACAGAAACATTCACATCAATATTAGAGGAACCATCTAAAGGATCGAATGTTACCACGTATTTTGAATTTTTTGATTCTTCATTCTCAAAAGGTAAAAACTCATCGTTCTCTTCTGAAGCAATGGCACAAACTTCACCACCATTTCTAAAAGCTTCTATAAATTGATTGTCTGCATAAACATCCAATTTCTGTTGTTCTTCTCCTTGGATATTGGTACTCCCAACTGCTCCTAAAATATCAACTAACCCCGCTTTATTTATTTCTTTGTTAATCACTTTAGAAGCGACACTAATGTCGCTTAACAATTGACTTAATTCACCAGTAGCAAAAGGAAAATCTGCTTGTTTGTTGTGTATAAATTCGTTGAGTGTTGTTACTTTAGCCATAGTCTAAATTTTGATGCTGCAAAGTAATGAATTTAAGACGGAACTGTTGGTCTAAATAACAAGTTTTAAACTACATTTGTTAAATGGATTTCAACATCAGAAAAGCTACTAAAAATGACTTGCCCGAAGTATTAAACTTGGTTAAAGAGTTAGCCATTTATGAAAATGCGCTTGATGAAGTGACACTAAATCTGAATAATTTAGAAGCAGATGGTTTTGGAGAAAACCCATTATTTTGGATCATATTAGCGGAGAACAATACAGAAATAATAGGCATGTCGTTCTACTTTATTCGATATTCTACATGGAAAGGGAAATGTTTATACCTTGAGGATTTAGTAGTTAAAGAAGAGTACCGAGGTAAAAAAGTTGGAGAAGCGCTATTTGAGGCCACCGTAAATACTGCAAAACAAATAAATGCCAAGCAAATGAACTGGCAAGTGTTAGATTGGAATGCGCCTGCAATCAATTTTTACAAAAAATTTGATGCAGAGTTAGATGAAGAGTGGATTAATGGAAAAATAAGATTATAAGCAATCAGGAGTTAGTAGAAAGGAACCAGTAAAAGATACTGACGACTCACAACTGACAACTTACAACTAAAAGGAATGAAAGTATTTAAATTTGGTGGAGCATCCGTAAAAGATGCCAATGCGGTAAAAAACATTGGTAAAGTAATTCAATTGCACAACGATGAGTTGGTCATTGTTATTTCTGCCATGGGAAAAACAACCAATGGGTTAGAATCTGTCGTTGAATCCTACCTCAATAAAGATGGTAAAGCCGAAGAAAAGTTAACCCAAGTAAAAGAATACCATACGCTTATTTTAAACGATTTATTCGAAAATAAGAAGCACCCTATTTTTACTGAAATTCATAATAATTTTGTAGAAATTGAATGGGAAATTGAAGATGAAGCGGTTAGAGAATATGATTATATTTATGATCAAATTGTTGCTGTTGGAGAGATGCTCTCTACAAAAATAGTTAGCGCTTATTTAAATGAAATTGGGGTAAAGAATTTATGGCAAGATGTTCGAAACATCATTCAAACAGACAACACCCACAGAAATGCCAAAGTTGACTGGGTGCTTACCGAAGCGTTAGCTCAAAAAGAAATTACGAATAAACTACAGGCTGAAGGTCTATCCATCATTGTAACTCAAGGTTTTATTGGTTCTAGTTCGGAATTATTTACGACCACTTTAGGAAGGGAGGGTTCTGATTTTAGTGCTAGCATTTTAGCCCATTGCTTAAATGCCGAAAGCGTTACCATATGGAAAGACGTCCCAGGAATGCTCAATGCGGATCCCAAATGGTTTGATGAGACCACCAAGCTAGACAATATTTCTTATCATGAAGCTGTAGAGCTTGCCTACTATGGGGCTTCAGTAATTCATCCAAAAACGATTAAACCCTTACACAATAAGAACATCCCTTTATATGTTAAATCTTTTATTTCTCCAAAAGATGCGGGAACTCTTATTAACCAAAACACGAAAGAGGATGGTTTGGTGCCTTCTTTTATTTTCAAAATAAACCAGGTTTTAATCTCCATTTCTGCCAAAGACTATTCATTTATTTTAGAGGATAGTCTGAG
Source organism: Flavobacteriales bacterium (assembly GCA_034112225.1). Taxonomy (GTDB): domain Bacteria; phylum Bacteroidota; class Bacteroidia; order Flavobacteriales_E; family Vicingaceae. Next base: position 16,478 of record JAWUVT010000198.1, on the reverse strand, counting down.
TCACATTTTTGGAATGTTTTCTGCAAAAGGTGTTCAGATTAATTTGATGCAAAATTCTGCCATTAGTTTTTCTGTTTGTGTTGATTTTGACAAGCAAAAAACAATCCCTTTAATTGATGAGTTAAAGAAAAACTACAAAGTTTTGTTCAACGATAATTTAGAATTGGTAACCATTCGTCATTATGATGACAAAACGATAAGCCGAGTTACTCTTGATAAAGAAATATTGGTCGAACAAAAAAGTAGACAGACTGCTCGCCTTGTCATGAAAAACAAAACTTAATTCATCTAACAAACTACAGATCAACATTGTATATAAAATATTTATGAAATAAATGTTGTGTAAGAACATTTTTTGTGCGAGTTTTATTCCTTAAAATGAAGTTTAATAGGCACTGAAAATGTTGAGATCAATCCATTTCATCGCACTTTCTATCCTCCCGTCTCTACTCGTTGGTCAAGATACTTTTACCAGCAATGTTAATGGTAGAGGCCCTTGGGATTTATCCGAAAATTGGAATCGCACAGGAGTTGCTGATGCAGATGGCATTCCTGATAGCGATGACCATGTAATTATTAGTACTGGAGATACAATAGATTTAGAGAGGGATGAAGAAGTGAAGAGGTTAACCATTAGCAATGGTGCCGTTTTAAACCATACTACTGCGAATAAAATTACCGTTTATGGAAACTATACGAATAATGGAATTCAACAGGAAGGGAGTGCCAGTAGTGATTTAATATTTACTACCGATGGGACCTCCATTGATGGTACTGGAATTATTGCAAATACTGGTGAAGTCATCATCGCCGCAAACTTAACCATTGCAGCTTCTGCAGATTTAACGCTTGCACTTGGTACTGAATTAAATTTTATCGGAGCGTATACCGTTACCAATAATGGAGCATTAGATATCAACGATAATTTTAATGGTTTTGTAGGTTGTTCATGGATACAAGGATCAGAGTCGTCCATTAAGTTTGGACACAACTCCGTTCCTTTAAATGGAGCTGGAACGTTAGATTGTTCCACCAATGTAAACTCCTTTACCTATGACAAAAACAACGTGCATGATTCTCTAGCTCCTGTATCTTATTATCACCTAACGATTGACATTGCCAACACCACTAAAATGGCTCATGTAAAAAATGACATTACAGTAAATGGCGACCTAACGATTAACAGTGGTTGTTTAACCACCCACTCTGGAATAACACTAACGGTTAATGGAACTACAACGCTAAACACTGGAGGAACGCTCATGTTTTCAGACGATGCAACTCCTATCAACAATCTACAAAGGGTAATTTTAAATGGAGGCCAACTTGGAAGGAGTGAAAATGGAACCGTCAATTGCACAGCTGTAACCAGTAATATGGGCACTTCATCTAAGCTAAATAGATGTCATCTTCATGTTACAGGAAATGTAACGGTAAATGGAACACTGAACAGCAATAGTAACAATGGTGTAAAAACATGTACTGGAGATTTAACAATTTCTGAAACGGGCAATTGGACGAGCACAGCGAACGAAAGCTTTACGATAGGTGGAAACTTCTCCAATCACGGAACTTTTTCAACGGGCACAGGGGATTACACCTTTACAGGTTTTTTAAAAAGCTTTAACAATCCTAGTGGTTTATTGACTTTTAAAGATAACATCACTATTGAGGGTACTTACACGAATAACGTAAGCTCTTTAGTAATTTTAGGAAACCTTCAAGGAACGGGAACGCTAACCAATTCAACCAACAACACCCTAACTATTGGAGGAAACGCAACCCTATCAAACTTAATCGCAATAGCAACTCCTAATACAGTAATCTACAATGGAAAAGTTACCCAAGGAGCAGCCGAAACCGATTATTATAACTTAACAATAAGTAATACGGGAACCTCACCTAATAACGAAGTTAATTTTGCGGTAGGAACTGACATGAACATCGCTAACCTCATCCATATTATTAGCGGAACGCTAGACTTTACAGGAGTTAATGAGCAACTCACAGGAAACAATGTAACAATGGCTGCAGGAACAAATTTTAAAATTAGAACTTCATCAGAAGTGGCAACAGTGCCACAGCCTACGGGTACATACACCCTAGATCCAGCTTCTCAATTCACCTTTTACAGAAGTGGTTCTCAAAAAATTTCTAATGCATTTACTTATCAAAATTTAGCCCTGAATGGATCACGAGATAAAAAATTAACAGGAAGCATTACCATCGCAGGGGATTTAAGTATTAATGAGCTAGCGGCACTAGATGTTACTGAAAGCAACTATAACATTACTCTTGGGGGAGATTGGACCTCAACAAGTAGGAATACAGACCCATTTCGGCAACAAAATGGTAGCGTTACATTGAATGGTATGGGAACTCAAACAATTCATTCCACCCCAACAGGAGGGGAGAGTTTCAGCAACTTTGTGATCACCAAACCCTCAGGGGAGGTAACGTTAAGTGACAGTGTTAACATCGCAGGATTCCTTACCTTAAATCAAGGCCTAATTAAATCTTCTACAATAGGGCTCTTAACGTTTAATGATGGGGCCAACAGCAATGAAGGTGATTCCGATAGCTTTGTAGATGGACCGGTTAGAAAAATCGGAGATGATGCCTTTACTTTTCCAATTGGAAACGGGTCTACTTGGGCGAGAGCAACCATATCTAGCCCAGCCATGTTAACCGATGGTTTTACTGCCCAATACTTTGCTCGCGGTTTTGGCGATGCATCAGTAACTGGAGCATTAAACAATGTTAGCACCTTAGAGTATTGGGCCATTGACAGAGCCGAAACAACCACTTCTAATGTAAGTGTTCAATTGCATTTTGAAAACACCTTAGCTCTTGCAGTTGATGCGCTTGACGCAGACTTAGTTGTTGCTCGTTATAATGGATCGGATTGGGAAACAGAAGGGCAAAGCAGTATTGCAGCTACTCACCCAGGCAATATAACCTCAAACCTTGTTAACTCTTTCAGCCCATTTACCTTTGGCTCTTTAAGTCCAAGCTTAAACCCACTACCTATTAATTTACTTAATTTTAAAGCCCTTAAAAAAGAAAACGAAATCGTTTTGCTTTGGAGCACTTCCTCAGAAATAAATAACGACTACTTTACGATTGAAAGATCCATGGATGGGAAAATTTTTAAACCAATTAAAAAAATAAAAGGGGCCGGAAACACTCAAACCAAAACAAGCTATTCTGCTAGTGATGAATTCCCTTTTCCGGGAAAATCTTATTACCGATTAAAACAAACTGATTTTGATGGGAAAACTGCGTTATTAAAATTAGTGCCTGTAAATTTTGAAAAAAACAGGTTAGAAAGTTACCCAAATCCTATTAAAAATAGTTTTACAATTGAACTAAAAAACAGCACGGAAACACTATTGCTTCAAATTAAAGACATGCATGGAAAAACTGTTTATCGGAAAACAAATTTTTCAGAAAACAGGATACAGGTTCTTTCAGAGAATTGGGCTTGTGGTATTTATTTGATCACGATCAAAGACAAAGTAACTACAAAAACATTAAAAGTGCTTAAATAGGAAAACCTTAGCCTAAAAAAATCAATTTATAAAAGGGCCGTTTAAACCTAAAAAAAGAGCATGGGAAAAATGCTATGCCATTAACAAGCCTAACAGTTTAGCTGTTGCTACAGCGTCACCTTCTGCTCTATGCCTTACTTCTTCAGGGATAGGAATGCCTAATTCATCACACAACTTTCCTAAGCTGTAAGACGAGGCATTGGGCAAGTGTTTTTCGCTTAATTTAATGGTGCAAACTTTAGGTTCATTAAATTCAAAACCTGCTTTAGCTAACTCTTCTTTTAAGAACTTATAGTCGAAAGCGACATCATGTGCTACAAAAATTTTGCCTTTTGTTAGGTTATAAATTTCTTTAGCCACCTCTTCAAACAACGGGGCATCCGCAACCATTTTATTGGTAATCCCTGTTAATTTAGTAACATACCAATCAATTCTCACTTCAGGGTTGACCAATGTTGCATATTGGCTTACAATTTTTTTACCATCAAAAATGATAATGGCAATCTCAATGATTCTCCCTTTAATATGATTACCTCCCGTCGCTTCTATATCTACTACCGCATACACAGGGCAAAAGTAACCAATTAACTGACAATCCGTTTATTTCCGACACTAATTTCAGAACCCTCAGCTAACATTACCGAAGCAGGTTGATGTTGATTTAAAAATTCAAACTTTTTACCATAGGTAAAACCAAAATCTACATTAATTACCGCTTTTTTTACTGGGTAAATTTTCCAGCTAGGATGCTTTACTTCATACGCGTTGGAAGTGTTGTTTTTTCCTTGAGAATAACCCCAGTAATGTTCCGTAATAAAAAATGCTTTAGAATTGGGAGAAATCACTTTTGATTCTTTTTGAGCTTCAACTAAAATTGAATTCTCAAGATTACCAACATACCAGGTATACTTCACCACTTGACTTTTTCCTTTTTCTTCCCACAAATGACTCATTGCCCTAGTTTCGTAATGCTCCTTAAAAAATGTGTTGGCAACAAAAGTTATCATTGGTTTGGGAACTATTTCTTTAAGAAATACAACTCCTCTTTTCACTTTCCCAGATTCATCCGTTCTTTGAACATAGAATCTAAGATTTACTTCCTCAAAATTAACATGACCTGGTACTTTAATTCCTTTTACTTTTGTATTCAAAAACATAAAACCAACAAGGCTTACATAACATTTGTTGTCCCAAAAATCTAACTCGGTTCCAAATGGCAAATAGGGTTCTAAAACCTTAGGATCAATTGCATAATTAGCGAGCACTAATTTTCTCCAATCTGCTGTTAAAAAGGGTTTTGCCATTATTCTAAAAACTTATGCTTTATTACTTCGGAAGGTATAATACACGAATGGTTTCTCATCAATTTTTTACGATACTTAGCTACTAAAGAATAAACAGCATCTCTGATAAAATAAGGTACAGCAATAAAAACGATACCAAATTGGTAAATACCTCCTAAACCTTTAAAGATATATAAAGCCGCTGAAGACTTAGTTTTAGCGGTATTACTTTTAATCAAAACAACTGTTGCTAGATCTTCTTTTAAATGATACTTTTTTAACAACCCTTTTCCTGTTTCAGACTGTAAAGAGGCAAAACGAAACAAGTCCATTCTATCTCTTACTGCAACAAATTTGACCCAATAGTTGCAGAAATTGCAATCTCCATCAAATAAAACGATCTGTTTTTGTTCTTCCATTATTTTAAATCCTTAAATGCATCTTCTAGCTTTTCATAGTTAAATGCAAAACCATTATCCACTAATTTTCTTGGTATAAAATTAACACTAGCTAAAACTAAAGAGGATTCTATATCTATGATATTACTTGCCAGTTTTAATCCAAAAGCTGGGGCAGGAAATCCAAAGGTAACTTTCAAGCTTTTTCTTAGTTTCTTCATAAAGTCAGTGTTCGTTTCTGGACTTAATGTTGAAAAATTAACTGGACCATTAACTTGTTCATTATCCATTACAAACTCAACAGCTTTAGCTGCATCTTCAATGTGCATCCAAGAGATAATCTGTTTTCCTGAACCAACAAATCCTCCCAAGTACAATTTAGTGATTTTTTGTAAAACATCATAAACACCTCCATGCTTGCCTAATATCAATGAAATTCTTAAAGCCACTCTTCTTGTATTTGGCAATTCATTTTTAAAAAATTCTTCCTCCCATTCTAAAGCCATCTCACTCAAAAAGTTGTTTTTATAAGCAACATCCGTCTCAACATTTGGTCTATCTAATAATTGATACATAGAACCTGCACTGGCATTTAAAAATACTTTTGGAGGGTTCTTCAAGCTCTTCACACCATCTACTAGTGCTTTTGTAGAATCTATTCGTGAGGATAACAACTTTCGTTTATTCTCTTTTGTAAATTTGCAGTTTATTGATTTCCCCGATAGGTTAATCAATACCTCTGTTCCTTCAACTGATCCTATCCAATCCCCCTGATTCTTTCCATCCCAATTTACATAGTCTATTTCATTTTCTGAATAGGATTTTTGTCTTGTTAAAACAACAATAGCATAGTCTTTCTTAAAAAAATCAAGAAGGTATTTACCAAAAAATCCAGTTCCTCCAGCGATTACTATTTTCTTTTTCATATCTCTTAAATTAAGCGGTTAAAGGTTTATTTATTTTAACAGATTTTGGTTGATTCGCATTTCGTCTTCCTCTAAAGAAGAGCGCTAAATTAAAGAACAACATCGCTCCTAAATATATAGAAAACCCTCCAATTTTATAAGAAAGTGTTTCAATTAGTTTTTGAGTAGTCTCCAATGGATTGTTTTCGCTCACACTTATTTTAAGAATGAGTAAAGCAAATCCAACGTTCATTAGATAAAAGCCTATTTCAAACAATCGATTCGTAGCAAACGCTATTTCTTCTTTTCCATGAAATATATCCAGCATAAATACTTTAGCATTTTTAAACAATGTTTTCGCTACATAAAATGTGAGTAGCAGTGCAACTGGTAAATAGATTGCATACGCGATAATGATTAATTTGTTTTCCATGACTTTAGATGTTTTGGTTCCTATTCAATTATTTACTTGTTGATGTTTGTCGCCATAAAGCCAACACGATCATATTCATATAATGTAATGCTGCTAAAATGAAAACAATGGACGCTATTTTAAAACTCAGTTCGTTAATCAGCATAGGAATTGATGTGATTTCTTTCCACGCACTAATTATAGTAATTGCATAGCCAATATTGGTTAAATAGTAGCCTACTAAAAGTATTTTATTAATGGCTAGTGTAATTTCTTCTTCAAGGAATATGGATAGCACATAATAATGACCACTCCGATAACACCTATACCCCACTGATACTGTAATGTAGATCGTGATGATGGAGTAAATGATATAGCTCATTGTGTTGTAGGTCATCTTTATCAATTTTCATTACTTTCAGTATTTACTGAAAGTTTTTATTAAAAAACAGATCATCACTTCAAAATTCTCCTCCACTCACTCCCTTCTGCAACCGACTTTAGCTCTTTATTTCTCCTTAACAATAAATTCATCAGGTATCTTTTTAATACAAAACGATCAACCAAACGTCCTAAAATTCCGAAAGGAGATTCAAACTCAAATTCATCAGACATATTCGTTTCACCATCTTCTAATTTAAAATGATGGAGGTGTTTCATTCTTTTAAAAGCTCCCTTTACCATAACGTCTTCAAACATTTCGGGGCTTTTAAATTCAATTATTTCTACGGTTAGCTTTTGATAAAATCCAAAATGCTTTGCTTTCCACATTACTGTTTCGCCGAATTCAATTAACCCTTTCATTCTCCCTGCAATAGCTTCTTCATTTGTGGTTTGCATAGATATTTTATGAAAATCAATGCTTCTGGCTAAATCAAAAACCCTTCCGATCGGTGCATTAATTCTAGTATTTAATGTAATTGTTGTCATTACTTCATAAATTTCATAAAGGTTTTTAAAAACCAATTTTCTTCTGAACTACTAATTTTACTCAATGAACTATCTGCTAATTCTGCAAAAGATTTAATCTCCTTAATTTGCTTCATAAAAGCTTCAACTTCGGCTTTATCCTTTTTATCGGATTCTACAGTCTGTAACTCTAATAAAACAGTTAACATGGGTTCTAATTCTTGTCTTTGCCTAACCTTCATTACTCGCTGGGTCACTTTCCAGATATCTTTCTCTCCTCTAAAAAATTCTTTTCGCTCTCCACTTTGATATTCTTTGTAAACCAAGCCCCAATCAATTAAAGTTCTAATATTCATATTGGCATTCCCTCTCGAAATCTTTAATTCCCCCATCACTTCTTCGGCACTTAATAAATCCTCACTAATTAGAAATAAAGCATGTATTTGCGCCATTGTTCTGTTTATCCCCCAATTAGAACCTAAGCTTCCCCACTGCTGTATAAACTTTTCTTTTGCTTCTGGTAATTTCATATCACAAATGTAATGAAGTTTCTGAACTTTCAGTATTTATTGAAAGTTTATTTTCAAACCCGTAAAATAGATGAAGCTCCAGAACAAGGCTTGAACTCAAAAAGCAGCATCAGAATAGCCCCAAAGTACAAAACCTAGATTCCTCTCTACAGCGGAATTCGTTCTGCCTACTTCCAAAAGTGCAGCGTTTTCAGTAAATTAAAAAAGAACAAACTTAAAGATGGGTTTTCCTCTTCAAACAACTTATATTTGTTGTCCCTAAAAAACGATATGAATCAGCGTTTACGAGACAACAGAAAAACAGAAGAAATAAGAAGTTCGGTTAGAGAAACGGAGCTAAAGGTTACTGATTTTATCTACCCGCTTTTTATTGAAGAAGCAGACCATGTTAAAAAAGAAATTGTTTCTATGCCTGGTATTTTTCGTTATTCTTTAAATCGAATACATGAAGAATTGGATGAAGTGGTTGCCTTAGGTATCAATGCTGTTATTCTATTCGGAATTCCTTTAAAAAAAGATGCTGAAGGTTCTGAAAGTTGGAATGATGATGGAATCATACAAAAGGCAATTCGTTACCTCAAAACAAATTATCCGACTTTAAAAGTAATTGCAGATGTTTGTTTTTGTGAGTATACAGATCATGGACATTGTGGTGTTTTATGCGACAACGATGTTCACAATGACTTGACATTAATTAATTTGAGAAAGCAAGTTTTAGCTCAAGCTAAAGCTGGAGTAGATATGGTAGCACCATCTGGAATGATGGATTTTGCAGTTAGAGAAATGCGAGATGAGTTAGATAAAAATGGTTTTGAAGACCTCCCAATTATGGGCTATTCTGTAAAGTATTGTTCTTCTTATTACGGACCATTTAGAGATGCTGCAGATTCAGCACCGACTTTTGGTGACAGAAGAACCTATCAAATGGATCCCTCAAACAGAAATGAAGCTTTAAAAGAAGCACAGGCAGACCTAGGTGAAGGAGCAGAAATACTGATGGTAAAGCCTGCGCTATCCTATTTAGATATTATACGCGATTTAAAAAATAATTTTGATGTACCAATTGCAGCTTACAATGTTAGTGGAGAATATGCTATGATAAAAGCTGCAGGTGCAAATGGGTGGATTGATGAACAAAAAGTAATGATGGAAACATTACTTTCGATGAAACGTGCTGGAGCTGATATTATCATAACGTATCATGCTAAAGAAGCCGCAAAACTATTACAAAAAGAAAGAAGAGAATAGCAACAAGAAAAAAGACTAAAAGTTTTTGCTCTTTATTCTAAAAGCAAAGCAGTCTTTTCTCAAAAAAAAAGAAAATGAATAACACAAAATCGAAAGAATTATATGCTGCAGGTCAAAAGCACATGGTTGGAGCTGTAAATTCTCCAGTACGTGCATTTAGTTCTGTTGGTGGCAATCCATTATTTATGGAAAAAGCCAAAGGATCTAAAATCTATGATGTAGACGGAAACGAATACATTGATTTGGTACTGTCTTATGGACCAATGATCCTTGGACATGGAAATACCTCAGTTATAAATGCTGTTCAAGAGCAAGTTTTAAAAGGTTTTACTTTTGGCGCAAGTACCGAAAATGAAATTAGGTTAGCCGAAATGGTTTGTACTGCTTTTCCTGGAATGGACAAAGTAAGGTTTGTAAACTCTGGTACAGAAGCTATTTTAAGTGCCATTCGTTTAGCAAGAGCTTTCACCAATAAAAATCACATTGTAAAATTTGCGGGTTGTTATCACGGCCATACAGATGCTTTATTAGTTGCTGCGGGTTCTGGTTTAGCAACTTTAAGTATTCCTGGGAGTGCTGGGGTACCAAATGATGCTGTAAAAAATACGTTGATTGCGGAATACAATGACATTGAATCTGTAAAAAAACACATTGCTGCATGTGCCGATATTGCTGCTGTTTTTATTGAGCCTGTTGCAGGAAATATGGGGACGGTTGTACCTTCTGATGCTTTTATTAAAGAACTGAGAAAAATAACAAAAGAAGCAGGTATTCTTTTAGTAATTGACGAAGTAATGACTGGTTTCCGCTCTAAATTTGGAGGGGCTCAAGAACTCCTAGGAATTGAAGCTGATATTACTTGTTTAGGTAAAGTTGTTGGTGGAGGATTTCCTGTAGGAGCTTATGGCGCTAGAGAGGAAATTATGCAGATGGTATCCCCTTTAGGAACGATGTACCAAGCTGGAACATTATCTGGAAACCCAGTTGCAATGGCTGCAGGCATTTCTACTTTAGAAGAACTAAGAGATCAAAATCCTTACGATAAGTTTAACGCTCAAGCGGCAAGAATTGAAAAAGCATTGTTAGATGCTGCAGCAGAAAATGGGATTGATTTAACGGTAAGTAGATTTGGATCTATGGTTAATCCATTTTTTACGGCTAAAAAAGTAACTAATTTTACTGAAGCGCAAGAGTGTGATACTGCTAAATTCACCAAATTCTTTTGGGGATTAATAGAAAACGGGGTTTACATTCCACCTTCTCAATTTGAATCTTGGTTCTTATGTTCTGTGCTTTCTGATGCTGATATGGAGAAAATTACCAATGCGATTAATCAGGCAATGGCTCTTGCTAAATAATGTCATTCCAATTGGAGTGACGAAGGAGCGGAACTGAGGAATCTCTTGATTCGATAAGCAACGAATGTGCGACACAACTATTTTGTCTAGATCACAACAAACCCAGACAAAACAGTTTTATATACTGGAGTTACAAATGAGTTAAAGAGAAGAGTATTTTGAACATCAAGAAAATAAAGGAAAGAATAATACATTTGCAGGTAAGTTGTACTGTTACCAATTCATTTATTTTGAACACTTCTCAAATATCAAACAAGCGATAGATAGAGAAAATAAAAACTAGACTAGAAAAAAGAAAGAAAACATTATCGCTATTAAAAATCCTAATTGGACTTTTCTTACTGATGAAATTTTTGATACCAACTAAAATTGTCATTCCCACTGGAACGACATTAGGAGTGCAACAGAGGAATCTTTTGATACCCATTACAACCTCAAAAGATACCTCTAGATTTTGCTTAAACAAAACGTGCTCGGCATGACATAAACATAATAAAACATGACAGATTTTAACGATAACTTTTTAAAAGCTTGTAGAAGAGAAGAAACTCCTTACACGCCACTTTGGTTAGCCAGACAAGCCGGAAGATACCAAAAAGAATACATGAAGATTAAGGAAACGTACAGCATTATTGATATTAGTACGACTCCAGAAATTTCTGCTGAAGTAACTTTACTTCCTATCAATCAATTTGAATTGGATTCTGCAATTATCTTTTCTGACATTTTAATTCCTTTAGGGCCTATGGGAATTAGCTTTGAATACAAAAAAGGGTACGGACCATTAATTCATAATCCGATTAGAACGGTTGCTGATGTGGAAAAATTGAGAGTGGTTGATCCTGCACTAGAAATGGCTTACACTGGTAAAGCGTTAAGTATTCTTAAAAAAGAATTAAACGTTCCTTGTATTGGTTTTGTTGGTGCTCCGTTTACATTGGCGAGTTACATGATTGAAGGTGGTCCTTCTAAGAACTACGAGACCATGAAAGCTTTTATGTACAATGAGACTAAAGCTTGGCATTTGTTAATGGACAAACTGGGAACTGTAATGGCGAACTACTTAAACTTTCAGATTGAAAGTGGTGCCATGGCTGTACAGATTTTTGACAGCTGGGTGGGTGCTTTAGATATTGACGATTACAACGAATATGTTTACCCTCACGTAGAGAAAATGATTGAGGTTGTTAAAAGTAAATATCCTAACGTGCCGTTAATTTCTATGGGCGTAAATTCTGCGCACTTAATACCGAGCTTAAGAAAAGCAAACCCAGATGTTATTGCGATTGATTGGAAAACCGATTTAGCAAAAACTTGGAAAGACCTCAACTACGAAGTTGCTGTTCAAGGTAATTTAGATCCTACTGCTCTTTTTGCTGATTGGGATATTATTGAAGCCAAAACAAAAAAAATCTTAGATTCTGTGAAAGGAAGACCAGGGCACATTTTTAATTTAGGACATGGTATTTTACCAGGTACTCCTGTAGAAAATGTAAAACAACTTTGTAAGTTCGTTCATGAGTATACGAGGAAGTAATATGCGATGACGTCATTGAGAGCGGAAAGCAGTGGTGCGAAGCAATATCTCCTTACAACTACAAGATTGCTTCGTCATTCGTTCCTCATTCCTCACAATGACGTAATTAGGAAATCATATGCGATGACGACATTGAGAGTGGAACGCAGTGGTGCGAAGCAAGCTCACTCCATCACAACAAGAGACTACCTCCAAAGTACTGTATCTGTTTTTAACGTTAAAGAGGAAACCTTAAGCGACTTCTTTTTATCTCCTAAGTTATAATATAAAATGCACGCTTGGGAGTCTTGTCTTCCCTCAGCATTTTCATGTCCTCTCAGCATTTCATTGCGCTCATAAAAATAGCTTTCCACCCAAACTGTATCTAGAATTGATTTCGTAACAGAAACCTCAGAGACCTTTGACTCAAACGCGATACTACTCAGCTCAACAGTTTTATTCTTTCTAACTTTCAAAAACACCTTTGTACCTCTTGAGCCATTAGCACCACCTACCAAAGGCATTTTATAAGCACTAAATACTTCTACATCTTGTTCTAGCTTTTGAGCCCCATCTATTTGTTGACAAGAAGCCACTGAAAAGGGAACTAGGATTCCAATAATTAGAGGACTAAGAAATATATTTTTCATAACAATTACATATATTTGACGAACAAAATGACCTGTTTGTATATTAAATAAGTTGACTTGTCTAAATTAATAAAATTTACTATGAAAAAAAAAACAATATATATTTCTTCAACATTTTTATTTTTGGCTATAAGCCTATTTAGCATTCAAAATTTTAATAACCATTCAACTGTTGTAACTGAATCCGAAAGAAAGGGATATGAAAAGTATCTCAACGAACATCCTTTTAATACTAAAAGATATACTGAAACTGAATTAAAAGAAATGCCGAAAAAGGATAGACCAGATTTAGCATGGGAACAAAATTATTTAGCAACAATGAATCCAGCTCTAAGAAGACCTGAGATAGAAAAGTTGTTTCCAATCTTACAGATGACAAAACAAATGCAGCAAAACATTACCTCTTCAATTCCAGGGGCTACAGTTGCTCCTTGGGTAGAAAGAGGCCCCAATAATGTTGCCGGTAGAACAAGGGCTATAGCTTGGGATCCAACAACAACGAATAAAGTATGGGCTGGCAGTGTAACTGGCGGATTATGGTACAATACCGATATAACAAATCTGGCATCATCATGGCAAAGTGTAAATGATTTTTGGGATAATATTGCTGTTACAGCAATCGCTTTTGACCCCAACAATTCTAATATTATATATGTAGGTACTGGCGAAGGCTGGGGAGGTGGCGGAACAAGTAGTAGAGGTGCCGGTGTTTGGAAATCAACTAACGCAGGAACAAGTTTTGCTCAAATCGCTTCTTCTGCAGAATTTTATTACATCCATGATTTAGTTGTTAGAAGTGAAGCTGGTGCATCTGCTGTTTATGTTGCAGTTAAAAGATCCTATTATCAAGGAGCATACCATGGTGAAGGTCAAGGAATTCAACGGTCTACAAACGGTGGAACTTCTTGGACTAATGTATTTACTGATGGACCATATCCACCAACTGATATAGACATTTCAGGGAACAACACTTTATTTGTTGGTACCGGTGGAGGTAAAATATTCTCTTCTACTAATGGTACGGATTTCACCTTAAAACATAATCATGGAAGATCTGGTCGAGTTAACTTAGCTTGCGCTCCTTCTGATGCCAATTATATTTATGCTGCTTTTGAATATGGAAGTCAATTAAGTGCATTTAAACAATCAACAGATGGTGGAGCTACATGGACCAATAAAGCTGAACCCAATGATGCTGATTTAGGAATTCCTGAAAGTGACTTTACAAGAGGTCAAGCTTGGTATGACCTTACTTTAGCTGTTGACCCTAATGACAGACTAACTGTTATGATTGGGGGAATTGATCTATTTAAAACAACTAATGGAGGAGCTGCCTGGTCGCAAATGACTCACTGGTACGGAGGATATGGTTATCAAAAAATACATGCTGATCAACAAACCATAGTTTACAAACCAGGATCATCCACCGATGTAATTTTCGGAAATGACGGAGGAGTAGCATACACAGCTAATGGTACAGCTGGAACACCGACTATTGAGCATAGAAATAAGGGATACAATGTTACTCAATACTATGCAGGAGCTATTCATCCAACAGCTGGAACCGACTACTTTTTAGCTGCAGCACAAGATAACGGAACTCAAAAATACACTTCTCCAAGAATAAACTCAACCACAGAGGTAACTGGTGGAGATGGTGGATTTTGTTTTATTGATCAGACTAATCCACAATATCAATTTAGCTCATATGTATATAATTCATGGCATAGGTCTACGAGTTCAGGAGCTGGTTTTTCTCGTATTCAAAGTGACAAAAGTACTGGCCGATTTATTAATCCAGGGGATTACGATGATAATCAGGATGTATTATACTCTGCTCGCACGAATACAACAATTAATAGAATAACTTCGGCAACAGGAGCTTTTACAATTTCAAGTTTCATCATATTTATGGGCTCTCAGGCTTCCCACTTGAGTGTTTCGCCACACACCACAGCCTCTACAACCTTATTTATTGGAACTAGTGGAGGAAGAGTCTTTAAAACAATTAATGCCCAAGGACTTATCCCCTTTTCTATAGAGATTACAGGACCTTCATTTCCAACAGGTGAGGTTTCTTGCATTGCCATCGGACAAAGTGAGAATGAACTTCTAGTTACATTTTCTAACTATGGTGTTCCTTCTGTTTGGTATACTGATAATGGTGGATTAACATGGGTTTCTAAAGAAGGGGATTTACCAGATATGCCAGTAAGATGGGCCTTATTCACCCCTAATGATTACAATGAAGTCATCTTAGCTACAGAAGTTGGTGTCTGGGGAACTACAACGTTAAATGAAAATTCACCCAACTGGACGGCTTCAAACTCTGGATTAGCAAACGTAAGAGTTGACATGCTTCAGATGAGAACATCGGATAACGAAGTAATCGCTGCTACACATGGCCGTGGATTATTTTCATCAGATGGTTTTAATGGTGCGACACCTTTTATCGCTAATTTTTCTGCAAATAATACTGCTCCTACTACAGGTCAAACAGTAACTTTTACAGACCAGACCAATCTAACTCCAACCAACTGGACATGGACTTTTTTTCCAGCAACTGTTACCTACCAAGGAGGTACAACTGCAAACTCTCAAAACCCTCAAGTAATTTTTGATAACCCAGGTTTATACACCGTAACTTTAGTTGCTTCAGATGGAGTTAATAATGATACTGAAATCAAGACAGATTACATCAATATTACTGCGCCAGCATACTGTGATGCCTCAGCTACTAATATAAACAGTGAATACATTACCAATGTAACTTTTAATACCATTAACAACAATTCTAACGCTGATGGCTATGCCGATTATACGTCTATTTCTACTCCTTTAATTAAAGGAAATTCATACAATTTTGAGGTAACTTATTTTAATAATTTCCCAACTGATGAAGTTAAAGTCTGGATCGATTTTAATCAAAATTTAGACTTTTCTGATACTGGCGAAGAGTTTGTCTTCCCTCAAGGAGCAGGAATAGAAAGTCCATACACTCTCCCTATAGCAATTCCTACTGGAGCATTAAATGGGGCTACTAGAATGAGGGTTAGACTGCACGATACAGGATATGGACCACAACCACTACCCTGTGGAATTTCCGGTTTTGGAGAGGTTGAAGATTATACTGTTATTATTATTGATGCTCCAAGTATCACTTGGACTCATCAACCAACTAACATAACAATAGAATGTGATGCTTCTAACTTACCAGCGAATACGGGAACAGCTACAGCTTCAACGTCCTGTGGGACTAGCGATCTAAATGTGACTTATGCAGACGCAACAGTTGCAGGAGCATGTGCAAATGCTTCAACAATTACTAGAACATGGACAAGTACTGATAACTGTGGAAATTCAGAAAATTACACTCAAGTAATTACTCTTGAAGACAATACCGCACCAGCAATTACTTGTCCTTCCACCCAAAATCAAGATGCTACTAACGGCATTGATGTTACATTGAATGATTACACCGCTATGGCTACAGTTAGTGATCACTGTTCTACAGTTGGAAACATTACCATAACTCAATCGCCAGCAATTGGTTCCACTCAAAATATAGGATCAGTTCCCGTAACTTTAACTGCTTCCGATGCGTGTGGAAATTCAGCTGATTGTAACTTTAATGTTATGATTATTAATGCAAGTTCAATTTCATGGACCACCCAACCGGCTCACCTAACTATTGAATGTGAGGCTTCAACTTTGCCAA
>JAWUVT010000197.1:0-7329 GCA_034112225.1 Flavobacteriales bacterium | reverse complement strand
AAATTAGTTACTTTAAACTCTTTATACTTATTGTTCGTATAATTAAACGAAGACGCAGCTATTTTATCTAAAGAAAAGAAATCTGATGTATATATTTTTTGTTTAGATTGGTATTTCGCAGATTGATTTAAATATATTTTTTTTGAAAATCGGTTATCGGATATTATTAACTTATTGTTTTTAATAGCTATATCAATGATGTTTTCACCGTTAATTTCTACAAGGTTTTCATGTGGAAATTTTGCTTTATACCTCTGGTATTCCTCAGCTTTTTGAGAAAAAGTATTGCCAAATAAAAGCAAATAAGGTATTAAAAAAAATAGGCGATGATACATTTAATAATAACTATTTAATTGAAAATTAAATTACCATCATAATAACTTTTTTGACTTACGATTGTTCCGTTATCAGAATAGTGAATTGACTTGCCATGTTTTTTACCTAAAAGATAAACGGTTTCTTTTTTTACTTTACCATTTTCGTAATACTCTATTACTTTGCCATTATACGAATCAGCAATATAATGGCTAATTTTTTTAAGCTTTCCTGTAGGGTAATAGATCTTGTCAGGACCTTCTTCTAAGTTATGAATATAGGACCTTTCTCTGCGTATTTGACCTGAATAATAATACGTGATATAAGCCCCTTCGAAATCTCCGTTTACGAGTTCCATTTCTCTCGACTTTTTACCATTATCAAAATAGGATACAAGTTTAACCGTTTCATTTTTGATCGGAATAATAGGCAATTCTTTACCGCCTTTATCAAGGTAACTATATCCTGTCAATTGATTGTTATTGTAAAATCTAATAAGTTGGATGTGTCCATCTTCACTATAAAAATATTTTTTCCCTTGTTGTAATCCATAATCGTAATTATTTATTCCAGTAAGCACTCCTTTGTCATTATAATCTTCTTTTTTTCCATTTTTATTACCAAGAATGTATGAGGTTTTCTCCTTTATTTCGTCATTTTCGTAATATTCAATAATGTCCCCATTTACATCTCCATAGATATAAGTGTATTTAGAATCTAGATGACCATTTTCGTGATACCAAATCCATTCGCCATTCTTTTCACTATTTAAATACTGACCACTAATTTTGACGTTACCATTAGGGTAATAATTTACATATTTACCATTCTTTCTGCCATAAGTGTAAGACAATTGAGAGGATACTTTGCCATTAGTATAATGAGTATAAAGGGTATCTTTTTCATTGGAAGGAATAACAAGACTATCATAAACTTTTCTATCATTGTAATGTTTCTCGAACTCTAATATGTCATTTTTATAGTGATAAATAGATGCGATCCCCCCTTCAACATCATAAGCAATATGATCACCTTCTGATTTCCCATTGTTATAATGATTTTTGGTTTTCAAAACATTATTAGAATAATATGTTTTCCATATACCATGCATCTCTCCTTCTTTTTGCCATCCCTGTTTAACCACTTCTTCTAATCGATTTTGTTTAAAATAATATCCAGTGTCGACACCATTTTTATAGTATCTGATCACTTCTTCTTTTCCATCATTAAAATAAAAAACAGATTTTTCATTACTCAAATTCTCTTGATAACTACTTACGCTATTTAATACCCCATTATTCGAGTAAAATTTCCACTGGCCTTCTTTTCCTCCTTTTAAATCATAGAGTCCTTCACTTCTCTTATTTCCATTTGGATGATAACTCTTATAATTTAATGTTCCACTTTTTTTATCATCAGAATGGATTAATGTTCCCTCCTTATCAAAAAATGAATAAGAATAGATATCTCCTTTTCTATACTCATACGTTAAAAAATGTTTGCCATCGTTATCGTATTCTTTATAAATACCATGCAGTTTATTTTTACTGTAATTGGACTCATAATAGAGGTTCCCATTATTGTGAAAAGATTTCCAAGAACCTACATACTCACTATTTTCTAGTTGACCTATTTCTTTTACTTTACCGTCAGGATAGTATTTTTTAGATTCTCCAAATATGTTTCCTTCTTTATAATTCATTTCAGAGGTGAGTTGTCCATTCTTATAGAAATCTTTTCCTAGGCCCTCTTTTTTTCCATCAATATAATTGCATTCAAATGCTACTTTTCCATTAATATGGTATTGAATTAATTTTCCATTGATCTTACCTGATTTGTATGGGATGACATATTCTGGGTAAGCTTCTCCTATCTCATAAAAAGATTTATAGTCTCCGTCAAGTTCTCCATCAACAAATTGTTTTTGCTCAATCAAGGCTCCTTTTTTATTGTAGAGCTGATAACCACCATTCAATTTCCCGTCAGCATAGTTGCCGGAGTAATTCAATTTTCCACTATTGAAATAATAAAGGAATGAGCCCTCTAATTTGCCTTCCTTATAGTGAGCCTCTTCTTTGATGTTCCCATCTTCATAGAACCAGATCCATTTCCCTGTTTTTTTCTCGGATTCATCATAATTTCCTTTAGACCGAAGAAATCCATCATTTGAATATAATTCCCAGTATCCAGTCATTTTATCACCTTCTTTTATTCCTATCCCTACGAGTTTGTTTTTTTCATAATAAAAATTTACGGGTTGTTTTTTTCCATTAAATTCGATATTATTTTCACTAAAGTCTTTTTCTATTTGTTGAAAAGCAAGTCCAAGAAACGACTTAATATCTTCTGTTTTTGATTGAATAAACTTAGTGTATTCATCTGACGTGCTTGAATAACAAATGGTATAAGTGAAGTTATTAAAATGATCATTTTCTCTTAACCAATTATAAAAAGGGACGTACCTTTTATGAAAAAACCCATTATTTCCTTCGTAGTCTTTTAACTGCTCCAGTAATAAATGATTTTGCTTGACTAGTGCCACTTTAATCTTGTTTCTAATTTTATATTTTTTATCTAGGGAGATGTGGTTGTTGAGTATTAAATCTAATTCCTCAAATGATTCATCATCGTTAGAAATTTCAACATCTATAGGCTCCTCTACATCAGCGTTAGAAGATACAATGGTATTTATTGCACTTAAAACATTCAGTGCATTCTCACCATCAGGATTTAAAAGAAGATAAAAGTTAATACAGATCAGCGCTTCTGTAATTTTATTGCTCTTATAACATAGGTTTCCTAATTTTAAATGCGCATCGGGTTTAAAAGGGTTGAGGAGAATAGATTTCTTATACATTTTAACCGCTTCATCGAATTGGTTAAGGGATTCATAAATTAAAGCTTTCCGATAATATAGATTTGAATTTTTAGGGTAAATTAATAACGCCTCATCATATGTTTTTAAAGCTTCTTTATATTTCTTTTGTGTACTTAAAGTCACACTTTTATTGATGAAGTAATTTAATTTAGACAGAACATCAGAATGATTGATTCCTTCATCCATCATCTCTACTACCAGATCATATCTGGTACTATCTAATTGCTCATCGTTAAGTAAATAATAAGATTTTGATATTAAAGAATGAACACGGTTGGAATCATTCTTATTTATTTTATCATATTCCAAATAAGCTTCATGATATTTTTCATCAGTACTTAGTTGATCAGCCTTTTCAGAAATTTTATCAAAATCATTATTAGGAATGGTATCCTGTGCATACAAGTTACTTAATAGTAGAAATAAAATTGAGAAAAATAAAGGTTTAAAATTCATAGGTATAATAATTATTGAATACATTTTTTAATGATTAATTCATCAACTTCAGTTCCATGATAAATAGAAAATCCTTTTTTTTTCGCTAGATATAAATTCTCACAAGATTTTTCTAAGTTCTTTTTTTCGAGATAGACTAATGCTCTATTTCTGTAAGCGTAGGAATTAGCTGGGTCGATTTCAATAGATTTGTTAATGTCTTTTAAAGCACCATCAAGATCATTCAATTTCAACTTTACGTATCCTCTATTGTTGAGTGTAAAAGGTTTTTCTGGTTCAAGTTGGTTCGCCTTGTCAAGGTATGCTAAGGCTAAATTAAACTCCTCATTCAAAGAGGCTTGAAAACCTAAATTCACATATGCGCCAATAAATGTAGAATCTATTTGAATAATTTTTAATAGATATTTTCTTGCTTCATCTCTTCTCCCTAAATCATCCAAACACATGGCTAAATTATTAAGTACACCTATATGGCTCGAATCTATATGATATCCTTTTAACAAGTTCATATATGCAATTTTAGGCTTTTGTATTTTCTGATATGCACCTCCTAAGTTCGTGTATATTATAACTTTTGTACTATCAGTAGTGGTTAATTTTAAGGCATCATTACAGTCCAATATTGCATTCGGATATTCACCTATTTGTTCATAATAGTAAGCTCTCTCCATTAACGGTTCTGGTGATTCAGGTTCAATTTCAACCCCTTTTGACAAATAAGAAAAGAATTCATTTGCATCGTGATTGATTTCATATAAAATTTGACCTTTTAAAGCATATAGTTTACTTTCTTTAGGCGTTTCTTTTATCGCTTTATCGATAAGTGGTAGTGCTTTTTTATATTTTCCATCTTGATACAATTGATTACTTTTAGTATACAAGTCATTTGTGTTTTGAGCCATAAAAGGGCTAATGAAAAAAAGATTCATTATGACTATAGTCGCAAATAGTTTTACCATATTATTTTTCAGTAGTTGTAAGAAATATAAAGCCAAAATTGAAAATCTCGTAAATATAACTATTTGATGTTATTACCTTGGTAAAAGGCTTATTTTTCTTTTAATCGGTCGTTTTAAGCCATTTATTGGCTGTTTTTGTTATAGTCATCAAGAGATTTGTTGCACTCTTAACGGTTAGAAAGTAGGACAACGCCTTCCTGAAACTTTAGAAGAATTATACCCAAGTCAAAAAAATGTATCCTCTCAAAGGGTGGTTCAAAAGAAGAGTTGTAGTGAGGAATTAACGGATCAAGTTCAAAAGTTAGGGGGTACAATAAGATGGACTGGAATGTTGCCCTAAAAAAATCACAAGGATAGCAATCGGAAGTTTCGTGCTTCTTGTTTTTTATCAGAATGGTTTCAAAGGGTTCTCGTAAAGTCTTCCATTAACCAACCTTTACAAGCGGGTTCAATTTCACCTTTAATCCTTTTATAAAACGAGGGTATCTTTCTTTTTAAGATAAGCCTGTTTACCCTAAATTAGTGAGAATATAACTTTATCAACAGCTTCTGAGCGTTGCTTATTGGTGAAGATTTAACTTGACTAGTTTGTTACTCATCTCTCATCATATTAGTGGAGGATGGGTTCTTTATTTTCTGTAGCGGAAAATAAGGGTTTACTTACTCCTTTCTTCAGCTAAGAGCAGTGCATTATAGGTGTTTATTATTCCTCCACTAGATGAAAGAGTAGTAAACCTTACTTTTTTAGATTTACCTGTTTTGGTAGGCCTTAAAACCTTCTTTTTTATTTTAGTAGAAGAATCAACTAAGATACTAATTAGTTCCTGAGGTGTTAAATCAGGATAGTAAGATAGAATTAAAGCGGCAACACCTGTTGCAATTGGTGCAGCAAAACTGGTGCCTTGAGTATGGGTGTATTGATTGTCTTTATCAAGAGTAATAATATTGTCACCTGGAGAAAATAAGGTGACAGATTTGATCCCATAATTTGAAAAACTAGAGACTTGTTTTTTTTTGATATTAAAACTAGATGCACCTATAGACATCCAGTTACTGGCCATCTTATTGTTGCTATTTAATCCATTTGGAAAATTTGGTTCAGTATCAATATTACTCGCATCATTTCCTGCAGCATGTATTAATAAAACACCTTTCTTTTCGGCATAAGAAATTGCATTAGCAACTAACTGTTTGTTTGGAGAGAAACCTTTGCCAAAACTCATGTTAATAATGTTAGCCCCATTATCAACAGCATAGCGAATTGATAATGCAATATCCTTATCATATTCATCGCCCATAGGAACAGCTCTTAGTACCATTATTTTTACATCTGAAGCAATACCTTTTATACCAATGTTATTGTCTCTTACTGCAGCAACGCAACCAGCAACACCTGTTCCATGGGTGCATACCGTTCCTGCAACATCGTTATTTCCATAATTATTATCGTTAATATCATTTAAATTATCGCCAATAAGTGCTCTTGGGTTAAAATCAATATTTAAACCATAATCTATTTGGTCCTGAAAGTGTTCTTGGGCTTCTTTAACCTCTTTAATGGTTAGGCCAACGGAGAAAATTTTTGAAAGATACTTTTTTGCAGCAGCTACTCTTTCAGTAGTTACGGGAATAGCTGAAAGACCACTTTGATCGGTAAGTTCTCTTCCTGTATCTTCTTTAATTATTTTTTGTGCCTCAGAAATGTTTTGTTCTAAAGTAGTATAGGTGTTAAGATTTTGGGTGGTACTCTTTAATTTAGCTAAGTATTTGGTTTCTATATTTTTAAATAATTCGTCTTGTTCTTTTTCTAATTTTTTGTAATCTCTATAGATCCTTAAAAACTCATAGTTTTCTTCATTTATATTTTCTCCTTTAGAGTTTCCTAAAAAATTCCAACCATGCATGTCATCGATATAGCCATTTTTGTCATCATCAATATTGTTGTTAGGAATTTCGTTTTTGTTTACCCAAATGTTTTCTTTTAGATCTTCATGTTCGATATCAACTCCTGAATCAATAATAGCAACAACAATTACTTTTTTAGCTTTTTTATCTTTTAAAATAGTATTGTAAGCTTTTTGAGTACTAGTTCCATATATTTTTTTTGAACCATAGTCTTCATTAAACCAATCTCTATGTTTGACGTTAAATGTTTCTACTGAAGAGCTAGATTGAGCAACTATTAGAGTTGATGACAGTAAGCTGATTATAAGGGCTGGAAATTTCATGTTTTTTGCTAAAAATTGTAGATTACTCACTAATGACCGAGTAATGGTTTTGTAAATGTAAATTTTGGACATTTAAAAAGCGATTAAGTTTCCTTTTTTTTATTTAACGGTTACTTTTTGGTTGTGAATGGTAGTTTATGGACATTATATGCATAAAATAAAACACGAAGTTGGTGATACTTGTTGCATTAATAGGTTAACGCAACAAATTGTTGCTAAATTTTAGTTGCTGTAAGGTCAGCAAGCAGTTGTGAAATTTAGCTGTTGCACCTGTTGTACAAGTGAAGTTATTAAATTTAAGAAAATCTTGTCAACTTAGAATTGGAAGGCATAAAAGAATACCAAGAGCAGTTGTTCAAGAGTTTTCAATGGAGCGAACGTATGGTTCTGTCGCATTAATTTAATGTGTTTCTAGAAATATTAATTTCAAACTTAAATCAAGCAGCTAAAGCGACAAATGTTTTAAACGCACTTGACCTAGAATTTATTATCT
>JAWUVT010000196.1:0-8314 GCA_034112225.1 Flavobacteriales bacterium | reverse complement strand
AAATAAATCCTTAAACTTTCGTTATTTTTATAGCTAATGTTCTTTAAAAGATATTGATTTCCATACCGTGCGAAAAACGTGCGAATAAAAAAAGCTCTGAAAGAATAACCTTCCAGAGCCTTTGATTACTAGTGGGCCCACAGGGACTCGAACCCCGGACCACCTGATTATGAGTCAGGTGCTCTAACCAGCTGAGCTATAGGCCCATTCTAAATTGAATTAGAATTGAATTGCAATTTTACGGATAAGTTGGCTATTAACCAACAATAAATAGCACTAATTTACTAAATTTGTCTTCCTATGGAATTAAAAGGGATTAAAAACATCATTTTCGACTTGGGTGGCGTTTTGTTAAATTTAGATTTTAAGTTAACTCAACAAGCTTTTATCAACTTAGGCATAGCTGATTTTGAAGGTTATTACTCGAAAGCAAAACAAGTTGGGGTATTTGATGATTTTGAAACAGGAACTATTTCTGAAAACCAGTTTTGTGATGAATTGAGAGCGCTCTGGGGGATTTCCAAAACGAATGCTGAAATTATTGAGGCATGGAATTCGATGTTACTGGATTTTCCAATTGCCAGAAAAAAATTATTGCTGGCCTTAAAAAGCAAGTTTTCAACTTCATTATTAAGCAATACCAATGAAACCCATATTAGAGGATTTATTCCAATCCTTAAAGCTGACCTTAATGAAGATTCATTAAGCCCACTTTTTCATGGGGTCTATTATTCGAATGAAATAGGATTTAGAAAGCCAAATGCAGCCGCTTTTGAGCATGTTTTAGCTCAAAACAATTACTTAGCTTCTGAAACCCTGTTCTTAGACGATTCTATCCAGCACATAGAAGGGGCGAGGAAATGTGGAATTAAAGCGGTTCATATTCATAAAACAACAGTTGAAGACTTATTCGCTGATTTCTTGACACAATTCAATTAAAACACCATGGGTTGTTTTGGGGTGTAAGAAGCAAACCAATTTGTTGTCAGCGCCCCGTTTAGGTTCCTCATTTAAAACGATAAAGCCCTCTGCTCTCATTCGTTCCATTTCAGCTTTAATATCTGCTACAGCAAAAGCGATGTGATGTATTCCTTCACCTTTACGAGCTATAAATTTAGCAATAGCACTTGCTGGATCTGTGGCTTCTAACAATTCTATTTTACTTTCTCCAACTTTAAAAAAAGAAGTTGAAACATTTTCACTTGCTACGGTTTCAGTTTTGTAAGGAGGTTCTCCAAATAGTTTCGTATAGATTTCGTTGGCAGCTTCTAAATCTTTTACGGCGATTCCTATGTGTTCGATTTTGTTCATAATTATTGGTCAAAAAAATCCCGTCCCGATAGCTATCGAGACGGGATTTTAATTTATAATTTTTTTAGCTTATTTCTTTACGAAAGTTTCTGTTTTATTGTCAAAGCTTAAGTAATAGATTCCTTTTTTTAAGTTAGAAACGTCCACTTTTTCACCATATCCTTTTTTAACAATATTTCCAAAGCTATCGTAAACTTCAAATAACGTTTCGTTGGTAAAAAGGAGATCAACTTTCACTTTAATCGGGCTAAAAAATATCTCTTCAATTGGCGAAATAAATCTTGAGGCTTGAGAATATCTAGGTTTACCAGAGTAATCAATTTGTTTCACTCTAAATTTGTTTTCACCAGAGTGAGGTGTGATATTGAATTGGTAGCTGCTTTCCGTCATTATTCCAGCGCCATCAACTTCACCCACTTTAATCCATTTGTTCCATCTGAACTGCTCCACAATAAAAGTTAATTTACCAGTTTCGCTTTTTGTGGTCCAATCAAAGTTTCCTTCTTTAGAAATTTTCATGGATACAATTTCGAAAGTACTCTTAGGTTTTAAAACCTCAGGATTTAAAACTTTAGGTTTACAATCATCTTTGTGCTTAATTTTAATGATTACTGGATCTCCAACTTTCATTTGAAAGTTGGCAAAATCAATTTCAAAAGCACTTGAATTCACTTCGTCAGTAGTTACTTCCCCGTTAATGGTCACTTCAAAAGTACAAAACCCAACTCCACTTCCTGCAAATGGATTTTGAACGTATAGATTTTTTCCTTGGTAGTGACCTTCTAAAACAATAACTCCCGTCGCATTGGCTTGCAATGTCAGTAGAGTAATAAACAATCCAAAAAAGATATTTTTCATAGTAACGGTATTAATCCAATTAAATGGAACACAATATTAAAGCCTTATATCTGATATTCAAAATTTTTTCGGCTTTTTGTCGTAAATATAACTCAGTTAATCTAAATTCTAAAAAGTTTTGACTTTCAATAATCACGCCAAATTGCAATTCGAAGACCCTAAACTGGGCGTGTTACAATAAAAAAACACTAATTTTGCTCCGATTAAATTACTAAGAAAAAAGAAGGAATGAAAAGAATAAAAATTGCAACGCTATTAGCTGGCCCTCAGATAGGTTCAGAAGTACTGGTAAAAGGATGGATAAGAACGTTTAGAAATAATCGTTTTATTACGATTAATGATGGGTCGACCATCAATAATATTCAAGCAGTTATTGACTTTGAAAAAGAGGATGAAAAAGAGTTGAAAAGAATTGCTACTGGAGCATCTATACAGGTTCTTGGTAAAGTTGTGGAATCTCAAGGAGCAGGACAATCTATTGAATTGCTTGTCAACTCTTTTCTAATTTTAGGCGATGCGAATCCTGAAGAGTATCCTTTACAGCCAAAAAAACACTCTTTAGAGTACTTGAGAGAAATAGCGCATTTAAGACCTCGAACAAATACCTTTGCCGCTATTCTTAGAGTTAGACATGCCATGACTTTCGCAATTCATGAGTTTTTTAATGACAGAGGCTTTTACAATGTTCATACTCCTTTAATTACGGCTACTGATGCTGAGGGAGCTGGAGAAGCTTTTCAGGTAACTACAATGGACTTGAAAAATGTGCCTTTAGATGAGAATAAAGAGGTCGATTACAAACAAGATTTTTTCGGAAAACAAACCAGCTTAGCAGTAACGGGTCAGTTAGAAGCTGAGTTAGCGGCCTTAGGGTTGAGTGAAGTCTATACTTTTGGACCTACATTTAGAGCAGAAAATTCAAACACCACCCGTCATTTAGCAGAATTTTGGATGATAGAACCCGAAGTTGCTTTTGCAGACAATAATGACAACATGGATTTGGCCGAAGCCATGCTAAAATATGGTGTTCAATACGCCCTAGATAACTGTAAGGAAGATTTAGACTTTCTGAATAAAAGGTTACAAGAAGAAGATAAATCAAAACCACAAATCGAAAGAGCTGGAGATTTGTTGGAGAAATTAGAATTTGTTGCCAATAACGATTTCGAACGGATTACTTATACCGAAGCATTCAACATTTTACGGAATTCGAAGCCCAATAAGAAAAAGAAATTTCAATTTTTGGTCGATGAATGGGGGATTGATTTGCAATCCGAGCACGAAAGATTTTTAGTGGAGAAACACTTTAAGAAACCCGTCATTATCTCTGATTACCCAGCAAATATTAAAGCTTTTTACATGAAGCTAAATGAGGATGGTAAAACAGTAAAAGCAATGGACATCCTATTTCCAGGTATTGGAGAAATTGTTGGAGGGTCTGAAAGAGAAGAAAGACACGATGTGTTGGCTCAAAAAATTGCAGCCCAAAACATTCCTATGGAAAGCGTATGGTGGTATTTAGATACACGGAAATTTGGAACCGTTCCTCACTCCGGTTTTGGGTTAGGGTTTGAAAGATTAATGCTGTTCGTTACAGGGATGGGAAACATTAGAGATGTAATTCCATTTCCAAGAACACCAAAAAATGCAGAATTTTAAGCCCAAATTAGATTACAAAAGAGGGGTGTTGTTCGAATTGCAGCATAAAGTTTGGATTTAACAGAAAGTGTTAATAGTTTTGTGGTCACGTTCTTAACGTTTTGAAATAAATTAATTGTCTGCACGGTTTCCGTGCTATCAAGAAAGGTGGAGGGATTAGGCCCTTTGAAACCTTGGCAACCAACTGTAAGTTCAGCTTTAGATGAATTGGAAAATCGGTGCCAATTCCTAATTTCGAAGAAATTCGAAAGAAGATAAAGTAGAGCAAGATATAAAATTGAACCCTTCTACTTTTAAGTAGAGGGGTTTTTTTATGATTTCTTTTTTGTCATTCCTACTGGAGCGACAGCAGAACAGAGAAATCTTTTAATTGACATAGAATACGATAGTTTATGAGCAACATAAAGGAAATTTTAGCAGAAAGAATACTCGTGTTGGATGGTGCGATGGGCACTATGATTCAACGTTACCAACTCCAAGAAGAAGATTTTAGAGGAAGTGATTTTTTAGATTCTGAAATTCCATTACAAGGAAATAACGATTTACTTTCGATTACTCGACCAGATATTGTCAAAGCAATTCACACAGAATATTTTGCTGCAGGCGCCGATATTGTTGAAACCAATACCTTTAGTGGGACAACAATCGCGCAGGCAGATTATCAATTAGAAAAAGCCGTTTATGCGATTAATTACCAATCGGCAAAAATAGCGAAAGAAGTCGCCGCAGAATTTACCGCAAAAGAACCCCATAAACCTCGTTTTGTTGCCGGAGCAATGGGCCCAACAAATAGAACGGCTGCGATGGCTCCAGATGTAAACGACCCCGGATATAGAGCAATTACTTTTGATCAATTGGTGGTCGCCTATAAAGATCAAGCAAAAGGATTGATTGAAGGAGGAGTAGATCTCTTATTAGTAGAAACTATTTTTGACACCTTAAATGCCAAAGCAGCTTTATTTGCAATAGACACCTATTTTGAAGAAAGTGGCAATAGAGTTCCGATTATGGTTTCTGGAACCATTACAGATGCGAGTGGGAGAACCCTTTCTGGACAAACAGTAGAGGCTTTCCTGATCTCTATTTCCCATATGGATTTGTTAAGCGTAGGATTTAATTGTGCATTAGGAGCAAAACAACTCAGGCCACACATCCAGACAATAGCTGAGCGTACCCCCTTTTTTGTGAGTGCTTATCCAAACGCAGGGTTACCCAATGAATTTGGAGAATACGATGAGGAAGCTCCAGAAACTGCAAATCAAGTGGAAGACTTTATTAAAGACGGGCTAATCAATATTATTGGAGGTTGCTGTGGAACAACTCCAGAGCACATTGAAGCCATGGCAGAAGTCGCTTCTAGATATGCTCCCAGAACAAAGAAACAAAAATCAGCCCTACCCAACTTTAGTGGTTTAGAGCCCTTGTTGGTTCGGCCAGAAAGTAATTTTATCAATGTTGGTGAACGGACTAATGTAACGGGATCCATTAAGTTTAAACGCTTAATCGTAGAAGAAAAATACGAAGAAGCAATCTCTGTAGCATTAAGTCAAGTAGAGGGTGGTGCTCAGATCATTGATGTCAATATGGATGAGGGAATGTTAGAGTCGGAAGAAGTGATGACTCGATTCTTGCATCTGATTGCCTCAGAACCTGATATCGCCAAATTGCCAATAATGATTGATTCCTCTAAATGGTCGGTTATTGAAGCGGGTTTAAAATGTACGCAGGGAAAATCGATAGTGAACTCTATTTCTTTAAAAGAAGGAGAGGCCACATTTTTAGAAAGAGCCAAACTCATTAAACGTTACGGAGCTGCAGCAATTATTATGGCTTTTGATGAACAAGGTCAAGCAGATTCTTATGAAAAAAGGATAGCAATTTGTGAACGCGCGTATCATTTGTTAAGAGAAAAACTTGATTTTCCTGCACACGATATTATTTTTGACCCCAACATCTTAACCGTAGCAACAGGATTAGAAGAACATAATAATTACGCAGTAGATTTTATCAATTCTACACGTTGGATTAAACAAAACTTGCCAGGGGCATTGGTGAGTGGAGGAGTTAGTAATGTTTCCTTTTCCTTTAGAGGAAACAATGTCGTTCGAGAAGCAATTCACTCCGCTTTTCTTTACCATGCGATAAAAGCGGGGTTGGATATGGGAATTGTAAATCCTGGCATGTTAGAGGTTTATTCTGATATTCCACCCGATTTATTAGAAAGGGTAGAAGATGTTTTATTGAATAGAAGAGACGATGCTACAGAACGATTGGTTGATTTTGCAGAATCAGTTGGAGCAAAAAAAGCAGTAGAAAAAGAAACGCAAGAATGGAGAAATGATCCCGTAGAAAAAAGACTTTCTCATGCGTTGGTTCGTGGAATAGTAGAATTTATTGTAGCCGATGTAGAAGAGTGCCGCCTGAAGTTTGACAGACCCATTGAAGTGATTGAAGGCCCCTTAATGGATGGGATGAATGTTGTTGGAGATTTATTTGGTGAAGGAAAGATGTTTTTACCACAAGTGGTGAAAAGTGCCCGTGTAATGAAAAAAGCAGTAGCTCATTTATTGCCCTTTATTGAAGCTGAAAAAGGGGAAGGCAGACAGTCTGCCGGTAAGATACTAATGGCAACCGTAAAAGGAGACGTGCATGATATTGGAAAAAACATTGTAGGGGTAGTTTTAGGCTGTAACAACTATGAAATTATCGATTTAGGCGTAATGGTTCCAGCACAAAAAATAATCCAAGTAGCCAAAGACGAAAAGGTAGACATTATCGGATTGAGTGGTTTGATAACCCCCTCTTTAGACGAAATGGTACACGTAGCCAAAGAACTAGAAAGAGAAGGGATGGAGGTCCCTTTATTGATTGGCGGAGCAACAACCTCTAAGGTACATACAGCCGTAAAAATTGAGCAGCACTTTACCAAAGGACAAACCGTTCACGTTTTAGATGCCTCCAGAAGTGTGCCAGTTGTTGGAAAACTATTGAACGATCAAAAGGGAGGATTTGTAAAAGAAACCCAAGAAGATTATCAGCGTTTACGTGATTTACACAACAAGAGAAGAGCAAAAAAAGAGTTCTTAAAAATAGCCGCAGCACATCAAAATAAATTTCAAATCAATTTTGAAAAAGACCAACCCGTGAAACCTAACTTATTAGGAAATAAGGTTTTTGAGAATTACGACCTCAAAGAGATTGCTGAATATATCGATTGGACTCCATTTTTCAGAACTTGGGAGTTGGCAGGAAAATACCCTGAAATTTTAGAAGATGAAGTGGTTGGAATCGAAGCCAAGAAATTATTTGTGGACGCCAAAAACATGTTGCATCAAATTATTGAGGGCAGCTGGTTAACAGCCAAAGCAGTCATCGGAATTTGGGAAGCAAACTCAGTAAACGACACCATTATTGAAGTCAATAAAGGAGAAGCAAATTTGCAGCAGCTAAGACAACAATCCAAAAAGGCGGCAGGTGTTCCAAGCATTTCTTTAGCAGACTTTATTGCCCCCAAAGAAACAGGAATTCAAGATTATGTAGGCGGTTTTGTGGTGACAACAGGCTTAGGAATTGACGAACACATTGCTCGTTTTGAGGCAGATCATGACGATTACAACTCTATCCTATTAAAAGCGCTCGCAGATAGATTAGCGGAAGCTTTTGCAGAATTATTGCACCAGAAAGTACGCTTAGAATATTGGGGATATGCCGCTAGTGAGACCTTGGATAAAGAAGCTTTAATTAAAGAAATTTACAAAGGCATCCGTCCAGCACCAGGCTATCCAGCGTGTCCGGATCACACCTTAAAACGTGACTTGTTTCAGTTGTTAGATGCTACCCAATTAACGGGAGTAGACTTAACAGAAAGTTTGGCCATGTTCCCAACCGCATCAGTAAGTGGATTCTATTTTGGAAATGAACAAGCGAAATACTTTGGTTTAGGAAAGATTGAAAAAGATCAAATAATAGAATATGCCAAGCAAAAAATGGTCACTATTGAAGAAGCCGAAAAATGGATGAGCCCGAATTTGAATTATTAAGGATTTCGTTTAACGACCTTGTTAGAAACGTTTCAATGTTACTTACATGGTGTTAACCGAATTTAGCGATTTGTTAAAAACAAAGTCATTACCTACTAGTAGTGAAAAAGCGCTTTAAACCTCTTTTAGTTTTGTTGAATGAAACAAATAAACGATTTGAAATTGCGTTGCAATCGTTCTATAAATTTGCGGCTATTTCTGATCGTTAAAAAGTTTTTTAGTCATTCAATTATGTCTGAATTTATATTGGATTTGTGCGTATTTCAATAGGATTAATGTTGTGTAAAACGAAGTTCGTGTTTTTTTAAGAGAAAGTCAATGCGGCACAATTTTGGGATAAATTTTAAAAAATTATCTTTGTGTCTAATGTTTCAGAAATCAAGTATAGCTCTTCTCACTTCTCTCTTGCTACTTTTAACTAAAGTAGTAAGTCAAAATGCGGATTG
>JAWUVT010000195.1:0-20703 GCA_034112225.1 Flavobacteriales bacterium | reverse complement strand
ATATTATTTTTTTCATAGGTGTTATTTTGAAAAGGGTGAAGGAAATTATTCGCGAATAATTTTAGTTCTAATTTCAATTAAATCTGCAGTCAAAGCATGAATAGCATCATCAGATAAGGTATATTCTTCAAGAGATTCATCATCGAATTCTGCAAAGTGTAATTTTATTTTTTCTAAATCGGCTACTAAATCAGTAAACTCCTCATCTACTTTGTACTGTTTAATTGAAGCAATTAATCCTTCTAAAATAATAGTTTGTTCAGATAGTCTTGAAATTAATTTAGGATTAGGATTCGATTCATTGACTTTTGCCGCTAAATACATGGTTTCTAACCAAGCACCAGCAAAGATTATTTTCCCAGTATGCCCCATATTATTCTCTTCTAAATAGTCATCCATTTGAATTTGCAAATCAGCCATAATGTATGTTAAGGAGTCTTCATTACCAATATTCCTTTCTAGCCGTTGAGAGAGTCCCAGAGATCCCAGAATATCAGTCATCCATAATTTTTCAGACAACGCTTTTAAAGCTGCTAAATAGTGGATAGAGTTTTGGGTTTGGTCGTTCATTACACAATATGCCATATCTGCAGCATAAATACCATAGTTTAATTTCTGGTCGTATTTTGAATTGTACATGTCAACATTCTCATGCGCATTGGTTAAATCACCAACATAAGTTAATCCTGCACGTTTAAACAATTCAGCAATTTGTAATGGAGAAGGTAAAATATAATCGGTTTGATTCATATCTGACTCCATCATTACCACTTCTTCAGTTGCCGTTTCTTCTTCCATGGCCGTTGTTTCATCTTCATGAGAACTTCCACAAGAGGCTAGAAAACTTGTAGCTACTAATATTGCTGTTATTTTGATTGTTCTTGTATACATAATTTAGCGTATTGATTTTAGTGTAAATAAATAAAAATTTAACGAATTAAGCTATTTTTTTTAATTAATAATGCTAACAGACTATCAACATTAAAATAAGAATCTTAGTGTTTTAAAAAAATAAGCCGAATCAATAATTTATTCGGCTTATCAAATTAATTAGAACTTAGTTTTTAGGTTTGAATAATTCCAACATTATAAGGTTTCTCAATAGGAGCGTGATTGGCTGCTTCTATTCCCATGGAAACCCATTTGCGAGTATCAATCGGGTTTATTATTGCATCTGTCCACAAGCGAGAAGCGGCATAATAGGGTGAGATTTGTTCGTCATATTTGTTTTTGATGTTGTTAAACATCTCGTCTTCTTTTTCTTTAGTGATTTCTTCTCCTCTTGATTTTAAAGAGGCAACTTCAATTTGCAATAAAACTTTAGCCGCTGCAGCACCACTCATTACTGCCAATTGCGCAGATGGCCAGGCAACAATTAACCTGGGGTCATAGGCCTTTCCACACATGGCATAGTTACCTGCGCCATAAGAATTACCAATAATAACCGTAAATTTTGGAACAACAGAGTTTGCCATTGCGCTTACCATTTTAGCTCCATCTTTAATTATTCCTCCGTGTTCAGATCTTGACCCAACCATAAAACCACTAACATCTTGTAAAAAGAGCAATGGAATTTTCTTTTGGTTACAGTTCATAATAAAACGAGCAGATTTGTCCGCAGAATCAGAATAAATGACTCCACCAAATTGCATTTCACCTTTTGTAGATTTAACCACTTTACGCTGGTTAGCAACAATACCAACTGCCCATCCATCAATTCGGCCATAACCGCAAATAATAGTTTGTCCATAAGCAGCTTTATATTCATCAAATTCAGAATCATCTACTAAACTGCTAATGATTTCTTTCATATCGTAAGGCTTATCTCTTTTGTCAGGTAAAATCCCAAAAACATCCTCTATTTTTTGTTTCGGTGATTTAGCTTCAGAACGATTAAAACCAGCTTTTTCAGAGTCACCTATTTTATCCATCATTCTCCTGATTCTATCTAAACAGTCATGGTCGTCTAAGCAATTGTAATCCGTAACGCCAGAAATTTCACAATGGGTAGTTGCACCACCTAAAGTTTCATTATCGATGGTTTCTCCAATGGCTGCTTTTACCAAATAAGAGCCTGCTAAAAAAATTGATCCAGTTTTATCTACAATTAAAGATTCATCACTCATAATCGGCAAATATGCTCCCCCGGCAACACAACTTCCCATAATAGCAGCTATTTGTGTAATTCCCATGGAAGACATGATCGCATTATTTCTAAAGATTCTTCCAAAATGTTCTTTATCAGGGAAAATCTCATCCTGCATTGGCAAATAAACTCCAGCACTATCTACTAAATAGATAATGGGCAATTTGTTTTCCATAGCAATCTCTTGAAGTCTTAAATTCTTTTTTCCAGTAATTGGAAACCAGGCCCCAGCCTTTACAGTCGCATCATTAGCAACAACGATACATTGTTTGCCTTTAACATAACCTATAACTCCAACAACTCCTCCAGAAGGACAACCGCCATGTTCTTTGTACATAGCGTCTCCTGCCAAAGCTCCAATTTCAAGGTGTTCTGAGTTTTTATCCAGTAAATAAGTTATTCGCTCTCTAGCAGTTAATTTTCCTTTACTATGATGTTTTTCGATCTTCTTTTCTCCACCACCTAAATAAACTTTAGTTAACTTTCTGTTTAAATCAGTAACAAGTAATTTATTAACATCTTCGTTTTTATTGAAATTTAATTCTTCTTTTTTTGTCATACGTTTCTATTTTCGAGTTTCAAATGTAACTATTAAAAGTAAATTCGTTTATATTTATGGAATAGTAAATTCAATGCATCTAGATTAAGAATTTGACTTCATCAGATATGAGAAAACACATCACATTAGTATTTCTATTATTTTGCACACTTTCTGTTGTGTTTTCTCAAGATAGAATGGTGATAAAAGGGCAGATCATCAATGTAAATAATAGTAAGGGAATTGAAAATGTAAATGTTAAAGTAAATCAGCGAAACATTGTCGTAAAATCAGATGCCGATGGAAATTATGAAATTTCTTTAGAAAAAATGAAAAGAATTACCTTGGTATATTCCCACATTGCTTTTGAAACCAATTATGAACCTATAACCTCAAACAGCGATACGTTAATATTGGGGGTTAAGTTGAAAGAGAAGGTGCATAGTTTTCCCGTTCATTCTGTGTTCGACAATAGTCAACCAACAGTCGTTTTTAAAAGTGCTAAAATTAATATTGCCGATTATGAGTTTTATGAAGATAACTATTTGTTTTTGGTTTACGGAAAACGATTAAATAAGGATAGTGAAATTTATTTAGTGGATGAAAATGAAAAAATAATTTCTAAACATTTTGTTCCTGGAGAACCCGTAGAATTATATACAGATTATTTAGGGAATGTAAATTTGATTTGTAAACGTTCAATTTATAGAATAGGAATTATAAATGATAAAGTATCTATTTATAAATTGCCGTTGGATGATTTTAACCAATTGATTAAACCCATTGTAGATACTTTAGAACAAAGTATCTTGTTTTCTGATTTCTTAAAACAATTTCCTCGATTTAAATATTATGCTTTTAGCCCTGAAGATACCGCTATTGCTGTTATTAAAGAAGTTATACATAAAGATATGGATTGGAAATATAATTTTGAATATGAATTTTTAAGTAATGCCGAGAAGCAATTTGCTAAACGAATGGCCAAACGTATTAAAGGTTATGACAGGTATGATGTAGCAGCTTATATGACTGGTTTCTCCAATGGATTTTTATATCAAACCGTTTATGCTCCTTTGTTTGTGATTAATGATACCATTAATATCTTTGATCATTCAGAAAGTAAAATTTGGAAATTTATTGAGGATACTATTGAAGTAGGAGCTGTATCTTTTACATATCATCAACCCAAAAAGAAGAGCTCATGGAAAAGAAGATTGATAATGGATGAGGTAAATGGAAAGATATATGCCGTTTTTTTAAAAAATGGATTTTACTACCTGAAAGAAATTGAGAGCAGTACTGGGAAAATTGTTGCAGAAAAGAAATTGACTTATCAATATGTTTCTAAATTAAAAATGAAGGACGGTTTTATTTTTTATACCTACAAACCAAGAGAAACTTTACAAAAGAAATTTCTTTATAAAGAACAATTTAAAAAGGATACATTTTTGGATAAATAAAGAACTTTTGAGTCCCGATACCCTGAGTAATCTCTTTCCAACTGTTAATTTCTAATTCAATTTTAATAACACTACAAGTTGGTATGCTATTGATGAACTCACCTGTTAGGTAATTCGATAAATAGGTCATTGAAGGATTATGCCCAATTAAAGCAACTTCTGAATGCTCATCAGGAAATTCGTCTATAAGTTTCGTTAACTCTTGTAAAGATGCTTCGTAAATCTTTTTTTCAAAAATAATTTGCATGTCCTTCGTGATCAGTTCAGATGTAGTAACTGTTCGTTGTGCAGGACTACAAAAGAGGATTGATGGCTTAAAGTTAAGGCCCTGTAGTTGCTTTGCCATCATTGTCGCATCCCTAAGGCCTCTTTCGTTTAAAGGGCGTTCAATATCTCTTTTTACAGTAGTGTCCCAGTCGGATTTAGCATGTCTGATGAGGTATAGTGTTTTCATGTTTTTTTTTGTTTTTTTCGACGAATTAATTTAAATCGTCTGCTCAACCATTTTCCTCGACAAAATACTTATATTTACACATGAAAAGCATTAAATCATAGATATGATTATTTTTTTAGCAATTATAGGATGTGTATTAACCCTACTTTTCTTCTTAAAAGGAGAAGGTGATCACTATGGGAAATGCAACTCTTATAGTCAAGAAAAAAAGAGTTTGAAAATTACTGATAAAAACTTCATTTTATAACTTTTTAGAGAACCTACAATTAGGTTTAGGACTTCACTAAGCCTGTTGAAGAATTACTCCATGGGACTTTACTTTTAACTCATTATTTTTATTGAACTCTAACTAAGATTAAATTCATTTGTTCAATTTCCGTTAACGTTTTTAAATACGCACTCATCTTACCTTGAAGCATTAGTTGTGTTGCTTTTTGTTTTAGCGCTATATATCTTTTTCTAAGTTCTAACATTTTTTATCGTTTTTATGTGACAGCAGAAGCGGTCAAAATGCATGCCAAAAAAAATGATTCAGCTAGTAAATTGTTAAAAAAAGTTAAATGCCGTGTGGGATGAAAAAAGTAAGTTAGAAATCGTATTTTTACAAGAGTTATGGGTTTAAAGTATACACTTATTTTATTAGCAATATTCCTTTCAATAGGTACTTTTGCACAAGTAGATTCTAATGCTATTGAAGATTATGTTATTGAAAACCCTAATTATGTAATTCCTTTTGATTCATTAACCACTAAAGATAAAATGCAGTATAGTTTTCAAGTTGGAGCCGGTTTTGGAACAAGTACTTATGGAGGTAATTATTTTAGTACCTACTACCAACCAATGGTTAGTTACGCTGTTTCTCCAAAATTTTCTATTCAGGCAGGCTTAACTTATATAAACAGCTCAGTAAATAATTTAAGTGTAATTAATGATTCTAGATATCAACTTTTTTCTGGTAATATCTCTCAATACAATGCATTTATTGGAGGAGAGTATAAACTAACAGATAGATTGTCAGTTGGAGGATCAATTTTTTATGACTTTACGGCATATACTCCATTAGTTGGTACATCATTAGACCAAAATAATGGATTACAAAACCTTGGTTACTCTGGATATGTTAAGTATAAAGTTTCGGATAGTTTCTCAATAGAAGCTGAAGTTAGAATAAACGATAGAAATCCATATCAAAACAGACAAAACAACCCTTTTTCTTCTGGTTTTATTGGCGCAGGCACTAATCTCTTAGGTAGATAGAAGCTTATTTGTTCTCGAAATCTAAACTAATTGAATTTACACAATATCTTACTCCTGTAGCTGTTGGTCCATCATTAAAAACATGACCTAAGTGAGATTCACAATTCGCGCACACAATCTCTGTGCGGAGCATGCCGTGAGTTTTATCTGAAATTTCCTTTATATTTCCTTTTACAATTTCTTCATCAAAACTTGGCCAACCACAACTTGCATCAAATTTAGAAGAGGAGGAAAATAATTCGGTATGACATCCCTTACACCTGAATATACCATTATCGTTATGGATGTTGTATGTTCCAGAAAATGGACTTTCGGTTCCTTTTTCTCTCATTACTCTATATTCTTCAGGAGTTAAAATACTCGACCAGTCTTTCTTAGAATTACTCATAAATTGGGGCTATTTTTGTAAGCTAAAATTACGGATTATGTTGGTCTTACTTTCTCCTGCAAAAAAATTAAATGAAGAAAAGCAATTTGTTGAAAATTGCACGAATCCAATTTTTATTGAAGATGCTGAGCAATTGATTAATTCGTTAAGAAAATACTCTCCTAAGAAGTTGGGCGAATTAATGAAATTAAGTCCTGTGTTAGCAGAATTAAATGTTAATCGGTATCAGAGTTGGAAATCCAATCATACATCAGAGGTTATCCCTGCAGCATTAATGTTTAATGGAGAAGTTTATGCTGGATTAAATGCCCAATCTTTTACAGCACTAGAAAATGAAGAAGCTCAAAACCATTTGAGAATATTATCAGGGTTGTACGGACTTTTAAAACCTTATGATTTAGTTCATCCCTATCGCTTAGAGATGGGAACAAAATTAAAAACAGGAAGAAAAAATAACTTGTATGAATTTTGGGGAGATAAAATTGTTAATGAAGTGAATAGTATTACCGCTACTCATAAAGAAGAGTTAATAGTTAATTTAGCTTCAAATGAGTATTTTAAGTCTATTAATAAGAAAAAACTGAATGCTAAAATTATCACTCCAGTTTTTAAAGATTTTAATAATGGACAATATAAGACCGTAATGGTGTATGCAAAAAAAGCTAGAGGATTTATGGCGTCTTATATCATAAAAAATAAAATTAAGCATCCCAATGATTTAATTGGATTTGATACCGAAGGTTATTGTTACAACAAAGAAGCATCATTAGAAAATGAATTGGTTTTTTATAGAGGATAAATTAGTTCTTGGTTTTTAGTTGAGAATATTTTAGGTCAATAAGATGAACAACAACGCACCAACAACAAGAAATTAAATAAGATGAAAGAAATAGGTCAGATATTAGAATTAGAAGCGTTAAAAGATACTCCTCAAGGAGTGTATTTAATTACTGATGAGGGGAACGAAATTTTGTTGCCCAATAAATATGTTCCTGCAGATATTGCTATGGGAGATATGGTTGAGGTATTTATTTACACAGATTCAGAAGATCGACCAATCGCTACAACTTTAGAACCTAAAGTGAAATTAAATCAATGTGCTTTTTTAAAAGCAGTTGATGTTAATGATTATGGGGCATTTTTTGATTGGGGAATGGAAAAGGATTTATTGGTGCCTTTTTCTGAACAATTTTTAAGAGTCACTGCAGGGAAACGCTATTTAATCTATTTATACAAAGATGAAAAGACTAACCGTATGGTTGGAACTACTAAAATGGGTCGCTTTATTCGTCAGAATGAGTTAGCACTTAAAACTGGTGATCAAGTGAATTTGTTGGTGAGTGGAGAAACAGATATTGGGTACAAAGTAATTGTGAATAACCAACACTATGGTATGGTGTTTAAAAATGAAGTTTTTAAACCTATAGAAATAGGAGAGAAGTTAAAAGGTTATTTACAACGCGTTAGAAAAGATGATAAATTAGACATTACGTTAAACAGTTCTAATTTGTCTGAAGTTGAAGTTTTAGCGAATAAAATTTTCGAACGTTTATTAAAAGAAGATGGTCAACTTAACTTTTCAGATAAAAGTACACCAGAGCTAATTTATAAAGAATTTCAGGTCAGTAAAAAAGCGTTTAGACGTGCAACAGGAATGCTTTATAAAGAACGTAAGATTGTGATTACTCCAGAGAATATAACCCTAGTAAAGTAAAGTCTAAATGGAGTCCTTATGCTGAATTGTATTTAGGATAAGGACTCCATTTCCATTAAGAATTCTTCTGCTCAAATTCTTTTACAATGTCATTTAAAGATTTTCCTTGTAAAATTATTGATGCTTTTGCACTTTCTACAAATGGGTGGTTAGGGTAGGTATCTATAAATTCTTGGTAAGTTTTTTCTGCTAATTCATTTTCATGAAGCATGTCTCCAATAATCATGGCTTTATAAAACATTGCCAATCCTGCTTTTTCATGCGTTGGGTCCCGTTCTAATAAACCATTAAAATGTGCAATAGCAACATGGGGTTTGTTTAATGATTTAGCCAATTCACCAGCTTTAAACTGAATGGTTTTTGATTTAGATTGGAAGCTATGAAACTTAATGTATGCTTCATAAGCAGCTAATAAATCATTCGCAGATTTAGCATTGAAATTTAAACTGTCAGAAAATAGAATTTCACTGTGTTTATTAATTTCTGCAAAGCGTTCAACTTCAGTGTCTATAGGGTTTTCTTTGATTGTAGCTGATTCAACTTTGTTTTCTGATTCGCTTGAACAACTAGCGATGATTAAACTAGAAAGAACAATGGTTAGTATTTTTTTCATAATATATTTAATGTTTGGCTTTAACTAAAGGGAATTTCATTCGGTAGTTCACTTTAATATTTCCTTTAGCAATATCGTTTAATTTACCCTTAATCAATTTTTTTCTAAGGGGATTTATGTAATCGGTAAATAAAGTAGCTTCAATGTGATCGTATTCATGTTGAATAACTCGTGCTGCAATCCCGTCTAGCGATTCCTCAATCAATTCAAAATTTTCGTTGTAATATTCGATAACAACGTTAGACTTTCGACTAACATCTTCTCGAATACCAGGAATACTTAAACAACCTTCTTCAAATTTCCATTCCTTACCACTTTCTTCAACAATAATCGGATTAATGTAAACACGCTTAAAATCTGCTAATTCCGGATATTCACCCTCGTCATTAAAACCAGAAGCATCTACAATAAAGATGCGAATGGCCTTTGCAATTTGAGGCGCCGCTAAACCAACACCTTTAGCGGCATACATGGTTTCAAACATATTTTCAATTAAGAGGTCTAAATCGGGATAGTCTTTGTCTATCTCTTCAGTTTCTTTTCTTAGAACGGCATCACCGTAAGCTACAATAGGTAAAATCATTTTGTAAAATTAAGAATAATTGGTTGAATGTGAGATTGCTTATCTATTTTTGCGACATGATGAAGAAAGTAATTTATTCAGCACTTTTAGTGCTTTTGGCAAGTTGTAGAGAAACAACCGCTGTAAAACAACAAATCGTTGTAGAAGGTTTTGCACAAGGAACAACTTATAATGTGAGTTACCTGAGTATGAATGGTATAAATTATCAGCGTTCAATAGATTCTCTTCTAATAGAAATTGATAACTCTCTTTCTACTTATCAGAAAACATCTTTAATTTCAAAATTCAATCAATCTGATTCTATTGGTACTATCGATCCTCTTTTTAAAGCTGTGTTTGACATTTCAAAAACTGTTTATATACAAACGGATGGATTATTTGATCCAACGATTGCTCCAATCGTAAATGCTTGGGGGTTTGGGTTTGAAAAATTACATGCTACTGATAGTTCAACTATTGATAGCTTACTTGCTTTTGTTGATTTTAATAAAATGACAATAGTGAACCAGAAAGTTACAAAAGATAAAAAAGGAATGATGCTTGATTTTAATGCGGTTGCACAAGGTTATTCGGTGGAGGTATTAGCAGACCTTCTTGAGAAAAAAGGAATAGAGAATTATTTGGTTGAAGTAGGGGGCGAACTTAAAGCAAAAGGGCTTAATCTCAACGATACTTTGTGGAGAATAGGTATTGATAGGCCTTTGCCAGGTTTATCAGAACGCGAAATTGAAGCCATAGTTAACCTGGATAATAAGTCCTTAGCTACATCGGGGAATTACCGTAAGTTTTATGAAAAAAATGGAATGAAATATTCTCACACGATCAATCCTAAAACAGGTTATCCTGTAGCTCATAACTTATTAAGCGCAACAGTTATTACTGATAATTGTGGTTATGCAGATGCTTATGCAACTTCTTTTATGGTGATGGGAATCCAAGAATCAAAAGATTTTTTAGCTGCTCATCAAGAAATTGAAGCATTACTTATTTATAGTGATGAGAAAGGTGATTTACAGAGCTTTATCACTCAAGGCTTAAATAAGTTTATAGAGTTAAATCCTGATAAAAAATAGATGTAACTATAAAATGTGTCGTTCAACTTGTTTATTAAATATTAAATCGGAAGATTTGTATCACTTTAATTAGAATTTAACTTAAAAGAATACAAGATGGAAGGATCAGAAAAAAATAACCATGAGGATAACAGAAGAGAAGAGGTTTATTCAAATGCGGTAAGAGCAGGGAAAAGAACTTATTTTTTTGATGTTAAAGCGACTCGTGCAGAAGATTATTATTTAACTATTACCGAGAGCAAGAGAAGGTTTAATAATGATAACCAAAAATTTTATTTTGAAAAGCACAAGTTATTTTTATATAAAGAAGATTTTGAAAAGTTTTCTAATGGGTTAGAAGATGCTATAGCAAAAATTAAAGAATTAAAAGCTGAACAAGGTGAAGATATCGTAGAGAAAGTTGCTACTGAATTTTCTGATATTAGTTTTGATGACTTAGGAAATGATACCAAAGAGTAAGTTTCCGGATAATAAGTACCTAAAAAGCCCGTAATAACTAGGTTTTACGGGCTTTTAGCTAATGAAATTTCTTTTTTATTCTGTAGCTTGGACGTCTGCCAAAATGTTTATTGTCGTTGAAATAGGATCTGTATTTGCAGTAATAGTTACGGTTTTGTTTTGAGACCCTTTTTGTTTTCCAGGACTGTAAACCACTTCAATTTCTCCAGTACCACCCGGTTTAATTGGTTCTTTAGGGAACTTAGGAACAGTACACCCACATGAACCTTTAGCATTTTCTATAATAAGTGGTGCTGATCCGGTATTTGTGAAAGTGAAAATTTTAGTGTTTTTAGAATCTTGTTGAATTGTACCAAAATTATGTGTAATCTCTTTAAACTGAACTACAGTTTTCGCTCTACTCTCAGATAAATTTGTTGCTAAGGGGGTGTTTTTTTGAGGAGTGGCAGTTATTGGAGCAATAGGGTTGTTAATGCTAGGCGTTGCGGCAATGTTACTCCGAACATCTTCATTTACTGTTGGGTTCATTCTTCTTGGAGCCTCATCCATAAAGAAAGTATTGATGACCAACGTTAGTGCAATTACGGCTAATAATCCTAGTTTAATGTTTTCTTTCATTTTTTTTAAGTTTTAATTGATTGGTAGTAAAGATATATTTCTATATCCGTTATTTATAATGTAAATTTTCCTTTTTAAAAGTATTGTTATTGATTTCTTCTATCGCTTTTAAATAAGAATCGTTTAATTCGTTTGCGATTTGAAAGAATGCCGATGTATCCCATAAGTTTCTTGCAATAAGTGCTTTTAATCGAGTCGTAATTAACCGCTTAGATTTTTTGATTTGTGCTTCATTTTTTTCGATTTCATTTTTTGATACAAATGCTATAAAATCATTTAGAATTTCATCTTCAACATTAAAAGAAGTTTTAAAGCTAACAACATCACTATACTTTTCTTTAAGTTGAGCTCTATTTTCTTCCATATAGTCCAAAATAAATTCATTTATTAATCCTTTTCGATTGACTATACCAAAATATTCAGAGGACATTGTAGTGTCAATTGGAACAAAAATATCAGGCATTATTCCACCACCACCATAAACAGTTCTAGCACTATTTAATGTTTTAAATTGTAAAGAATCAGGAAA
Organism: Flavobacteriales bacterium; assembly: GCA_034112225.1. Classification (GTDB taxonomy): domain Bacteria; phylum Bacteroidota; class Bacteroidia; order Flavobacteriales_E; family Vicingaceae. Next base: position 8,871 of record JAWUVT010000195.1, on the reverse strand, counting down.
AGAAATACTATCAACATTCGAGTATTCACCATTCTCAAACCTTCGAGAAAACTCTTTGTAATACGCTTCTTTACCTTCGTCATAGGGACGTTGAATACATCTTCCAGAAGGGGTATGGTATCTCGCAACAGTTAAACGAATTGCAGAACCATCAGTTAATGAAAAGGGTTTTTGAACTAAGCCCTTACCAAAAGATCTTCTTCCAATAATTAGCCCTCTATCGTAATCTTGAATAGCGCCACTAACAATTTCTGAAGCGGAAGCAGAACCCTCATCAATTAAGATGACCAATTTCCCTTTCTCAAAACCTCCTTTCTCAAAACCTCCTTTTGAAGTCGTGTAATATTCTTGTTTAGGTGCTTTTATTCCTTCAGTATAAACAACTAGCTTTTTATCTCCAATTAATTCATCAGAGAGTTGTATCGCTGTTCTTAAATATCCTCCACCATTACCTCTTAAGTCAATAATAAGGTGTTTCATATCTTTACTTTTAAGTTGGGCTAACCCATCTTTAAATTCAGTTATCGTATTTTTTGCAAATCTATTCACTTTAATATAGCCAATTTCAGGAGTCGCCATATAAGTAGCATCAACACTGAAAATTGGAATTTTATCTCTTGTAATTGTAAAATCTAAGATTTCTAGGCTTCCTCTACGTTTTATACCAACATTAACTTTAGAACCTTTTTTTCCTCTTAATTTTTTTTGGACATCACTGTTTTGTAATCCTATTCCAGCAATATTTTCACCATCAACCTTTATTATTTTATCTCCTGCTCTTAATCCAACTTTTTCTGATGGGCCTCCAGAAATTGGAGAAACAACCATTAATGTGTCATGGTAAATATTAAATTGAATACCAACACCTTCGAAGTTTCCTTCTAAGGGTTCGTTCATTTTTTTTAGTTCCTCTTTAGGTATGTATACCGAATGAGGGTCTAATTCTTTTAGCACCGCAACAATTGCATCTTCTACCAACTTGTTATCATCGGTAGAATCTACATAGGCATAATCAATGTATTGGAGTAGGGCGTCAAACTTTTTACTTGCATCGCTCTGTATATATTGCGAAAAACTAGGCTGACAAATTAGTATGAAGAGTAAAAGAGATATAGATTTAATTATTTTCATAATAGATTTATTTGGATGAACAAACTTAATTAAATTAGGTTTAATCATTCGCAGTTATTTGTTAACTATATGTTATTTAACCCTAAATAAATGATTTTTTACGGCAAAATAGATCTGAATTAAATATAGAAATAGAAGATGATTACACTTTTATGCTTCCATTTTTGGATTATACAAGCAGAGTAGCCAACAATTTTTATATTATTCCGATAATAAATTGATTCGCTCATTGAAAAATAAATAAAGAATGATAAATTCGCACACAAATAAAACTAATACCAGATGGAAAGTATTGAAGGAAATAAAATAATTGTAAAGTTACAAAAGGGTTTAGCTAAAGATGGTCTAGATATAGGCGCTATAATATTAGGATTAAAAGAGTTAAGACTTTTTGCTTTAGAAGAAAAGGATCCTACTTTAACAAAAGTGACTCGTTTAGCTTATGAGCACATGGAAGAAAATAAAACATTTAATATTCCATTACCTCCAGAAGAAGCAATTATGCCTGAATTAGCGGCTGGAGAATTAGAGCCTGCAGCGGTTGATGTTATTTTGAATACGATAGAGTCTGATGATGATAGATTAGAAAGTTTAAGTTATTTAGTGTCTTTAATGTTGGATAGAGAGAATGCAGATAATAAACTAGATCTATTTGCTTATAGAGATGCTTTAAAGAATTTTTAAGAACGTAAATTAAAAAAAACAGGCTTATCTGATTCATCAGGTAAGCCTGTTTTTTTTTTGAGTTTACTTTTCTTAAGTCTTTAATTCTTTTTAAAGAATATCATCTGTATGCTCTTTAGGAGGGTCTATCTTTTTAGTGGATCAAAAGTAGTAAGTTACGATTTAATCAGTAGCCATTATGAAGCCCGCTGTAGAAGCTGATACCCATATGATTGATGGGAACCATTCTTGTTGAAGTCTAAGACGTAATTCAAAGGAACTGTTACAATTGCATGGATGTTGAAAAAAATGATATCCAAAATATGGCATAGTAACAAAAGATCCACCTTCTATAGTCCAGTAAGACATGTCCAGAGGTTCTGATGTAGCCCCATTAACAATCCTCGTGACTGAAGCGCTTCCTAGCCCATAAACATTCCATCCAGAAGTAAAAAAAATATTGCCGCCAACCAAAAGTTCACTTTTAGCTTGAACAGAAGAGCTAAAAGTGCTCGTTTTTTCTTCAGGTACATTTGTTTCCAGTAGTACTAGATGCATTCGGTTTCTCTCCAAATGGTTTTCAATTAGTGGAGAGTTTAGATCATTCGTTGATGCGCTATTATTTACTGAATTTTCAGAAAAAAAACTCTTGCTATCCTTTAAAAGGGAATCTCTATCCTGAATTAAAAGGGTAGCGTTTTTATATCTAATGTATACCTTTTCATAGGTCACTTGGTCATCTGAATAGAGTTTGTAATTCGCATAATATTCTCCAGACTGATCTTTAACAGTTACAAAAGAATTATATTTAAATCTTTTACTGTCAAGTTTACTTACTATAGCCGCTAGATTTCGCGACCTTTGTTCGGCGAAATTTAAAGTGTTTTTTTTTGTTTCTGATGGGACTGGTGAGTTGGTATCTTGTTTTTCACAAGCTGTAAAAACAAGTGTTGTTAGCATGTAAATGCAGTATTCAGTAATTTTTTTCATCGTTTTTATTTAATATTTAATAATTTTCTAAATGAAAATTATGGACTAAACGTACTTATATAATAACGATCATATCTATTTATTCTACAGGACAAGGCGTGAAACAACACTTTGTTTCGCAATAATTATATTTTTAGATATTTTGTTTTGTTTATGACTGTAGAAATCTACTGTTTTTTTTATTCACTATTTTCAAGTGAATAAAAAGTAGTGTATAAAATGGGTTGTTTTTTGTTGTTGGCTGTTGCTTACTCATAAATCAGTAAGGCTGATTGTATACCGTCATATTCAAGACTAAAATCAGTGGTTTTTTCAAAATATTTTTCAGTTGATCATTGATGCTATTCTTCAAATCGTTAATTATAAAGAATGGACAAACCCTTCAGTACTTAATCATGCTTTTCATATGTTTCTTTCAGCAGCCAAAAGATATACTGAGGATTAAAAGCATAAATGATAAAAGGATTGATTTGTATTTTAGGTACACTTTTTTTCACGGTATCCCATACCTAGTAATTACCTTAGCAAGAATAACCAATAAAGGGAGGACTAATGTAGTGTCCATAATTTGCTGAACAACAAGGTGTTTAAAGGGTTTGTGACAGATACTTCCATGGCATCTATTTGTTCGGGGACTTTTATAGTACCTAATTGAGAACCAATTCATGAACCTATTTTACGGATACAAATTAATGCTGTAATCACTGGACCAATTTCACGGATGATGGATACCGCAACCATCGTAGAAAGCCACGATTAGGCACCAAATTCTACTAGGGTAGAACAGATCGAATGGTAAGCTTCGTCCGAATATTCATTGCTGTAATACGCATGAGCGGGAAGGAAAGATAACCGACCTTAAACGATTGCTGTACAACATCTTTTAACTCAAAAGGCGAAGAAATGCGGATTTAAAAAATCGGAGAGCAGAACGAGTAACATTTACAGCTCCAACAACCAAGTTGGGGAGTGAAACGGGTATAAAACTCGCTGTATAGTTTTGCTTAGAATTCATTTAATTTACGGAATACTATAATCGATTGAAAAACAAAGCTAACGATCTATTTAATGATTGCTTTTGACGAATGTTATTGTTAAATAGGGTCAATGTTAGTTACGTATTTTTACGTACTAACTGGCTGTTTATTAGTGTTTTGTTTTAAATTTTATGCTTAATAATAAGTTTGATAGGGTTGGTTTTTTATTTATATTTATACTAGATACTCTAGGTTTAAAAAAATAGCGACGATGAAAAAGAAGGTTTTATTGATTGAAGATGATCATCTTCTAAGAGAAAATACAACAGAGATTCTTGAATTGGCCAGTTATGATGTAACAGCGGCTGAAAATGGAAAAGTAGGGGTTGCTAGGGCAAAAGAAATTCAACCGGATTTAATTATTTGTGATATTGTGATGCCAGAATTGGATGGCTATGGAGTCCTTTACTTGTTAAATAAAGATTTTAAAACATCAGCAATTCCTTTTATTTTTCTCAGTGCAAAAGCAGAAAAAAGTGCAATGCGAAAAGGCATGGCGTTGGGTGCCGATGACTATTTAACAAAGCCCTTTGAAGAAATCGATTTATTGAATGCTGTTGAAGTTAGGTTAAAACGGAGTCAAGTTTTTAAACAAGAATTTTCGAACGACATCGCAGGAGTCGATAATTTTATGAATGAAGCAAGAGGGTTAAAAGAATTAGAAAGACTTTCTAGAGACAGTCAAATAAGAAATTTTAAGAAAAAGGACACCATTTTTTATGAAGGTGATTACCCAAATGTATTATTTTTTCTTAACAAAGGGAAAGTAAAAACCATTAAAATTAATGAGGATGGAAAGGAGTATATTACTGGTTTAATAACAGAGGGAGAGTTTTTTGGTTATATGCCAATATTAAAAAAATCTGCTTATACTGATATTGCTATCGCTATGGAAGATGCGGAGGTATATAGAATTCCTATAGATGATTTTACGTCTTTGATGCAATGCAATAGAGATGTGGCGAACAAATTTATTAAGATGATTTCAAACAATTTAACTGAAAAAGAAGAGATGCTTTTAAGTTTGGCATACGATACGGTTCGAAAAAGAGTTGCTAACACATTGATGAAACTAAAAGATTGTTATCAAACAGAGGATAAGTCATCATTTAAAATAAACATTTCACGCAATGATTTGGCAAGTCTGGTAGGAACTGCATCAGAGTCTGTGATAAGAACTCTTGCCGACTTTAAAGAAGAAAAATTAATTAGAGTAGAGGGGAAAGATATTGTTGTACTCAACGAACAAGGGTTAGAGAAAATTTGGTAACCTTGAATTAGAGGGTATAAATTTCTTCCTTGTTTGGAAATTTTAACATTACTAAAACCGCTGAGGTTCAATCGATCTTTTTTAGTTCATGTTTGTTGCCATCAACTTAAATTAATTTTATTTTAGTATGAAAATTGTAGCCGTCTATGATCATCGCCAGGAGAATTAAAAAAATCAGCTGTCTTGTCTATTTAACATCTAATGTTTCCCCATAAATGCTTTTTATCCTCTTGAAATAATTTCATACTCAAAAAGGTTCACGAGAACTGATAATCAGAACTTATTTTTTTCAAGAGAGTTACCAAATGAGGCTTTACACTAACCCGCATCACCCATTTTTTTACCACAATGCTCCGTATATTTTTGGCATTCTTCCATTTGCTTAGGAGGTCTGGCATAGCAAAAGCTGTTTTTCTAAGATCGAAATAAATATTTTATTTGTTATGTCCTAAAAAAATAAGTTGGATTATTTTTTATTCAGGGATCACTAATAATGGAATTTCTGTATGAAATGCCATTTTCTTTGAATTACTCTTGATAAATAATCGTTCTAAAAAAGAGTGTCTTCTTTTCAACATAACGATCATGTCAGCATTTTTTTCCTTAATAAAACCTTGAAGACCTTCTTCTACGTTTTCAGCGTATTGTGTATAGAAATCATGCGGCATTTGATTTAAGAAACCATGTAAAGAGAATCCTTCTTCAGACACTTTGATATTAACAGGTACAGCTTCATCATTTCTAATATTTACTATTGCAATTTCAGTGGTATAATTTTCAGCCAATTGCAAAAGAGGGGTTAATATATTTTCGTCTGCTATTTTTTTGTAATCTGCAGCAAAAACAATTTTTTGTGGTAGTTTAAAAACAACATTCTCTGGAATGCAAAGAATAGGACAGTTTACACTTTCGATGATTGAAGCCGTATTACTACCCATTAACACCTCACTGATTCCACTGGCACCTTTTGTACCCATTATTATAAAGTCAAAAGATATTTCATCCGTCATTTCTTTTACCACACTTGAGATCTCTCCATAATTACTTAAAGTTTCAAACCAAGAGTTGTGATGATGGGCTAATTTTTTAAATTTTTTGAGTTCTTCTTGGAGACCGCTTTCAGATAATTTCACAAATTCATTACTATAATTAACACTAATAGCATCTATAGAAGGTGTGATCACCTGATACGCATTCACTAAAATGTATTTACACGTTTCTTTCTGAAATAATTTTGCAGCATATTGCATCGCATTCCATGAGTTTTCAGAAAAATCTGTGGGTATTAATATCGTTTTCATAATTGTTTTTTTTATCATTTTTGAGGGCATTCCCAAGATTGCTGTTGTCGTATAAATGACAACTTTTTTAGCGGAACTTTCTTGATAAATATTCTAAAAAAAGCACTGGTTCCTCATTCTCATCGACGTATCTAAGTCATTTTTTTAAATTTAGACCAATAAAATCCTTATATTCTCCTTGTGTTGTTGGTTTCTTCAGTTTCAACCTAGGTTGTCGTACTGTTCCCTTTTTTCGGAATGACTTTGAACTTCGTGGTCTTCACTTACGGATTTTTTTTCTACGTCTTTGTCATCTTGTTTTTTATGGGGATGATATTTAAAAGCTACCTTGCCATATGCTTTGTTAATTTCGTTAGCATTCGCAAGCGGAGGTACATCTACAATTTTATAATAATCTTTATCGTCAAAAAAAATCGATACTATTTATCTAACAAACTTGAAAAATCAATGGTCTGATCTTTAGAAAAATTAGATTCATTATTTTGTTTCAACTTCTTTTGATAGTCATTCAGGAATTTACTGAGTGGGTCTTTTTCCTTTATTTTTTTTACGGGTTCAACAATCAACTGTTCTTTCAACCAATGGGAATGTCTTTCTATCCATTGAAAATATTCTCTAGGAGATATGGTTGGTTTAGTTTGTCGTTCCATAATTTCTTAATCAACGGTTATTTTTTGAATGGATTTTTTACGCGCTACTTCCTGACGATAATTTAATTTGAGTTCTAATATTCCATCATGATAATGAGCTTGAATATTAGCGGTATCTATTTCTGGAATAAGTTCAAAAACTTTTTTAAAAGAAGACATCTCATATTCCTTTCTAATGTACTTGGAACTGTTTTCTTTTCGAAGATCTTTTTGTCCCCTTACGATTAATATATTGTTTTCTATGGTGATCAATAAATCCTTCTTTTTAAAACCTGGAACAGCAATTTCAAATTGCTGAACATTAGCTGTTAATTTGATGTTGGTATAAGGGGCAGGGTCAGGGGTTAATCGATTGCCATCCCAAGGATCACGACTTAAAAATCTTTCGCTATCGAATAGTTTCCCGTATCTACTCCCCATACGGTGAAAACCTTGACGTATTTCTGGTGTAATTATTTTCATGATTCTTATTTTTTTTTTAAAATTAAATGATGTAATCTCTGAAAAAGTTGATATTCATCAGTTTGAAATAAGATTTTTTATTCGTAACACTTTTATTTTATGAGCTTGTTCTAAACTTTAAAAAGATCTCACGAACTGAAACTTCGATTTCAACATTTTGATTTACTGTTAACTAGATGTTTTAAGAGCACTTAAGAAGTTAACAAATGGTGCTTTTTTTCACTTTTTAGAATTTGTTCAGTTATCGTGAAGAGCTCTTTTTTTAATTTTTTAACAGCTTCGATAAAAGTCATTAATTCATTTTCACAGTGTAAATAATCTTTCCTGAATTTTAACTGATCATCGTTGAAATTATTTTCTATTAACAGTCCTAAATCGGTAAGATTTTTTTTAATATTTGTTGAGATCACTTTTTGCTGCAGCTCTAATTTAGAAAGTTCAGTTAGCATTTGTTGCACATCGGATAGTTTCTCTTCTTTGGACATTAAGATAAAGTATTTTGTTATTAGATGAGTTAAAAACCTTAACTCATCTTTATAAAAGGAATGATCACTTTGCCAATGTTCGGCTAAAAAAAATAGATCTTCCCATTTTGCGGTATATAGGTAATCATTTTTTGGTCTTAATCTTAATTCGTTCATTTTTTCAGATTTTAGTTCTATTATTTTTTATGATTTATTAAATAATGGTGTTGGAATTCAACACCATTATTTAATTTTTCAGACTGATTTTAAGAATGTACCTCAAGTTCATTTTCTACTTTAAGTACACCAGGAGCAAAGTACGCTGTTTTTCTAGCATTTTTTTTCTCTGCCATTGAATGTACTTTTCCATTTAATCGAACAGTACCTCCATTTACATTTACATGAATATTTTTTGAATCTATAACTGCTGAACGCTCAAATGCTTTGGTAATTTTATTTTTAATATCAAATGGTTGATGCTCTTGTTTTAGGCCAATATTGTTGATTACATATTGAACGCCACGAAGATTCTCTACTGCTTTTTTTGCTGCTTTTTTTTGAAAATCCCATTGAACTTTCCCCGTTAAATAGAGTTCCCCATTATCAACTTTTACCATCACTTGATCTTTAGGAACATTCATGTTTTCATCTAGAATGGTAGTTGCTAATTTTGCAATTTCAGTATCTGTTTTTTGGAAGCCATTTCCATATTTAATTTTAATGTTTTCAGTTACTGCTTGTACACCTTTTACTCTTTTTATCGCTTTTTTTAGGGACAGGTTCATTTTTATGGGGACTAGACAAAAAGCTTACTCAGTCTAAAGAGGAAGAAAGCAGTATCTGTTACACCTCTTAAATTAGCTCTAAAGAGTTTTATTTTGGAATTAAAAGATTCTGCATTAG
>JAWUVT010000194.1:0-10502 GCA_034112225.1 Flavobacteriales bacterium | reverse complement strand
GTTGCCAAATGAGTGTTAGTCTCACTCAACTCCTCTATTTGCATTTTACTTCGCTTATACTTTTTTTCGATTTTTTCTTTTTCTTTTTTACTTTTTGAAAATTTGTTAATGGCCAACTCAATAGTATCTAGCAATTGTTGTTGATCAACAGATTTATTTAAAAAAGCCATAGGATGAGTTTCTTTAACCTCATCTCTTACAGATTTATATGCATTTGAAGTAATGTATATAACACAAAAGTCTGATTTTTCTTTTAACTTAGAAACTGTCTCAATACCTGTTAGTTTTCCTGTGAGCATAATATCCACAAGTAATATATCAGGGTTTACTTGTACTATTTTTTCTATTGTTTCTTCTCCAGAAGAATATACTCCAACAATATCATAATTTTCTCGAGTTAGCATCAGCTTAAAATCAAGTGGCATTAAAGATTCATCTCCAATAATTACTATTTTATATTTTTCATTCATTATAATACGATATTAAACCTGCGACTAACTTGTTAAACTTATTTTTCTATTTTTTGAAACCGTTTTTACACCATCAACAAATGCTTTATCTAATAACCAAATAAAATCGGCTTTTATATTACCCATTTTAGAAGATAGAATTGCTTTAAAGAATACATAATCATCCTTTTTTGTTCCTTCCGATATTATTCTGATGGCCTCATTATGATTAACAATATTTAATTGGGGCACCCCTCCATATGTTCTAAAATTAAAAACATTAGCCAGATTACTCATAACTCCTGCAGTAATTATGTTATCTGTTTCCAGTATTAAGGCGTTTGCCTTTTTTTTATATTTTTCTTCAGTAAATTCTTTATTTGGATATATAGATGCCATGATTGATTTAACCTCCTCTTTTGAGAAAATTAAATATGAAGTTCCTTTTATCTCTCCAATTAACTCTGAAGTTAAAAGGTAAATCTCATCACCTTTATCCGTTATATTCATATTTGATGAATTTTCTGAAATAGAAAAGTCATCTCCAAGATCTAGTTTAATTTCTAATTTTATAAAAACCTCTAGCGACCTAGCCGAATCCAACAAACCAAAAGTTATTATATCTTTTGCTTTTTCCATCTCAACCTCTGTAAACACTCCCATAAATCATTTAAATAAATTAGCAACCTTCTCGATTAAATCTTCTTCTTCAAATGGTTTCACTATATAATCTTCAACACCATTGGCCTTACATTCAGCAATAACATCATCCTGACTTAATGCGCTAATCATTATTATTTTAGAACTAATACATTCTTCCTTTTTCAAAATTCGAGCAATATCCATTCCTAACATATCTGGTAAAACATTATCCAACGTTATTAAATCTGGTTCATGTTCTAACGCTAGTTCTATACCACTATCACCATCTGCAGCCATACCAACTATTTCATATCCTACTTCCTCAAGAGTCTCTTCAATAAATTCTCTCATAAACGCTGAATCATCTATTATTACTACTTTTTTTCGCATTATATTCATTTTTAATTTGATGTAATTTTCAACATTTTAGGTGCTATTCTGTCTAGTGCCAAAATATAATCTACGGCATTCAATTCGATCGCTTCTTTTGGCATCCCGTAAACGATACAAGTCTCTTCATCTTGCGCAATGTTAATTGCTCCCATTTCCTTCATTTCTAACATTCCTTTAGCTCCGTCAGCCCCCATTCCAGTTAAAATTATTCCCACAGCATTTTTCCCAGCAGATCTTGCTGTTGATCTAAATAGTACATCCACGGATGGTCTATGTCTGTTTACCAATGGGCCATCTTTAACAATCACATAATATCTAGAGCCACTTCTACTTAGTATCATATGTTTATTTCCTGGGGCAATTAGTGCTTGCCCCCTTAATACTGAATCTCCGTTTTCTGCCTCTTTGACAGTGATTTTGCACAGCTCATTTAATCTGTCTGCAAACTGTTTAGTAAACATTTCAGGCATATGTTGCGTTATTATTATTCCAGCACAATCTAAAGGAAGACCCATTAAAAGAGTTTTAATAGCCGCTGTACCTCCTGTAGATGATCCAATAGCAACAACTTTCTCTGTCGTCTTAAATGGATTTATATTTGTGCTTTTAGCCAAAACAGCATCACTTGATAGTTTTTTTGGAACATCCGTTACACTAGACTTATTCAACCTCTTTATTTTAGATTGATTCGCAGCCTTTATAGCCCTACACAATTTAAACGTTGACTCTTTAAGCAACTCCTTTGTATTTATTTTTGGCTTTTCAATGACTTCTACTGCTCCATATTCAAGCGCCTTTAAACCCGTTTCAGCACCTTTTGTTGTTAATGTTGATATTACAACCACAGGTATAGGATGTTGAGACATTATTTTTTTTAAAAAAGTAAGGCCATCCATTCTAGGCATTTCAATATCTAATGTAATCACATCAGGCACCATCTTCTGAATTTTCTCAACCGCAATATAAGGATCTCCAGCAGTACCTATAACTTCTATACGAGGATCAGAGTTCAGAATTTCAGTCATTGTATTTCTTACTAACGCTGAATCATCTACAATTAAGACCTTAATTTTATTACTTTCCATTATGTATTTTTTTTACATATTTCATCAATACTTCGGATGTGTAAGTGTCAAAAATTATTTTTCTCCCAATTGACCCTCCAACACTTTTTGCTACAACTTTTATTTCTGCATCTTTTAGCATTTCAAAGGCAACCTGAGCATTCCTTCCTCCAATATTAAGAACTCCACAAGACTGATTTGCCCCTCCAAAAACCTTTGCAACCATATCCCTTTTATTACAACCCATATTTTCCATAGATTTAATCAATTTGGTTATTGCAACATTACCAAACTTTGGTGTAGCTAATCCATCGCCATTCCAAAGTGGTAACATATAATGGTTAATACCTCCCATTTTCTTTTTTGAATCATATAGACAAACAGAAATGCAAGACCCTAATATAGTCACCACCTTAAAGGCTTCTTTATTTGTAAACAATGTTGATGGATACAAAAAGTGTTTATTATCATCTATTTTACTCAAAATAATTCGTCTCCTTCTTCAAATAAAAATTCATTTCCTCCTAAAGTCTTATTTAAGTTTTTAGTTTCATCAGCCTCTAATAAGATAATTGTGAATGAACTTCCAACCTCAAGTTCACTTTCTAAGTTTATTCCTCCTTCTAACAAATATATCAAATCCTTTATAATTGTCAAACCTAATCCATGTCCACCATATCCTTTTGTAGAACCTGATTGCAATTGTTTAAACCTATCATAAATTTTTGTTTGATCATCCAGTTTAATTCCTATTCCAAAATCTTGAACCATAATAGACAATTTACTATTTAACACCTCTACTACAATTTTAATTTCAGAGTGATTGTTGCTAAACTCTATTGCATTTGCTAGTAAATTAGCAACAATAAGATGAAGCTTTTCGGCATCTGTTCTAAAAACGTTTCTTTCAAACTTAGAGTCTAATGTAATTTTAATTCCTTTCCTATCTGCTTTATGCTTAAACTCATTAATCAGTTGCTCTAATATTTCATTGATATCAGCATTTGCAATTTCTGGCTTAAGTCTTCCTGACTCTAATTCTGCAGCTACAAAAATATTGTGTAGTTGGTAATTCAGATCAAAAGCTTCATTATAAATTAATTTAGAAATTCTATCTATACCTTTTTTATCATTATAATGATTTGAAAAGCTTCCAGAAAGTCCAATTATAGAAGACAATGGATTGTTTATCTCATTTCTAATATTGGATAAAAATTGAGTTTTCACATTCTCCGCTTCAAGCAACTTTTCGTTAACCGATTCTAGCTCAATTAATAATTTAGTTTGTTGCTCTAAAACTTTATTATTTATTTTAAATCGTCTATCTAATTCAGATAATAATTCGTTATCAGTTAATTCACTCATTAATTATGTTTTTACAAAGGTTGTTGGTTTCAATGATTTTAATGGTGCTTTAATCCCAGTTAATGATTCCGAGTGCCCTAAAAAAAATATACCTCCAGTTAATAGCTTTTTACTTAGTTTATTAATAACACTCTCCTGAGTAGGTTTATCGAAATAGATAAGAACATTTCTACAAAATATTATATCAAAGTCATGAGGTGTTTTATATAGGTCATCAATTAAATTCAATCTACGGACAGTTAATTTTTTTCTTAATTCTGGAATAATTCTAACTATATTCTTTTGGGGATCTTTACTTTTTAAAAAATATTTTCTTTTAATTTCAATAGGGATTTTTTCAATTCTTTCTAAATTATAAATTCCATCCACTGTTTTTTTCAATACCTGAGTAGAAATATCTGTGCAATGTATTGTGTAATCAAATGACCGTATTCCTTTTAAAAATTCCTCAATAACAATTGCTATTGTATATGGTTCTTCACCAGTTGAACAAGCAGAACTCCATATTTTTAAAGTTTTACCTGATTTTTCCTTCAAAAATTTAGGCAGAATTTCTTCAGTTAGGTAATCAAAATGTGTTGGTTCTCTAAAAAAATCTGTTTTATTTGTTGATACAACATCAATCATGTGCACCAACTCTTTTTTTATACCTATATCACTAAATACATACTCAACATACTCACTAAATGTATTAATACTATTTGCCTTAAGTCTCTTTCTTAATCGACCTTCTATCATTAATTTTTTTGAAATAGGAAGTTTAATACCATAATTGGTATTGATTAATTTACTCAATTTGTTAAAATCAACCTCAGTCAGTCGTTCCAATTCATCTCTCATCTACTGCTAATATTAAGTATTTGTCGTTTAGCATTTCACTAATTATATTTCACCTTTAAATACAAAATTATTATTCTTAACAATTAATATTTAATCAAAACTTTTCAAATTCGCTATCTTGAGAATCTCTCCCCCCCATAGATGAACCTAAATCAATACGAACACCCTCAAAAGATTCAACCCTTTCAGGATATTCTTTTTTCACTTCTTGCTGTTTTTGAATCTTTGGTTTTATTTTATCAAAAGATTTCACAGCACCTGAATCAACTTTGAAAAATGAAATTACATCAGTCATATAATCAGATTGTGCGTTCAATTCTTCAGAACTTGCTGCTAATTCTTCTGCAGTAGCTGCATTTTGCTGAACTATTTCATTCATCTGCTGTATTGCATTATTGATTTGATCAGCACCACTATTTTGTTCAACACTGGCTGCTGTAATTTCTTGAACCAAACCTGCCGTTTTCTGAATGTTTGGAACAATTGCTTTTAATAATTCTCCAGATTTTTGAGCTACCTCAACACTATTAGATGAAACTTCATCAATCTCTGTAGCCGCTAACTGACTTCTTTCAGCCAACTTCCTTACCTCTGCGGCAACAACGGCAAATCCTTTACCATGCTCTCCTGCTCTAGCAGCTTCTACAGCAGCATTAAGAGCTAATAAATTAGTTTGTCGTGATATTTCTCCAATAATTGAGATTTTACTTGCAATAGTCTGCATAGATTTAACAGTTTCAGTAACAGCACTACTCCCTTCCTGAATTTCTCCGGAGGCAATTTCTGCAATTTTTTCTGTTTGTTTTGCGTTATCTGTATTTTGCTGAATATTAGCAACCATTTCTTCCATTGAAGACGAAATTTCTTCAGCAGCACTGGCTTGCTCAGTTGCACCTTCGGACATTACCTGAGATGAATCATTCATTTCCGAACCTACAGATGAAATACTTCCAGCTACTTTAACTACTTCAAGAACAACTTCTCTTAATTTTAATACCATTTACTTTAAATTAGATAAAGCCTCTGCAAACTCATCTTTTCCAGAATTATCAATTTCAATTTCTAAATCGCCACCAGTAATGCTTGATATTGATTGCATCAGTAATTTCATTCTTTTCGCTACTAATCTAATAAGAAAGAAAAAAATGATAATCCCTAAAAAAACGGCAAATAACGTTCCATATATCGCTATTTTTTTAACAAAAATTGCTGAATCATTAGCTTCTGATGTTCTTTGCTCCATTAGCATTTTTTCCATCTCCGTAAACTCAGTTATTAATTTTCTAATTTGATCCATATACTCTTTTCCTTCTCCTCATGCTACAACAACTTCTAATTCAGCGATACTGTTTGAATCTACTAAACCCCTTCTCTTTTCGATATACATCTCTGCCACCAAAGTAATCCAATCATTAGCAACTTCTTTTACTTGAGACAACCTCTCAACCTGTCTTGGATTATCATTTATCAACTCCATAGTGGATTCTATTACTTTTGAGAAATTTGCCTTACCTGACGTATATGGTTCTAAATAATTTTCATTTCCTGTAATCAAGAACCCTCTCATTCCTGTTTCTTGATCTATCATATACTTAGTTAATGAATTCCCTCTATTAATAGCATCATTTGTATGCTCTACCCATTCTGAGGTTTGTATCAAAGAACCAATACTTAAATACATTATTAATGACACAATAGTTACGATCAATAATATAAGACTGTTCCCTAAAATAAGTTGTGTTCTAAATTTCATGCTATTTATTTTTTATTTTATTAATAATATTTTTTCAACAACTCTAATCATTATCCATTTCAATACCATAATCCCCGGCATCATCTATCTGAGATTCATTACTATTGTTAAATAGCTGAACATCGTGTACAGAAAAAACTTCATCCATATTTAAAAGCATCACAAATCCATCATCGGCTCTAAACATACCACTAATAAAGTCTAAGTTATAGTTAGTATTTATAACTGGAGATGGTAAAATTTTATCCTCCGATATATCAAAAACTTCCAAAACAGCATCTACTAAAGCTCCTACTTTTGTCGTTTCTCCTTCAACTTCTGCATCCAAAACAATTATACAAGTATCTACTTTAAAATCAATTTTTGGTAAGCCAAACTTAATTCTTGTATCAACTATTGGCAATACACTTCCTCTAAGGTTGATCACTCCTGTCATATATTCTGGAGCCCTAGGTATTTTTGTAATATTTGGAACTTCCAAAATTTCTATAACTTTAGCTACGTTTACGGCAAAGTACTCTCCATCCAATAAAAATGATAAATAAGAAGTCACTTTATGTGTTTCCGCTTCTTTTACAGCTTCTTTCATACTTTTTCTGTTTTTTTAATTTGTTCTGAAAATTTACTTACTATTTTATTAGTGTCTAAAACTAAAGCTACAGTTCCATCACCTAAAATAGTAGCTCCCGAAATAAATTCCTGATCTTTATAATATTTACTTATTGGTTTTAATACTGCTTGATATTCATCAATTATATTATCTACGCTGATGGCAACTTTTCTTTCCTCATTATTAACAATAATTATTTGAGTTATCTTAGGCACATCATCCGTTATTTTAAATTCTTCTCTCAAATTTAAAAAAGGAATTTGCTCACCATCAAGCAGTAGTAGTTTATTAAATAAATTATCTAATTTATGATAAGAAACTTCATGACATTTTTCAACAACAGATAGGGGTACAACATAATTACTTGAACCAATTTTCACTAATAACCCGTCAACAATTGATAATGTAAGTGGTAATTTAATTGTTAATGTTGTTCCAATACCTACAACTGAATAGATTTCTACAGTACCTCTAATATCATTAATATTTCTTCTAACTACGTCCATTCCTACTCCCCTACCAGATACATCAGTCACTTCATTTACTGTAGAAAATCCTGGATGAAAAATAAAATCAAGAATTTCTTTTTCAGACAAATCAGCATCTTCAGCCATAAGGCCTTTATCAACTGCTTTTGCTTTTATCACTTCAGGGTTTATTCCTTTTCCATCATCTTTTATTTGAATATGTACATTTGGACCTGAATAAAATGCTTTAAGCAAAATTTTACCTGTCGGTGATTTATTTGCAGCTTTCCTCTCCTCTTCACCCTCAATTCCATGATCCAAACTATTTCTCAAAATATGCATTAAAGGATCAGTAAGGCTTTCTATAATGTTTTTATCCAATTCTGTCTCATCACCTTCAATTTCAAAATCAATAGTTTTTCCAAGTTCAGCTGATACATCACGAATCAAACGTTGAAACCTATTCATTATATTTTTGATAGGAATTAAAGTCATTCCAAAAGCAGTATCTCTAAGTTGGCGTGATAGTTTTTCTACATTTTCAGATATAATTTATAACTTTGGAGTAGGATTATTTTAAGCATATAAACTAAAACTAGCTTTAGTTGTTACTAATTCACTAACAATATTCATTAACGAATCTAATTTGTCTGAGGCTACTCTTATACTTGAAATCCGTTTCTCTTGCATTGAGTTATCCTCAACCTCTTTGTTAAATTCTTTTACAGAATTTGGTCTTATTTTTTCATCGTTTTTTTGAACAGGATTCTCACTTATAATTTTTTTAAGCTCTTCAATATTTATTGGATTTCCGCATTCTATTTTATTAAGCTGAGCAACAAATGACTTCGTTGGTTCTGCTACAATTATATTATAATTACAAAGTGTTTCTATCTTTATTACACTATCGCCCTCAACAAACAAGAAAACATCTTTCAATTCTTCTTTACTCGATTTTGTTGCAATTAATTACTCACAAAAAGATAAACATTTTGTTGGATCAAAATCTTCTATATTTTCTATTTTTTTAAATTGAGGGAATATTTTACAATCACCTAACTCAAATAATTCGTCTAATATAAATAAGGGATTCGTTCCATTATCAAAAATATCTTCATTAGGAATGAAAGAAATATAGTAAGATATTATTTCTTCCTCTACAAAATCATCTTTAACTTGTAAAGCTTCTTCCCCCATAATAGAAAGAATTTGACCTGTCAGTTTTTTTTGATTACGATCATTATCTTCATCTTTTAAATCGGGATCTTTTACAATTCTTTTGATATGATCTAATGATGTTAGTGTAACATCAATTAATTGCTTGGTTGTTTCTAATTTACCCTCTCTAATTTGATCATAAATAGACTCTAAATTATGAACAAACGCTGCTACATTGTCATACCCAAACATACCACTACTTCCTTTTATAGTATGCATGGATCTAAATATATCTTCTACTAATCCATCATCATTAGGCGTTATTTCTAATAATAATAGTGAAGATTCAAGCTTTTCTAATAGCTCTAAAACTTCTTCCTCATATATAGAATTCATATCACTCATTTGCGAATAACTTTTTTAATGATATTTAATAACCTTTCCTTGTCAAAAGGTTTCACGATCCAACCTGTAGCTCCAGATTCTTTTGCTTCTACTCTTTTTTTTGTTTCTGATTCAGTCGTTAAAATCAATACTGGTAGGTATTTATACTTATCATATTTTCTGATTTTTTTAACCAACATTATACCGTCAACTTCTGGCATATTTAAATCTGTAAGAACTAAATCAACTTCTGCTTTTTGAAGCTTTTTAAAAGCATCTTTTCCATTCACAGCTTTAATCACATCAAAACCAGCATCTATTAATGTAATTCCAACTAATTCCCTGATACTTTCTGAATCATCAACTATTAATATATTTTTTTTCATTTTACTGGAGTTACTTATTTTTAAACATAATGTTATTATACTTTGTTTTTACCAATAAGGTTTTCAAATTGATTGACAAATCTTCTATATGAAATAAAACGATTTTCTTTCCATCATTATAATGGTTAGTAAAATAGTGAAAAATCTGAATTGAACTTAAGTCTAAGTCTTCAATATTTCTGAGTTTAATATCTATAACATTATAAGATACTATTACTTCTTTAATTTTATTTGTAAGATATTCAGCATTATAAACGCCAAGTTTTCCTTCAATAAAAACTTTCACTTTACTTACTGATTTCCTTCTTGATGGCTCTACAATAAATTTAATTCCATCTTCAAAATACTCCTCAAATTCAATAGCCTTATCTTCTTTTTTTTTTATTTCATCTTTATTTACAATAGCCTTTTTTGAATCAGCCGATTTTTTTAACGAAGTATTTAACTTTTCTTTAATAGGTGATTCCTCCTTTAATTCTGGGATTAATTTATCAACTCTTATATTTTTACCTAAAGCCATACCTATTTTTTATTAATTGCGATAATCTCTTTTGCTAAATTGCAATAATCTATTGCACTGTTAGATTTTGGTGCATATTCTATTATACTTACGCCAAATGATGGCGCTTCTGCAGCTCTAACGTTTGTTCTAATAAAATTATTAAATACATAAACATTAAAATTATTATCGATAAACTCCATAATTTCACGAGAGAGCCTTTTCCTTTCGTCTACAATTGTTGCTAGCACACCTAACAGTTCAATTTTCACATTAAAAACTGTTTTAACTTTTTGTATTGTCCCAAGAATCTGCCTTAACCCTTGCAAACTTAAGACATCCAACAATATTGGTACAACAACTTTATCTGAAGCCGTTAAGGCATTAACTGTAAGTAAAGATAGTGATGGAGGGCAATCAATCAATACATAATCATACTGATCTTTAAAAACAGCTATCACCTCTTTTAATACATACTCTCTATCCTTAATA
>JAWUVT010000193.1:0-8362 GCA_034112225.1 Flavobacteriales bacterium | reverse complement strand
ATAGAAAGCTCTAATGCTATAATTGGTAACTTTGGAGTATAATTTAAACTTTTTAAAAATAAAAAATATGTATCCACCAGAATTAGTAGCTCCAATGAAAGAAGAATTGACTTCTGTGGGCTTTGAAGACTTAACAACAGTTGAGCAAGTTGATGCGGCAATTACTGCTGAGGGAACAACACTCGTTATTATCAACTCGGTTTGTGGTTGTGCGGCAGCAAATGCAAGACCAGCGGCAAAAATGTCAATCACTAACGATAAAAAACCAAGTAGAATTACTACTGTTTTTGCAGGTGTTGATAGCGAAGCTGTTGCTCAAGCAAGAAAATACATGCTCCCTTACCCTCCTTCCTCTCCAAGTATGGCTTTGTTTAAAAATGGAAAAATTGTTCATTGCATAGAAAGACATCATATTGAAGGAAGACCAGCAGAAATGATTGCAGAGAACTTAGCTGAAGCTTTTAAAGAGTATTGTTAATCGAGAAATTCAATCTTAATTATTGAACAGTTCCTGCATAAAGTAGAACTCAAAAAAATAGCCTTGAAAATATTCAAGGCTATTTTTAATTAACCCTATCTCCTTTCTTATATTTGGGAAACCATTCCAATGAATGACCAAAAATATTTACTATGGCATTAAGACAGTCTTTTAGTTTAAAACTTCAACAAAAGTTATCTCCACAACAAATTCAATTAATGAAATTGTTACAATTGCCTACTGTTGCTTTAGAACAACGGATAAAGGAGGAAATGGAGAACAATCCAGCCCTTGATGAAGGGAAAGAGGAGGAAGAGTTAGAAGAGGAGCAAGAGGACGATTTTGGAAGGGAAGAAATAAGCGAAGCTGAAAAAGAGTTTGATTTTGATGATTACATCGGTGATGATGATACGCCATCTTACAAACTAAACATTAGTAATCATAGTAAAGATGATGAAGAAAAACAAGTGCCACTTAGTGGTGGTGCTTCATTTCAAGAATTACTAGAAGCTCAATTGTCTCTTTTTAATTTAGAGGATGATGACCATACCATTGCTGTTCATCTAATAGGAAGTTTAGATGAATCGGGGTATTTAAGAAGAGAAATAAATGCCATTGTTGATGATTTAGCCTTTACTCAAAATGTAATGACTGAGCCTGAACGTGTTGAGCAAATACTCACTATTATTCAGCACTTTGACCCTGCTGGGGTTGGTGCAAGAAATCTTCAAGAATGTTTATTACTTCAAGTAAAAAAGAAAAATGATCATTCCTTACTCACACTGAATGTAATTGAGGTTTTAGAAAATTATTTCGAAGAGTTTACCAAGAAGCATTATGATAAAATAATGGATCGGTTAAGTTTAGAGAGTGATGATCTTAAAGCTGTTATTGAGGAGATACTAAAACTAAACCCAAAACCTGGGAATTCTTCGAGTGGGTCTGTTAAAGTTGTTCAGCATGTTGTGCCAGATTTCAACTTAACCATTGATGATGACGAGATCCAATTAACCTTAAATGGTAGAAATGCTCCTGAATTAAAAGTGAGTAGAAGTTATTCTGAAATGATGGAAGGCTATAAAGTCCAAAAAGAAAAACCATCTAAGTCTCAAAAGGATGCGTTGATGTTTGTCAAGCAAAAGATGGATTCGGCAAAATGGTTTATTGATGCCATTAAACAACGACAAAACACTCTAATTACAACGATGCATGCTATTATTCGTCATCAAAAAAAATACTTTTTAGAGGGAGATGAGACCTTGTTGAATCCGATGATTTTAAAGGATATTGCTGAGGAAGTAGATTTAGACATTTCAACGATTTCTAGAGTTGTTAATAGTAAGTATGTACAAACACCTTATGGAACTTTCCTTTTAAAAACATTTTTTTCAGAATCGTTAAGTACTGATACTGGGGAAGAAGTCTCTACAAGAGAAGTGAAAAAAATATTACAAGATGCTGTAGAAGAGGAAGACAAGAAAAAACCTTTGACCGATGAAAAGCTCTCGCGTTTATTAAATGATAAAGGATACAACATTGCCCGAAGAACTGTAGCTAAATATCGTGAACAATTAAATATTCCTGTGGCTCGTTTAAGAAAAGAACTTTAATTCTTGATATGAAAACTGCTTCTAAAATTATTTCTTCTGTTTTTCATCCGCTAATAATGCCCGTTATGGGTTTACTTATTATTTTTAATACCGATTCTTATCTCAACTATGTAATTCCTTCAGTGTTGAAAAACTCAATAATAGTTCTTGTAGGGGGGTGCACATTTATTTTTCCTTTACTCCTCGCGCTCATATTAGTGAATCGAAAAGTGATCAATAGCTTAGAAATGGAAACTCAAAAGGAAAGAAATATTCCTTATGCAATTACTATTATCTTCTTCATACTCACCCTAACGCTTTTAAAAAAAGCTCCTGTTCCTCCAATAATTTACAACTTTATTATTGGAGCAACACTATCGGTAATGCTCGCATTTATCATTAATATGAAATGGAAAATTAGTGCTCATATGATTGGCATTGGAGGTCTTGTTGGTGCTTTACTTTGTGTTGCATCCCTATTGGAAGTATATCTACTGCCCCAGATTGTTTGCACATTGCTTATTGCTGGATTGATTGGTTCATCTCGACTTCAACTCAAAGCACATTCTCCTTCTCAAATTTATATTGGATTTCTAGTTGGTGTATTTTGTCAATTTATCATTCTATATCTTTAATAAAAAAAAAGTCCTAACATATAAAATGTTAGGACTTTTTTTATTTTTTAATGAGATTCAATATTCATCTTCATTAAAAAAGAAATCATCTTTGGTAGGATAATCAGGCCAAATGTCATCTATACTATCGTAAGAATCATCTTCCCCTTCTAACTGCTGAAGATTCTCTGTAACCTCTAAAGGCGCTCCAGTTCTAATTGCAAAATCAATCAACTCATCTTTTGAAGCTGGCCATGGTGCATCCTCTAAATGTGATGCTAATTCTAAAGTCCAATACATAATTTATAATTTCTTAATATTTACGCAAAA
The DNA here is from genome assembly GCA_034112225.1 of Flavobacteriales bacterium. Taxonomy (GTDB): domain Bacteria; phylum Bacteroidota; class Bacteroidia; order Flavobacteriales_E; family Vicingaceae. Next base: position 5,351 of record JAWUVT010000193.1, on the reverse strand, counting down.
ATAGATTTTTTGTTGACTTATGCAATAAAAAACACTAATTAATTACTAGTTAATTACAAATCAACTTAAGCCTAAGAATATCAACTACATACGAGGCTTCCACTCCACCTCTTTAACGGCTTTGTCTATTACAATTTTACGCGCCAACACAAATAAATAATCAGATAAGCGATTTAAATACTGAAGTACTAAACTATCAATTTCTGCATTTTCTGATAAATGACTGATTAAACGTTCTGCTCTCCTACAAACACATCTTGTGATGTGACAATACGAAACTGTTGTATGTCCTCCTGGCAAAACAAAAGAGCGCATTTCTGGCAAATGCTCATTCATTTCATCCATTTGATTTTCCAATAACAAAATATCTTCTGGAACTAATTGGGGAACTTTAACAGTTGTATTTCCAGGCTCAGTGGCCAATATAGAGCCTAAAGTAAACAATCGGTCTTGCACTTCAATCAAGATGTCTATGCTTTGTTGATCAATATCTTGATCGCGAATCAATCCTATATATGAATTCAACTCATCTACAGTTCCATAAGCATCAATTCTAAGATCGTGTTTCGGAACTCTTTTTCCACCAAAGAGTGATGTTTGCCCTTTGTCTCCTGTTTTTGTATAAACCTTCATTTTACGCTAATTATTCCGTAAAATTAATGATTATTTGTGTTAATTTTGACCCCATGATTACACAAGACCAAGTAAAATTATTAGTTGAGCGCCTGGCTGCGTTGAGGGGGTACCTTTGACATTGATGCCAAGTTAATCGAACTAGAAGAAGAAGCGCAAAAAACACAAGATCCTAATTTTTGGGACAATCCTAATGCTGCTGAAAAGCAGCTTAAAGTTGTTCGGAACATTAAGGTATGGACAGAGAATTATACTACTGTAGCCTCAGAGATTGAAGATCTTGAGGTGCTTTATGATTTTAATAAAGAAGGGGAAGCTTCGGAAGAAGATGTACAAAATCAATATGCTATTTCAATCGGTAAAATTGAAGACTTAGAGTTTAAGAATATGCTTAGCGCAGAAGAAGATTCTTTAAATGCTGTGCTTCAAATTACGGCAGGTGCTGGAGGAACTGAGGCTTGTGACTGGGCAGAAATGCTCTTGAGAATGTACAAAATGTGGGCAGAGAATAATCGATGTAAAATAAAAGTGCTTGACTACCAAGGTGGTGATGTTGCTGGAGTTAAAACGGTTACCATAGAAATTGAAGGCGAGTTTGCTTTTGGCTATCTAAAGGGAGAGAACGGAGTACATCGATTGGTAAGGGTTAGTCCCTATAATTCTCAAGGAAAAAGAATGACTTCTTTTGCTTCTGTTTATGTTTACCCTTTGGCAGATGATAGTATTGAAATAAAAATTAACCCTGCTGATCTTCAATTAGATTTTGCGCGTTCTGGTGGTGCTGGTGGACAAAATGTAAATAAGGTAGAGACCAAAGTAATCTTAAAACATATTCCTTCGGGAATTATGATTACAAATTCTGAAACCCGTTCTCAACTTAAGAATAGGGAAAAGGCCATGCAATTATTAAAATCTCAATTGTATGAGATTGAATTGCGTAAAAAAATGGAATCTCGTGCTGAAATTGAAGATGGAAAATTAAAAATTGAATGGGGAGCTCAAATAAGAAGTTACGTTTTAGACGATAGAAGAGTGAAAGATCATAGAACTAACTTTACGGTTAATGATCCAAGTAAAGTCTTGGATGGAGACATTGACGGCTTCTTAAAGGCCTATTTAATGGAACACGGGAAGAGCTAAACCAATTATAAATCTTGAGTTATAAATTTTAGATTAGCTCAATCACATCCTAAATAAAATGAAAATATATCACAACCCAAGGTGTAGTAAAAGTAGACAGACACTCCAGCTTATTAAGGATGCTGGAGCTGACTTAGAAATTATAGAATACTTGAAAGACATCCCTACTGCTGAGGAGTTAAAAATGATCTTAATGAAACTTCATCTCTCTCCAAAGGACATTGTTAGAAAAGGAGAGGGTGTTTATAAAGAAAAATTTAAAAACAGTGACTTCAATGATGATGAATGGATTAAAGTAATGCTTGAATATCCAAAATTAATTGAAAGACCAATCGTTATTAAAGGGAATAAGGCAGTAATAGGAAGACCTCCAGAAAATGTGTTAGATTTAATCTAAAACAAAAAAGCGGCTATTGAAATCAATAGCCGCTTTTTTTATATTTTAAAAGTACTTTTTACTCTTCTAATCCTGCTAATCTTTTTGCCCAAGTTGGACCAAATTTATTTAACAGAGACAACTTTATAGCTCCAGGAACAACAATAGTAAATAAAAACATCAATACCCACATTGCCATAAAGAAAATGAAGAAGAAAAATAATATACCTAAGCTTGCCATATTTTTTTGTTTTAAGTTGTTATTGTTGTAAAAGTATAAAAAATTTAATTGTTCCGCCTAAATATTTGCAAAGAAATCATTCCCTTTATCATCACAAATAATAAAAGCGGGGAAATTTTCAACTGTTATTTTTCGAACTGCCTCCATTCCTAGTTCTTCGAAATCAACTACTTCAACTGATTTGATGTTAGTTTTGGCCAAAATTGCGGCAGGCCCTCCTATAGAGCCTAAGTAAAAACCTCCATATTTTTGACAGGCATCGGTAACTTCTTGGGAGCGATTTCCTTTTGCTAACATAATCATTGACCCTCCTAAAGCTTGGAATTCATCAACATATGGATCCATTCTCCCAGCGGTTGTTGGCCCAAAACTTCCTGAGGCCATTCCTTCGGGTGTTTTTGCTGGGCCGGCATAATAGACGGGATGATTTTTAAAATACGCGGGCATTGGCTCTCCTGCGTCAATCATTTCTTTTATTCGAGCATGAGCTGAATCTCTTGCAACAATCAGCGTTCCTTTTAAACTCAACCTTGTCTTAATTGGGTAGTTGGATAATATTTTCAATTGTTCCTCCATTGGCTGATCTAAATCAATCTCAATTGCTGGGGCTAAATGTGGAGCAATTGCTGGTAAAAATTTTCCAGGGTTGGTTTCTAATTGCTCTAAGAAAATTCCTTCTTTGGTAATTTTCCCTTTAATATTTCTATCTGCAGAACAACTTACTCCTATTCCTACTGGACAAGATGCTGCATGTCTTGGTAACCGAATTACTTTAACATCGTGCGTAAAATATTTACCTCCAAACTGTGCTCCTATTTCACTTTCTTGACAAATTTTATGAATTTTATCTTCCCATTCCGTATCTCTAAAAGCTCTTCCTCCAGGGCTTCCTACGGTAGGCAATTCATCATAATATCCAGCGGAAGCTAATTTCACAGCTTTTAAATTCGCTTCAGCAGAGGTTCCTCCAACTACAAAAGCCAAATGATAAGGAGGACAAGCAGCCGTTCCTAAATCTCTAATTTTAGCGGTAATAAATTCTGTCAATGATTTTTCGTTCAATAACGCTTTGGTTTGTTGGTATAAATAAGTCTTATTCGCCGACCCTCCACCTTTGGTGAGAAACAAGAACTTGTATTCATTTCCCTGCTCAGCATAAAGGTCTATTTGTGCGGGTAAATTACTTCCTGAATTTTTTTCCTCAAACATATTGGCAGCTACTATCTGAGAATACCTTAGGTTTCTTTCTTGGTAGGTTTTATAAATTCCTTTTGATAAAAACTCAGCATCATCCACTCCTGTAAAAACATTCTCTCCTTTCTTCCCCATAACAATTGCTGTTCCGGTATCTTGACAAGAAGGCAATTGACCTGCAGCAGCAATATCAGCGTTTTTTAATAGGGTATGTGCCACAAATCTATCGTTATCGGTAGCTTCTGGATCATCTAATATTTTCGCTACTTTTTCCAAATGGGCTGTTCTTAACATAAAAGAAACGTCTGCCATTGCTTCTGCTGCAATTATTTCTAGTGCTTGAGCATCAACTTTTAGTATTTCTCTTCCATCAACTACAATCGTAGAAACATGTTCTTTTGAGAGTAGTTTATACTCCGTTGGATCCTGCGATAGAGGAAATGGTTTTTCGTAGATAAAATCAGCCATATTTTTTTATTTAGGACACGAAGGTAAGGTATCTTAATGAAATGGTTTTTATGTTCTACAAAAAAAGAACTTGTAAGAAATAGATTAGTTCACATCAACAATAACAGCGTTTGATATCCCATAGGCTTGATTGGCTTTAAAGATGACAACTGCCACCTGTAAGTTTGCATTAACACCAGTATCTTCGGGAATGTACAAATAATTTTTCCCTGAAACAATCTGATTGACTGAAAAGGATGAACCGATAGATTGAACTCCTAAACGATTTTCATATGTTGCTGCTGAACGAATTACATTCTCATGACTTGATATAGCGGGACCAGTTAATGAGTTTTGTTGAATAGCCATAACACCATCTTCCAACAGATAAATACCAATATAATGCTCACCTAATGCCTCATAAAACTTAGACAAGGTAAAAACATTAATGCTATTTCCAACCTTAATCGCTTTTGCTGCAATACCTACTTCTAATGTACTTGAAAGACATGCATTAATAGCTGTATCCGCAGCATTATTATTCTCAGATTGAGAAACCGTCAAACTTCTATTTACCATTGCATAATTAGCTGCAGAAAAATACACTTGAGGGACTACGGTATTCGAAATAGAAGAGAGGAAAACACTACCAAATTCTGACGCAAATGAACCTAAAGGACTAATCAAATCATTATATTGAACGTTTAATAATACAACATCACTTAAATAAGTTTGTTCCATATGAATTTTTGTAGGAGCTCCATAAGCACCACAAAGAAAACTTGAAGTTGATCCAACATACGTAACTATTGCTCGTTGTTTGGGATCAACAACTAAATCAGCATCATGATCATTAGCAACATAACCTAGAGGTTGATCACATTGATAAATAGAAACGTCGTAAATCCCTAGCCCATCTCCATCTGAATCTTGATACCAATGAGTTCTACCTTGACTATTGTTACCATATTCACATACTGGAGATGGATCACCATTTCCAGCCACTGCTTGATAGATAGACATATCCCCTTCTGGATCATAATTGCATGCACTTGAGTCAAAACAATTGTCTTTAGAACAACTTTGTACAGCTACTGAAAACAGTACTGTTCCTATAAATATTAATTTTCTCATCGACCTATTTTTGCATAAAAATAAAATTATAAACGCTAAAAAAAGGTATGAAGTTATCGTATCATTGGATTCCTAAGCATGTTCACTCTTAAACTCCTTGAGACTGTACAGAAATTGTAACTGAATAACAGGTGAATGATCTCAACGAACTCTTCATGATAAATAGGGTTTGCTTTATTCTAAGAG
>JAWUVT010000192.1:0-14553 GCA_034112225.1 Flavobacteriales bacterium | reverse complement strand
TCTAATAATTATGAGGTTATCGTAACTGGACTCTGTAACTCAGAAACAGCGATTTCAAATTTTTCTACAAGAGCATGTGAAATTAGTTCTCCCAATGTTTTCACTCCAAATGGAGATGGTGAGAACGATGCTTTATATTTTGAGGGACTAGAAGAGTTTCCCGGAAGTGTATTAGTTGTCTTTAGCAGGTGGGGACAAAAAATTTATGAAAATAACAACTATCAAAATGATTGGTCTCCAACCAATTTATCAGACGGAACCTATTTCTTCATTTTAACGCCAGGAAATACAGATGATATAGCTCCAATTAATAGCTCCATTACAATATTTAATTAATCTTTAAGTAAAAAACACAACAATAAAGAGGCTTGATTTTTCGAGCCTCTTTTTTATGCCCTTATTTTTGGCTGAATAGATTAAGTTTAGGCCGTTTAATTCCATATCGTCATACCAAGTTATAAACGGCAAATTACTTCTTAAGCCTCTGTAAGCAATTCTCAGGCGTTTATGAGTGTCATCGTTTCATCCTGTTTCTATGTTGTTGTTCTTTCATTAAAAAAGTTTCTAGCTATAGAATCCATCATTTAAAGGATCAATCCCACAAGTTGTGGAGTAGAAGAACATAATGATCAATAGGAGAGTCAAAAAAAGCGATCAATCACCTTATTCAAATAAAATGGGTTGGAAACAGCAACTCATTCTATTTATTTTTTCTTGGATGTCGGAGAATCTCAGCATAAAACCGGGTATGAAACGAAGTTTAGCGAAGCTAATCCAGACGCAGAAATGTGGTTTTTTGTAGCAATGGGTCTTTACTATTGGTTATTGGAAGCTTAAGGTGTCTGGACCCCAATCTTCCTGCGAAAGAGATCACTTCTTATCTTTTTTAGTACTTAATTTTCGGGATCAACAGTTCGTCCTTCACTAATTTAATTAATGCAGTATAAGTTTTAGGATTCATTTAAGAAGTGTTAGAAACAACGATTTTTTGCTAACCACCTAAATTGCACAACTTTTGGTCTTGATCTCATTTAAATCCCCATCAAAACCACTCTTTAGCTGTCCATTTAAACATCGCTAAAAGCTTTTTTCGCACAATAGAACATAGTAGGGTTATTTGAAATAGACCTGCTAAGAATCGCTGAGATGAGGTGAAGACCTCTGAATTGGAATTGCAAAAAAAATATGCGTATCCTTTTCTTCCATCACTAAAGATTGCAAGTCATCTATATCCTTTTGACAGGAGCTCTTCAATCCATCTTTATAGCGAAAATTGGTCTCATTTCTTACGCAGTACTTTAGTAACTTTTTTAGGGAGTGTCTCTTTGAAGAACACAACTCGAAAGTTTTATCCATTTAAAAAATAACTTTACAAGACTCTTTAGAAGTTGGTGTTAGCGGATGTAACTTAATTTTACACGAGGGGTCTTAGGGCAAACCTACATCTTAGCCCATTGTATTTAGGCCTATTTGTTGCTTAACCATTTCTCCCATATTATCGATGGATCTATTCTCCCTCCATCTAAATATCTTGGACACAAGTATGACATTTATAGCGTATGTTTCAGGAACAAAACCATTTTTTTGGTCCTTATACGCTTACAATTTACACCCTTTTTTAGTCACAAGCTTTCAGTTGATTCAACGTTAATTACAATAAGAATTGCAGAAGACCTTAACCTAAATAATGCCGTATTTTTTTAATCTCCTAAGCTTTTGAGGCTAACAAATTTTTTGTTGCCAATGAAATTTCTTCCTCAATATCTCCAAAGTGAGTTAAATAATCTTCTTGACTTCGTCTAATCACTTCCATGGCTTCTTCTTTACCGTAAACGTGTGTAATTTCTACTTTTGGAGAGCTCTCTCCAGGAATTCCTTTGTAGGTTAAGAAGTAATGTTTTACTCTTTTTATAATTGACTTTGGGCAATCCTTAATATCTTCCCACTGTTCATAAGTTTCATCGCCTTTTAAAACGGCAATAATTTTATCATCCGCTTCTCCATCATCAATCATTCTAAATCCACCAATTGGAATGGCAGGAACGATGATGTTCCCATGGGTAATGTTTCTTTCTGTTAACACACAGATATCTAAAGGATCTTTATCTCCATAAATCCCTGTACGTCCTGTTTTTTGGTCGCAGTATTCGCCTACTTTTTCAGCACAATACGTTTGAGGTAAAAACCCATAAAGTGCAGGAACAATATTCGAAAACTTTTGAGGTCTGTCGACCTTAATGTATCCTGAATCTTTGTCTATTTCATACTTTACTAAATCACTTGGTGTCATTTCAATAAAGGACATCACCTCTTCGGGTGCATTTTCACCGATATTAATTCCATGCCAAGGATGAGATTGGTACCTATGTCCTAATTTTTTATATAATTTCTTTATCGCTTCGTCCATATCTTAATTAAATCTACCTGCCAAGACAACGGTTTTCTTAACTGATTTTACCTTGCCGTCAACATCAAATACATGTACAAAAATAATATAAATACCTATTGGAACGATTTCATTTGCATCATTTATTCCATCCCAACTAAAAGCCCCTAGTCTTCCTAAGAGTTCATTTTGAATTAAACGCTTAACTAATCTCCCTTTTGCATCATAAATAAGGACATTGGCAACAAAGCCTTCACTTGAAAAATGATAGGAAATCGTAACCACATCATCCCAACCGTCATTATCCGGAGAAAAGGTTTCTGGGGACACTACGATTTCTCCTCCGCCATTATTGGCTTTAAAATATTGAGAATTCTCAAACCCAGGTGTAGCAAAACCAACTGCTTCAGCTGCAGAATGCCAATTTGTGGGGTCACTTGAAGGCCTGTCGTAATCTATCCGCTCTAAAGAGACTCCCTTCTTACTCTTAAGTAATTCAAAATGCAAGTCTTCCTGATAATGAAATGCATCTACTACGCGATTTAAATTGTTGATTAAGTAAACCTCCCCTTCATCATTGCTATAAGTTGGTAAACTTTCTAGTTGTAAAAATGCGGTTCTCACGGCCTTAAAATAATCAGTTTCTACTCCTTCTGCATTTTTCGTTAAGACCACAAACTCACCTGGGAAGATTAGCTTTGGTTGATCGGTTAGCGTTTTATAATTCGCAATACTATCACTTTCTAAATTGGCTAAACTCCAATTTTGTAAGTTGATAAATTTAGTTGAATTGTTATAAATCTCAACAAAATCATCACTCCCTGTAAACGGATTAAAAAGCACTTCATTAATAACAACATCTCCTAAAGAACCTTGTTCTGGTAAAGCAAATGTTGCGGTATTATCATTGCCAATAGTATTTCCAAGGCAATCATAAGCCCCAGTAACCGTAAGCGTGTATTTTACTTGAACACCCATTTTGGAGGAGAAGTGTAAGTGCACATTTTTAGTGTCAATAAGTTGAATAGCACTTACAGATAGCCCTTGATCAATGGTGTAAATTGCGACCAACATTCCTTCACGATCCAGGTTTTCATTAAAGGAAACCAGAAGCGTAGAGTCACTTGTTGCACTGGCCTTGGTAAGCGTTGGTAAATCAAGATCCGTATTATTCCCAAAAGCTGTATTTTCTGTTCCAGGTGTTCCTCCAATCCAATTGGTGGAAGCCATCCAATTTTCTGACTCTTGGCAAGGGTTGTTAGGGTCTATCATTTCTAAACTCCATCCGCCCTCTTTTTTGGTGTCATCTCTATACCAAGAATTCGTATAATGGACAGAATGGATGACTAGCGAATCTTCTGTGTAGAGGGTAATTTGATCTTCCGTATTATTTAAAGAAGGAAAATGATGCACAGCAATTACTTTTCCGAAAGGCATAAAATCATTTTCGAAGCTCTTATCACAAAGAATAACATATTCTCCAGGCAATATTTTACCTGCACTAATTTGAGCTCTACTGGTTAAATCTGAAATCCAACAATTGGACAAATCAAGAATTTTAGTGGTCCTATTGTAAAGTTCTAAATAATCTTCAGTCGGCAAACCATTACTTGGCAAAGGGTCTGCAAAGAGCTCATTGATTACCACTTCATAGCTAGAGGGTATAGCTCCTATCCCAAAATTGATTGTATTTTGAATTAAGCCATTTCCTGCACAGTCAATAGCTCCGGTAATGGTTAGCGCATAAACTATTGATGCATCTAATGGTGTCGTCGTTGTGAGATCAACCCTTTGATAATCGTTTGCAACAAACACATTACTGATGGTCACGCCATTAGAAATCCCAAAAACGGCATTCATTAAACTCGCACTATCCATAGGCTCGCTCATTAAAATAGTAAGTTGATTGTTACTAAAAGGGGTTGCAGAAATAAGGACTGGCCCTTGAACATCCGGGGAGTTATCAAAAACGGAATTTTGTACTCCTGGAGTTCCTCCTGTTAAATTTTCCGAAGCGCTCCAGTTTGCGGCATTCGTGCAAGGGTGAGATGGGTTTACACGCTCTAAAGTCCAACCGCCAGTAGCTTTAATGGCATCTTGATACCAGCTGATCTCATAATTTACCATGTCCAACACATTATTGTTGTTATCCAGTAAGGTTAAACTATCGCCTCCATTTGTTAATGCAGTAAAAGAAGACAAGCCAATTACATCGCCATAAGGAGTGTAAAGAGCGGTATCATTAAGGTCACATAAAATAACATAGCTGTTGGGTTGTAAATAAAAATTGGGGAGCGTTTTTACCGCAGTACTGTTTACAAATTTCCAGTTGTTCAATACAAAGAGATTGTTGGTGTTGTTGTAAAGTTCTACAAACTCCTTCGCAGGTAAATCAACAGCAGGGCTTGGGTCTGCAAAAATCTCATTGAGAATGACTTCTTCAAAATTTGGCGCAATAATTCGCAAATAAGCAAAGGGATCAACACTGTTTCCAAGAGCATTTCCAAGTGTATCCGCTACACTATTTGTTGTTAAATTATAGTGCTGCCCATTTGTAAATGCGGTGGCAAAAGTTAAGTGAACGATTGTTGGGTCTACCACATCTCGAACTGCAAAGTTGGGGCTTCCGATTCCATGATCAACAGCATAATTCATTTGATTTTGGCTGGAGGATAAATGCACTGGCTCATTAAAATAGATCGCCAAATTGTGCTCGTCAATTGCCATTAAAGAATCAAATTGTGGAGGAATTACATCTACTAAGCCTTTACTAAAAAGGATAGAATCTGGCGTTAAATTATTTCCTGAACAATCTGTTGCCCCACTAATTGTTAAGGTATAAAAAGTTAAAGAATCTATCGCTGGAGCTAAACTTAACAAGACTTCTGTTCTGCTTGATTGAACTGTAATTCCCGAAACTGAACTTAACCCTGAAATGGTATAGCTTGCATGAGCCAAACTTGTACTGTCCATAATTTCAGTAAAAAATATTGCTAAGTGGGTTAGCGAAATAACATGTACAGTATCTATCTGAGGTGACTGCGTATCAGGAGTCATCTCAAAAATGGAATTTTGTACTCCTGGAGTTCCTCCTGTTGGATTTTCCGAAGCGCTCCAGTTTGCTGCATTCGTGCAAGGGTGAGATGGGTTTACACGCTCTAAAGTCCAACCGCCAGCAGCTTTAATGGCATCTTGATACCAGCTGATCTCATAATTTACGATGTCCAACACATTATTGTTGTTATCCAGTAAGGTTAAACTATCGCCTCCATTTATTAATGCAGTAAAAGAAGACAAGCCAATTACATCGCCATAAGGAGTGTAGAGAGCAGTATCATTACGGTCACATAAAATAACATAGCTGTTGGGTTGTAAATAAAAATTGGGCAGTGTTTTTACCGCAGTACTGTTTACAAATTTCCAGTTGTTCAAAACAAAGAGATTGCTGGTGGTGTTGTAAAGTTCTACAAACTCTTTCGTTGGTAAACCTAGAGTAGGGCTTGGGTCTGCAAAAATTTCATTGAGAATGACCTCTTCAAAATTTGGCGTAATAATTCGCAAATAAGCAAAGGATTCTACACTGCTTCCAAGAGCATTTCCGAGTGTATCCGCAACACTATTCGTTGTTAAATTATAGTGATGCCCATTTGTAAATGCGGTGGCAAAAGTTAAGTGAACGATTGTTGGGTCTACCACATCTCGAACTGCAAAGTTGGGGCTTCCGATTCCATGATCAACAGCATAATTTATTTGATTTTGGCTGGAGGATAAACGCACTGGCTCATTAAAATAGATCGCCAAATTATTGGTGTTCAGAACAAGCACAGAATCAATTGTTGGGGGAGAGACGTCTGCGCCACCCAAAGAGGCAAGAACAAAATTATCGAAGAAGTGCCCATTGACAACACTTGCTGCACCAGATTGCTTTATTACAATTCCAAAATAGCCCCCAATTGCAATTGAATTGTCCATTAGGGTACCAATCGAAACCAGTGTGCTGGCAGCTCCATCATCATAAAACAAGGTCCAATTGTCCTCTGCATCTCTTGTCACCCTCACGTCAAAAGGGTTGTTCGAAGAGCTATTGATAACGCCATTAGGGCCATCAATTAAAATGGTTTCAGTTCCACCCACTATTTTATACAAAGAAATCTTATCAGAGCTTCCTCCAATTCGAACAAAATAACCAGCATTTGGAGTTGTTAAATCAGCGACATCGGAAAGAAGATAAACATCAATATAATTGACTCCTGAAGTTCCAAATTGCATATTAAAATAAAAATCCCATTGCGCATTAAGGGCTAAATTCGAGGGAGTACTTAAGTAATAAGTACCTGAAGTTAGACTTTGGGAATTTAACTTGTTCGCTGTAACAGCAAACAAATGAGTATCTCCTGTCCAGACTGGATTGTTCGTAAAATCTCCATCAGAAAAATGGTCAACAAATTGATTGTAACCAAATTGGGGGATAAGTATCCATGCAAAAAAAACGATCATTTGTCTTCTCATATTTAAATTTAGCATAAAATATTAACTTATTCTAGCTCAGGAACAACTTCGTGAGCGCGCATAAAATTTACACGGTTTAACCGCTTATATTTCATCTTTCACAAAATTTAATTTTACTTTTGTGAACGAATTACTAAGGTGTTGTAGCGCTCTATTGAGAGGCGACCAAATGTTTAATTTTTAGATCATAAATTATGAAAGTAGCTGTAGTTGGCGCAACCGGGATGGTTGGGACTGTAATGTTAAAAGTTTTAGCAGAAAGGGATTTTCCGGTAACGGAGCTTATCCCTGTCGCTTCTGAAAACTCCGTTGGAAAACAATTGGAGTTTAAAGGGAAAAACTATAGCGTAGTTAACTTAGAGACCTCGGTAGCGATGAAAGCTGATGTCGCTATTTTTTCTGCTGGAGGAACTACTTCTTTAGAGTGGGCACCAAAATTTGCTGCAGCCGGAACTACAGTAATTGATAATTCTTCTGCTTGGAGAATGAATCCAAGTCATAAATTAATTGTTCCAGAAATTAATGCTTCTATTTTAACTTCTGAGGACAAAATAATTTCGAATCCCAATTGTTCTACCATTCAAATGGTAATGGTAATGAGTCCATTGCATAAAAGATACCGCATTAAAAGAGTCGTGGTTTCTACGTATCAATCCATAACTGGAACGGGGGTAAAAGCAGTTCAACAATTAGAGAATGAAAAAAACGGAATTAGTGGAGAAATGGCTTATCCTTACCCGATCGCTCAAAATTGTATCCCACATTGTGATGTTTTTGAGGACAACGGCTACACTAAAGAGGAAATGAAATTAGTGAATGAGCCTAAAAAAATTATGGGAGATGTTGGCCTTAACATTACAGCAACAGCGGTAAGAGTACCTGTTGTTGGAGGCCATTCCGAATCAATCAACATTGAGTTTGAAAACGATTTTGATTTAGGGGAAGTTCGTAAAATTTTACACGAAACTGACGGCATTACTGTGCAAGACAATATAGACACTAACACCTACCCAATGCCCATTTATGCCGAAGGAAAAGATGCGGTTTTTGTGGGAAGAATTAGAAAAGATGAATCTCAACCCAACACGCTAAACATGTGGGTGGTCACTGATAACTTAAGAAAAGGTGCCGCAACTAATGCTGTTCAAATTGCAGAATACTTAGTCGCAAAGAAGTTAATTTAACGTATTGGCATTGAATTTGACTAAGCTGAAATCTAATAACCACTAAAATTAGAGCCTATGAAACTTAACGCATTATTATCTGGATTAACATTCGTACTTTTTTGTACTGTAGGGTTTTCTCAAACCGCTAAAACACCAGCCCGACAAAAACATCAAGCCAATCAAAAGCCTCAAGTCAATCAAAAATACGCGCTTCAGCAGCAAAAAAATAAGCCAAAGGTAAAAGCTGGAAAGCTTACTAAACAGGAGGCAAAAAAATTAAAGATCCTACAAAAAAACAGTGTAAAAAATAACTATTCGGCAAAAACTAATCACGTTGTTACCAAAAAACAAAAAGCTATCATTCACCAAAAACAAAAAGTAGCAAAAGGACGTAGTGTTCAAAAAAAAGAGCATAACTTAAAAAAGAAGCAATAGGATTTCAAGTACCTAAAGCCTGTAACAATTAGTTGTTACGGGCTTTTTTTATGACAAAAAAATGGAACTCAGGGAAAAAGAAGACGCGTAAAAAAAGAAAATCTACAAAGTGAGTATAAAAAATCATGGAACACCTCAATTGCAAAACTGGCCCAAATCCTATTCCCAAAAGAGGGTGTTTTCATGCCCACAGAAGCGTCTTCTGGAATTGGATCGGAGAATCTCCTACAGTCGTAAGAGTTTGAATTTTTCTTAAAATAAATTAAAGTGGAAGGCATTATCGCTGTTGCTGTAACGAATTTAAAAGCCCACAATAAAATACATATAAATGGGGCTGAAGCAATAGAAGCAAACAGCGAGCTTTTTTTCGTTAAAAAAAGGAGGGAGAACGAAGAATCGAGAGATCGCTGTTTAATAAAACTGAAACAGAGATCAATTGCTACACAAGGAATACAAGCAATGGCGGCTTAAGGGGTTCCCTGAGCCGTTTTTCTTCTCACGAAAAGAACTGAATGTTGAAGCCTAAATCTATACCCCTACTTTTTCTAAGTGTAAATGAAAGATAATTCTAATTAAGAAAACAAGGCTTTAAGTGCTGTAGCTTCTTCTGGCTTCATTTTTCCGGCTAAGATTAAACTTAATTGTTTTCTTCGAAGAGCCGCTTCATACCGTTCTTTTTCAATTTCACTTTCAGGATTAATCTGAGGCACAGCAATAGCACTTCCATTCTGATCTACTGCAACAAACGTGTATATTGCTTCATTACTTTTTACCTGCTTTCCTGTAATCGGATTCTCTACATAAACATCAATAAAAACTTCCATCGAAGAATTAAAAGCCCTAGAGACCTTTGCTTCCATTGTTACAATGGATCCTAATTCAATAGGTATTCTAAACTCAACATGATTAACGGACGCTGTAACCACAACTCTTTTACAATGCCTATGAGCAGATATTGCCGCAATGTTATCCATCCAATGCAAAAGATTACCTCCGTAAAGGTTATCTAACATATTGGTGTCATTTGGTAATACAACTTTTGTTGTTACGGCTAATGATTGTGCTGGTGTTTTCGTCTTCATGTTTTTTTCTTTAGAGTGCAAAACTAATTACAAATCATTTAAAAAATCGGTGATTAAACGAAAACTATCTTCAAATTTAGTGAGTGGTAAGGTTTCGGCAAGGTCATAAATGTCATGGTAAGCTGTTATCCCTCCCATTAAATAGATGAAAAATGCAGGAATCCCTTTTTCGGAAAACCAATAATGATCACTATTTGCCGCTTTGCCTCGCTTTTTAAGTTGAACAAGGTACCCGTTCTTCTCATTTATCTTTTTCAACTTTTCAAAATGAGTTTCAAACACTCTTCCGTTTACAATCATTGCGCCTTCAATCCCAGTTCCCATTAAATCCATATTAAAAACAAAGTTGATTTGGTGTAAAGAAACTAATGGGTGCTCCACAAAATACTTAGACCCTACTAACCCGATCTCTTCGGCTCCAAAAGCAATAAATACAACACTTTTTTTAGGTGGATTTTCCATATAATGACTGGCCATATTTAACAGCATTGCCACTCCACTTGCATTATCATTCGCTCCAGGGAAATAAACAGAATCTCCCATTCTACCCAAATGATCGTAATGCGCAGAAAGCACAATAAAAGAATCTGGGTGTTGTGTGCCTTTGATAGATCCGATCACATTTTGTGACTGATAATTAGGGAGAAATTCTTGGGGTATCGTTAATGTAATAGTCGTATGATTCGTACTTATTTTATCTCTTAAAATATGTAGAATGCCATATTCCTTATTTGTTTTAGAGAGGTGTTGTGTTAACTTTTTTTCTAAAAATATGACTCCAGAAGCCTCAACAGCATTTTGTCTTAAGATTTGAAAAACTTCTGCCCCCTCCTCAACACCCTCCTCATCAACAATAATAAACTTGTTGTGAAAAAAATCTTTTTTTATTAACTTTTTAAGTTGCTTTTTAGAGGGAACATTCTCTTTGGTATACCACACCAATTGAAATGTTCCTGAAATTTTTCCTGAAGCAGCATCCACAAGATAATCTTTTCCTGCAATTAATGGCTCTTTATCCAACTGAACAGATAGCGCTCCAATAATTGTATTGATTGGAGAAGTAAATGTTTGAAAATAAGTGTTGTTAAATTTCTGTAGTCCAATTGATTGGTATACTGAAGCAATATAGTCGGCAGCTTTCTTTTCTCCTTGATTTGCAGCTCCTCTCCCTGAAAAATAAGGTGAGGTCAGGGTGTCTACAACCTTTCGCGCATGCGCTATATCTTGAGCAAAGCTAGAGATAGAAAGAAGCACACTAAAAAGCAGCAAAAACTTACTCATGACGAAAATCTACGTTCAACCAAACTCGTAAATGAGAGTACATGTTCATTGTCTATCTCCCAATCTAGAGAAACGTATAATTTTTGAGCTTCATAAAATGAGGGACAAGTATCAATTGCTTTTACCAATTCATTAAAGGTGCTCATGTCTTTGTTAAACAACTCATTGGCATATAAATACCGGTCATTTAAGGTTAACACATTAAATAAGCTGGCAACTTTTGCTTGTACCAATTCCTCAACGGTTTCTTTCTCCACAATGGTATTATCTTCAATAGCTTCATCTACTTCCGGCGCAACTACAATTGGTGGCTTCTCAATACTAAGATTTTCAGGTGTTGATTCTTCGACACTTAAAGGTTCATCTTGCTCAATTACAGTTTTTGTTTTAAGAGCCCTTGCGAGTTGACGCTGATGTTTTGCTTCTTTTTCTTGCTCTTCCAACAAGTACTTGAGCACGGCCATCCTTTCGTGTAGCCGATTAATTTTGGTAAGTACAACACTCACTTCTAAGGACGGAATTGTTCTGTCTTCAGCATATTTGTTAGAATGTTCTACAATATTATCTAATAATTCTGTTAACTCTTTGCGTATGTGTCCAATTTCCATAACTTCGAAACTTATAATCTTACTATTAATTCTAGCTTCTATAAAACTAACAAAAAAAGTTTTATCGCTTACACCGCTTAAAATTAACTAATGTTTCTTGAAAACAATATCGATTCGAATAAAAAAAAAGGCTGGATAGAGGTCATCTCAGGTTCTATGTTTTCTGGAAAAACAGAAGAATTGATCCGCAGAATGAAGAGGGCTAAATTTGCGAAACAACAGGTTGAAATCTTTAAACCTGGAGTTGACACTCGATATGATGATGAAATGGTTGTTTCGCATGATTCAAATGAAATCCATTCCACTCCAGTTCCTTCTTCTGCTAATATTCCCATTTTAGCCAATGGAATTGATGTGGTTGGAATTGATGAAGCTCAGTTCTTTGATGAAGGTTTAGTTTCGGTATGTAAACAACTCGCAGACGGAGGTGTACGAGTGATTGTTGCAGGATTAGATATGGATTTTAAAGGCAACCCTTTTGGCCCGATGCCAGCAATTATGGCAAAGGCAGAATATGTAACGAAGTTGCATGCTATTTGTATGCATTGTGGAAATTTAGCCAACCATTCTCACCGAAAAATTGAACAAGAGGCGCTTGTCGTATTGGGAGAAGTAGATGAATACGAACCTTTGTGCAGGAACTGTTTTAACCACGCTATAAAAGGACGCCCATTAAACCATTAATTTACGATACCACCCTAGAGATTAACATGAATAATCTGGTTGATAACCTCAATTATTTTAGAAAACTCCTCCATCCTAAAACCAAGATAATGGCTATGGTTAAGGCTTTCTCTTATGGGTTAGGAACTTATGATGTGGCCAAGCTATTTGAAGACCATGGGGTGCAATACCTTGGGGTAGCCAATACTTATGAAGGAATTGAACTCAGAAAAGCGGGAATTAAAATGCCCATTATGGTTATGAAACCAGAAGTTGAAAGTTTTGATTTGGTTCAAGAATACGACTTAACCCCTGCCTTATTTTCTCTTTTTTCAATCCAAAAATTGATGGATACTCTTGACAATTCTAAGCCCATTGTTATCAGTTTAAAAATTGATACAGGAATGCACCGTTTAGGTTTTGATGAAAAAGAAATTCCTGAATTGATCCAACTATTAAAGCAACACCCTTTTCTGAAAATTGAAAGCATTTTTTCTCATTTGGCAGCCTCAGATGATTTAGTACACAATGATTTTACCTTGGGTCAACTTAAAAAATATGAAGAGATGTCTGCATCTATTGCTGCTCATTTTAATTACCCTATTGAACAACATGTTTTAAATTCTAATGGCATCATTAACTATAATGCTTTTCAATTTGACATGGTTCGTTTGGGTATTGGTCTCTATGGAGTTTGTTCAGAGCCAATGGTTCAACAAGAATTAAAATCTGTGAGCACCTTAAAATCAAAAATTGCTCAAATCAAACACCTCAAAAAAGGGGAAACCATTGGTTACGGAAGAGTGGGGGTAGCTCAAGAAGCACTGAAAATTGCTACAATACCTGTTGGCTATGCAGATGGGTTAAGTAGAAAATTGAGTAATGCCAATTGGGAAATGATGGTGAACAACAAAAAAGCACCCATCATAGGAAACGTTTGTATGGATATGGTAATGCTTGACGTTACAGGAATTAATTGTCAGGAAGGGGATGATGCCTTTATTTTTAGTGCTCAGAATACCATCTCTGAAATGGCAAAAAGAATAGGTACGATTCCATACGAAATACTAACTTCTTATTCTCCAAGAGTTAAACGTGTCTTTTTAAGTTAAAAATCATCTTCTTTTTCTTTTTTATGTCTCGATTTAGTAGCATATTGTCGTTTTTTTAGTAAAAACTCAACATAAATCAATTATTTTTTACCAAAATTCCCAAAAAAGTTGTTTTTTTAACAACATTGTGCTAAAGTCTAATGATAATCTGGTTCAATAAGCACATTTATTTGCACAACTTAAAAATTACAAACGTATTGGTAGATAAAAATCAAGTGCTCGTCGAGCATTTTTGAGATAATATGTTTTGAAATTATTCTAAAAACAATATATAAGTCTGCAAATGGCCTGTTTTTCGTAATTTTGTTGCACTATTAATCTTAAACTAAACCATATGAAAAAAATTACAACGCTAATTTCTGCGTTAGTTCTTACAGCTTTTGGCTGGCAAACTAATGCACAAGTTTTAAACCAGGCAGCGACATGGCCTAATGCTGGCTGGACGCTTTCTGGTAATTATACCCCAGGCGCCCTATTGAGTGATCCAACACTAACAACAAATTTTAGTTTTGATGATGACGCAGCAGGGAGTCCAAGTACGGATACTATAATGGCAGAATCTCCTATTATAGATCTTGCAGCTGCGCATAGCGCTGGAGAAACGCTTCTTAATGTTAGTTACAATTATAATTATAATCTAGGTGATCAACTTCGTTTAGAGTATTTTGATGCTGACGGTGGCGTTTGGGCTACTTGGGAAGGTATTCTTGACAATAGTAATTCTACATCTAGTTATTGTGCTGCAATTGCTGGTTCAGATATCGTTAGTGCAGACTTAGATATTTTGAATTTTACAGCGACTCAATTAAGTGGTTTTAAATACCGATTTTTCTATGAGTCTTCTAGTACTTGGGGATGGGGTTGGTGTATATCTTCTCCAACTATTACTTCAGTAGCTCCTCCAGCTTGTCCACTTCCGGATGGATTAACGGCAAGTGCTATTACGGCAACTTCTGCTGATTTAGTTTGGACAGAAAATGGTTCAGCTACTTCTTGGGAAATTGAATGGGGTATAGTTGGTTTTGGTCAAGGAACTGGAACTGCTTTAGTTACAGGAACTAACCCACACAATTTATCAACATTATCACCTGCAACTAATTATGACTATTACGTTAGAGCTATTTGTACTGCTCCTGACTCTAGTGCATGGGTTGGACCTTACACATTTACAACTACTGTAAGTTGTTTTGCTCCTACGTCTTTAACTGCTTCAAACATTACATTATCTAGTGCTGATTTAGCTTGGACTGAAGGTGGTTCTGCTACTTCTTGGGAAGTTGAATGGGATACTACTGGCTTTACTTTAGGCGC
>JAWUVT010000191.1:0-24024 GCA_034112225.1 Flavobacteriales bacterium | reverse complement strand
CAGTAGTTGAAGTTGGAGTAATTTCAATTTGTGTAGCATCTGCAGTTGCAACAATTAAAAACTCTGATTCTAGCGTAACTATCCCGTAATTAGTACCTGCAAATGAACTAATCATATAATCTGATCCTAAATATTTTACTGGATAGACTATTGTTCCATCAGCACTATATTTACCAGAATTGATAGCGAATAAACTCACGTCATCTAGCGTCTCAACATGAACAGCACGTGTATCAACCACATCATCAGCAAAATGCTCTGCGATGTTATTAGGAATAGTTACTGTTGTTGTAGTATTGGGGGTAATCGTAAATGTGGTATCCCAACCTTGCAAGGGAACAGAAACAGTTCCGGTTGTCGCAGTTGAACCGGTAATTATTAATTGCAACGCTCTTTCCTCAGAAAGTCCATCGTAATTATTCATAAACCCTAACCAAAAATCTTTTCCAATAGTAGAAATAGCCCCTTGTGCTTGAACATTCATACCCAAAAGAATAAGAATACAGCTTAGAAGAAATCTGTGAAGTAATAGTTTGATCGTTATCATAATAAAATTAGTTTGAGATGGTACAACAATTGAATTGGAAGTAAATAAATACAACATCAAAAGTCCTACTAACAAACGAAAATCAACGACAAAGGTTGCCAAAATAAAGCTAAGTTTGTTTTTTTTAACGGAATACAATATTTTTGTTAATTTTAACTACTTAGATGTTTCAATAATTTTCTTACTCCATTATCATAAAAATAGGGCATAAAAAAAAGCCTTATCAGTTGATAAGGCTTTACAATTAATTTTGAATTCTGATTATCCACCAAAATCATCAAATCTGATGTTTTCATCTGGAATACCAAAATCTTCTCCCATTTTCTGAACGCAAACATTCATCATAGGTGGTCCACAGAAATACAATTCAATATCCTCAGGTGCTTCATGTGTATTTAAGTATTCATCAATAACAACTTGATGAACAAATCCACTAAAACCATCTCCATTAGGATCGTTAACGTCTTTTTTGTTGACCCAGTTATCAGATTCTATTGCATCGGATAATACTAAGAAAAACTTAAAGTTAGGGAAGTCTTTTTCTAAATCTCTAAAATAGTGGATGTAAAACAATTCAGCTTTAGATCGTCCACCGTACCAATAAGTAACTGTTCTTCCGGTCTTCAAAGTCTTAAACAACTCGTATAAGTGAGAACGCATAGGTGCCATTCCAGCTCCACCACCAACATACAACATCTCCGCTTCAGATTCATGAATAAAGAATTCACCGTAAGGTCCAGAAATCGTTACTTCATCTCCTTCTTTTTGGTTAAAGATATAAGATGAAACAACTCCAGGGTTTACATCCATCCAAGCGTTCTTATCTCTATCCCAAGGTGGTGCGGCAACTCTTACGTTTAGCATAATCTTTCTTCCTTCTGCAGGATAAGAAGCCATAGAGTAGGCTCTAATCACTTCTTCATCATTTTTCATGACTAAGTTTCTAATGGCAAATCCACCTTCAGCCCAATCTTTTTCGAACTTATCTGGTTCTCCTGGGTGATCTAAAGGATGTGCTTTCACATCCATGTCAGAAAACTTAATGGTACAAGCTGGAACATTAATTTGAATGTATCCTCCAGCCTTGTAGTTCATATCTTCAGGAACTTCAACAATAAACTCTTTAATGTAAGTGGCCACATTATAGTTAGAAACAACCTTCGCTTTAAATTCTTTAATTCCTAAGATTTCTTCTTCAACTTCAACTTCCATATTTTCCTTCACCTTCACTTGACATCCTAATCTATGATTGGTTGCAATCTCTTTTCTAGAAAAAGAAGGTTCTTCAGTTGGTAAAATAGATCCACCACCTTCGTGCACCTGACAGATACATTGAGAGCATGTTCCCCCACCACCACAAGCAGATGGTAAGAATATACCTTGACTACTTAAGGTATTTAAAAGGGTATCTCCACCCTTTACTTCTAATTTTTTATCTCCATTAATGGTAATGGTAATTTTACCTGAAGGCATTAATTTAGCCTTAGCAAATAACAAGACACTTGTTAGTATTATTACAACCACAAAGAATGCGATTATTGCGATCATTATTAATTGAATATCCATTTTTTTAATTTAGTTATTAGTGAAAAGGAAATCGTAACTAGTTATTATTTTATTTGTAATTTATCTCTTAACTAGTCACGCTTAACTAGTCACTTCAATGTTAAAGTTCAAATCCTAAAAATCCTAAGAAAGCTAATCCCATAAGACCTGTTAATAAAAATGCCATTCCTACTCCTCTCATTGGACCTGGAATGTGAGAGTATTTAATTTTCTCTCTAATTGCTGCAATTAATACAATGGCAATAAACCAACCGAAACCAGAACCTAATCCGTAAACAGTAGCTTGACCTATGTTCGCAAATTGCTTTTGTTGCATAAATAATGCGGCACCTAAAATGGCACAGTTTACTGCAATTAAGGGTAAAAATATTCCTAATGCTCCATATAATGCTGGAGAGAATTTCTCTACTAACATTTCTACCAACTGAACAATAGAAGCAATTACTGCAATAAACATAATAAAGCTTAAAAAGCTTAAATCCATTGTTGCATACTCATCACCTAACCATGCTAAAGCTCCTTCTTGTAAAACAAGCGTTTCTAATAAATAGTTAATTGGAGTGGTGACTACTAAGACAAAGATTACTGCAGAACCTAATCCAACTGCTGTTTTTACAGTCTTTGATACTGCCAAATAGGAACACATTCCAAAAAAGAAGGTGAAAACCATATTGTCAATAAAAGCACTTTTTATAAATATATTTAAGTATTCCATTTTTTAAAATTTATCGAGTTCTTAAAATCTAATTTTCTATTAATTCAGGGTTTCTTGCTTTCTGAATCCAGATGTAAACTGCAACCAAAAATAAGGAGGATGGTGGCAATAACATTAATCCATTATTCATATAGTCCATTGCATACAAACCTGTCATATCAGTAGCATTCCCAAATATTTCAAATTTTTCAAAGCCTGGAATAGTTAATGTTCCTGACCCCAGTAACTCTTTAAAGAAAGCAACAATAACTAATACTAATCCGTATCCGATTCCATTCCCTAAACCATCCAAGGCAGATGCCCAAGATTTGTTCCCTAAAGCAAATGCCTCCAAACGTCCCATAATAATACAGTTGGTAATAATTAACCCAACAAATATGGATAGCTTTTTCGCGACATCATAAACGTATGCCTTTAATACCTGATCGACAATAATTACTAGGGAAGCAACAATTACTAACTGTACGATAATTCTAATCTTACCAGGAATAATATTTCTCATTAAAGAGACCAATACATTTCCAACAATTAAAACGGCAGTTACTGCCAATGACATAATAATTGCATTGTCCATTTGTACGGTTACTGCTAATGCAGAACAAATACCCAACACCTGAATAGTAACAGGGTTAATTGTATTTAATGGATTTGTAATTAACGCTTTATTCTTCTTTGAGAATAATGGTTCTGATTTTTTTTCTTCACTCATAACTTTAGCTTTAAAATAGCTTATTTAGAAAATTCTGAATTATTTTTAAAGAAGTTATAATACACTTCCATACTTCTTCCTAACATTTCATTTACTCCAACTCCTGTAAATGTTGCCCCACTAATTCCATCTACTTGATGGTTATTTAAATCGTTTCCTGGCTTTCTTACTATTATTGGAATAAACTTTCCGCCTTCTGAAGTGGTCTTTCCAATAAATTGATCTTCAAACCAAGCTTCGTTGATTTTAGACCCTAAACCAGCGGTTTCCCCTTTATGATCAAATACAGTTCCGTTGATCGTTGCTAAATCATCACTTAAGCCAATGTAACCCCAGATATCATCCCAAAGTCCTTTTCCACTTGCCGAAAGTACATAAATCGTTTTTCCATTATCCTCACAAACAAAAATTGGAAAGTGAATATCTTCAGATTGACTTAAAGCAGAAGCCATTGCTTTTTCATTTCCTTTGTTCGCTCTTAAAATCGGCTTAACAAATCTTGAATACTCTTTTCTCAAATCAATATTAAAAGCATCTAACTTATCTTGAGGGTCAATTGCATCTTCAGAAGTTTTATCACTTAAGATTTCTCCTTTGTAATTGATGGTGACTCTTCTTTTCACAAAATCATTAAACTTTGCTCCTGCCTCATCTCTCTGAAGCTCTCGCATTTCTTCTAAACCAATCGCTTGCAAAATGTTTTGCATTTTCTCATTGGTTTCATTTGCTTTTTGAAGCGGCTTTAAACTTGATGCTATAAAAGCTAACAAACCTCCGACTATAATTACCATTACGGTAGCAAAAACAATTGTATATACGTTACTATCTCTATCTATAGCCATAACTTATGCTGTTTTAACTCGTGTTAATCTTTTCTTAATATTTGAACCAATCACTACGTGATCAATTAATGGTGCACATACATTTCCTATTAGTATGGCTAACATCATTCCTTCAGGATAAGCAGGGTTTGCTACTCGAATTAAAATGGCAAGAATTCCAATTAAGAGACCATATACCCATTTGCCTGAATTTGTTTGTGTTCCTGTTACCGGATCGGTAGCCATAAAGACTAACCCAAAAGCAAAACCTCCCATAGCCAATTGACTTAGTGGTGGCATTGCCATAAATAGATTATCTCCAGCTACTGCATTAAAGATTAAACACATTAGAAAACCACCAATAAAGGTAGACAACATAATTCTCCAACTAGCTATACCAGTAACTAATAATAAAATTGCACCTAAACCAATCGCAATTATTGAGGTTTCACCAATAGAACCAGGAATCAATCCAACAACTAATTCCATAAGTGAAGGCATCTTATCCATCACTCCATTCGCTGCATTCCCCATAGGTGTTGCCCCAGAGTATCCATCAATTAATACTTGTCCTTTTTCTAATGAAGTATCAATCCAAACTTTGTCTCCAGACATTTTTGTTGGATAAGCAAAGAATAAAAATGCTCTGGTTACTAACGCAACATTCAAAACATTCATTCCTGTACCACCAAAAACCTCTTTACCTAATATAACCGCAAAAGCAACTGCTACAGCCAACATCGCCCAAGGAATATCCACGGGTACAATTAAAGGAATTAACATTCCTGAAACTAAAAAGCCTTCTTGAATTGGATGTCTGTTAATTGCAGCAAATACAAATTCGATTCCTAACCCTACCCCATAAGAGATAATTACTAAAGGAAGCACTTTCATTGCTCCGAATAAAAATTTATCCCAAAACAAATCGCAAGCACAATCTGCAGCTAAACAATCTCCGATTGCTAAAAAGTGCTGATGACCAACGTTAAACATTCCAAATAATAAACAAGGAATTAAAGCCAATACAACAATAATCATTGTTCTTTTTAAATCCACACTGTCTCTAATGTGAACTCCATTTTTGTTCGTGTGCCCAGGAACAAACAGGAAGGTATAAGTACCATCCCAAACCGAATGAGCTATAGGAAATTTCCCATCGCTCTTCGGCTTCATTTTTTGCATAAATTCTTCTAATGCTTTCATTTATTTAATGTATCAATTTGTCAATAGATCAATGTAACAATTAGTGAATGGCTACATTATTTAATTGTTCAATTACTAACTTGTTTCTTTACGTACTAAATCTAATGCCTCTCTTACAATCTTTTGGGTTTCTATTTTAGAGGTACAAGCATACTCACACAATGCAAAATCTTCAGGAGCTACTTCGTAGATGCCTAAGTTTTCCATTAAATCAATGTCTTTATAGATCATAGATTTTACCAAGTGAACAGGAAAAATATCCATAGGAAAGTATTTTTCGTATTGACCAGCCATTACAAAAGCTCTTTCTTCGCCATTGATATTGGCATCTAAATCTCTTTCTTTATTTGGAGATAAAAAGGAGAATGAAGTTCTTGACAAACTAAAACCATTAAATCCAAAGAAAGGCAACCAACCTAAAAACCTTGGCTCCCCACCTGCTGGAATTGCCGTTACTTGATAATTGTAAAATCCTAAATGTCCATTTTCTTGAACCTGAGTACCTGTTAAAGGATTACCGCTGATGATCCGAGCGCCTTCTTCTAAGTTTCCTTTCAGAAGGCCTGAAATACTTGCACCTAGTATCGTTTTAACATATTTAGGAGTAGTGATTTTAGAGCCTGCGAGCGTAATTGTTCTTGAAGCATCAAACTTTCCTTCTTTAAACAATTTACCAATGGTTAACACCTCTAAGGCGTTTAAAGTCCAAACCACTTCTCCTTTATTAATTGGATCAATGTGGTGCATTTGAATTCCAACATTACCTGCTGGATGCGGCCCTGAAATTTTATTGATTTGAACATTTTTAGCGCCACTAAATGCATCATCCGCATTCGAGTTTCCTGTAATGTTTAAATGAACTGTTCCTGAGGTTAGTTTTGCTAACGCATCTAAACCAACTTGTAATATTTTTGCTTGTCCGTGTGCAACAAAGCCGAAGTCTGGTGCTAAAGGTGCAGAATCAAAAGCCGTTACATGAATTGCTTTTGGCGTAACCATAGGATTGGCAATAATATCAAAAGGTCTTTGGCGAATAAATGGCCATACTCCACTTTTCAACATGGTCGCTAGAACATCTTCTTTGGACATGTTTGCAGGGTCTCCCTGCTTAAAAGTTTCGAATGTATTTGCTCCGTCAGCTTTTACCTTCACTTCTAATATTCTTCTTTTCTCTCCTCTTGTAATTTCTGCAACCTCTCCGCTTATTGGAGAAGTAAACATCACCCGATCAATTTCCTTATTGAAGAAGAGAGGTGATCCAGCTTTCACTTTATCACCAACTTTTACGGACAACTTTGGGGTTAATCCTGGAAAATCAGTAGGTTTTATTACAACATCAGATGTAGAAGCAGGATCAGCATATAGTTTCTCGGCAACGCCTTTTAACTTAATGTTTACACCTTTTCGAATTTTTACGTCTTTTGACATATATCTTTTTTATGTGGACTAAGACCACAAAAGTATCAAATTGAATGCTATTTCAAAACAAATGTTCAAGAATTTATAACATTTTAGATTGGTCCTAAATTTACATAGTTCAATATCGTATTTTTGATAACTAAATTAATTCTCATGAGCTCCTCTTTTACAAAGGTTTTTACATTTTACACATTTATTTTAGGTACTGTATTTTTTATCTGTAGTGCTCAACAAGATATTAACAATGAGGAGGATTATGCGGTAGAAAATCACATTCGCTATGAGGATTACATTTATGATGACAGCATAAAGACCGTTTTATTGCACCATTTGACTTCTCAAATGAGTTATCCGATCTTCAATATAAAAGGAAATGAATCAATCCAATTAAGCTTTGACGATTTAAGACGAGAAAGCAGTATCTACAACTACACCGTAATTCATTGTGATGCCAATTGGGAACCTTCTGATTTAGAGCAAAACGAATATCTTGAGGGATTTTTTGAGGATGAAATCTTCAACTTTGAATTTTCTAGTAACACAGATGTCTACTATACACATTATGAGCTTACGTTTCCCAATGAAAACATGAGGCTTACCAAGTCAGGGAATTATGTTTTAATGGTCTCTAAAATCAATGATAAAAAACATCCGGTCCTCACCAAAAGATTTATGGTTTATGAAAATCAGGTGAGTATAAGTATGGATATTAAAAGAGCTACAGATGTGAATGAGAGTTATTTTAGACAAGAGGTTGATTTTAAAATTAACCACAATGACTACGATCTAAAAGATCCTTTTGGCAGGTTGAATGTTGTTTTAATGCAGAACTACCGTTGGGATAATGCCATCACAGGGTTACAACCCAAATATATAAAGGATACGGAACTGAATTATGATTTTAATAATGGTGAAAATGTTTTTGATGCCAACAATGAGTTTAGAGCATTTGATTTAAAGAGTCTTCGATACAATACCATTCGAGTAAAGGAAATAAAGTTTAACATTTTTGATAAACTACAGCATGTATATTTATTAAACGATGAAAGAAGGTCGTTTAAACAATACTCTTCTATTACTGATTTGAATGGTAACTTTTTAATCAAACGAAACGAAGGTGAGCATAGTGAAATAGAAGCTGATTATGTTAAGGTGCATTTTACACTTCCCTACTCTCCTCCTCTTAAAGATGGTAATCTTTATTTGTTTGGTAAATTTTGTGATTGGAAGTTCAATGAAGAACTTAAATTAGCTTATGATACAATCCATCAACAATACACGAAAGAAGTACTCTTGAAACAGGGCTATTACAATTACTTGTATTGTTTTGTTAAAGACGGGTCTAAAAACACCGGTGATATTTCTGTTGTTGAAGGTTCTCACTATGAGACTAAAAACAACTATTCTATTTTAGTATACTACAGACAAATCAATGACAACTTTGATCGATTAGTGGGGTTTACTTCTGCGAGTAATTAATGACTACTGGTAATTGCACGTTTTATTTTGTCATACTGAGCAAAATCAAAGGCTCTAAAAAAGAAATCGTAGTCGTCCAACTTTATGATGTTGCTTTACGTTTTGTTTTTTTTATTGAGGTGGCAACCATTTTCTTCCTTAGCTCCAACCCCGTATTTAAGCATCACGATCAGGTTGCCGTGGCTTCTAAATGTAACGGATTGGTATGGTTCTCGCAGGGTATGAGTTGGGTTGCAGTGCCAGGGGATTTCAGTATGCGTTGAACTCTTTCATTTTTATGCAAACCCTAAGTAATACCAACACCCGTTTTCTTTCACAAACTTAGAATGTTCGTCAATGGATGAAAGTTGACCCTTTTCTTTAAAAGAAGCTTTAAATGCTACGGTGCCTTCCATATCATTTTCTAGTCCTTTTGTTTTTGAAGTAATTGTTAATGCGATCCATTCAACAGATTTTGCCCACGCCACAATATTCTCTAGCTCTTTTATTGGGCGAGTATCTTGGTGATGAGATTCCATTAAATAGTCACCATCAGCCAGCACAAAAGCAGTATATCGAGAACGCATTAACTGCGCTGCAGTTTTTACTGTTTTATGGGATTGGTGTGCGAGTTGACAACACGCTGCATATTTTTTTGAATTTCCACAAGGACAGTTCATTTGCTTTTCAATTAGGAATTATTTCAGGTTTTATTTTACTCCATCTTTGCAACACCTTTGTAATGTCTTGCTTTACGTTTTTCCGAATTAAACGTTTGGTTTTACCGGTGTTAAATTGACGGTCATAATCGGTTTCTTGATGTCTGATATGTGCTTCTACAGCTAAATCGATCATTGCTTTATCAAACTGTTTCGCATTGGCTGTTCTACCAACTCTGCCACTGTGTTTTTCACAAGCATGTTGGGCAATGGCATTTTCTCTGTTTTTGGGACAGTTTGGATAAAGTGTTCGAATGGCTTTAGAGAATTCAAGGATATAAATTTTATCGAGTTCAGCACTAACCACTGCAGCTTTGGCATTTTTTAATGCTCTTTTTGCGGCATCCTCTTCACATTCAATTTCTGCCATTGCAATTGCTTTGGTTTCCACATATTGTCCTTTACGCTCAAATCTTTTCCGCCTTTTATTCCAGTAAAATAGCACCCCACAGTAAGCCGAATGCTTTTTTGATCGCCTGGTTAATGCTGCATTTCCTGGCGCTAAAAAAGCTGCTTTAACAAATGGAGAACACGAGAAACAGGTGCCTTTATGGTTTTCTGTTTCAGCAACATATGCTTGTCCCAATTGCACCCGATTTTTACAAACGCTACAACTTAGGGTTTCTTTTTTAGTTAAAAATATATTTTGAGTAAATGTGGTCATGAATGCAAATTAGCGCTGTTATCCATTCTTTTTTTTTGATAATTTATTCCTGGTCAAAAGCTAATTCATCATCAGCATCATCACCGGGTAATTCTAATGCTTTAACCGATTGAACGGCATTCCCTGCAATTCCTTTAATAGAGCCATACATGTCAATGGTGTTGGTAATTACTTTCTCGATCTGTTTATCTCTTTGTTTCCAAATCCGTTGCATCGAACGTTTTTCGCTTTCTAAATCAGCTTTCATTTGGGTAAACCCTTCAACAATTGCTTCCACTTGCATTCTAAAAGTGTTTCCAGTTAAAAAAGTATACAGCATTTCCATTTTATCGCCTTTATTTTCTTGTGAACTAACGGCTGTACTTAATTGAACGATAGATTCTCTGAGCACTGCACAAAGGCCTTTAAACTCTTCATAGTTACAAATCCAAATGCCATCTTTTAAGCCCATTCTATCCATGTCAGAGGGCATTACTTCAGTTACTAGAACGCCAATAGTTGCGCCTTTATCTCTAATGTCCATTTTAAATTTTTCTATCCAAGTGGGCTGAAAATCTTTGGTTCTTTTGCTCTCGTAATAAATTGTTCCAC
Source organism: Flavobacteriales bacterium (assembly GCA_034112225.1). GTDB lineage: Bacteria > Bacteroidota > Bacteroidia > Flavobacteriales_E > Vicingaceae. The sequence continues at coordinate 13,612 of JAWUVT010000191.1, read as the reverse complement.
AATTTTGCATCGATCGGGTATTGACGTATTGTAAACAATCGCCTCCTCTGGCTCCTTTCTTTATTTCATCAATCGTATCTAATGGAAATTGAGTGGCTAACCATTCTTCAATGGCTAATTCTTGAACCTCACCTTGCAGTTGCATAGATCCTTGTTCATGCTTTCGCTTCATCTCATCCGCCAATTTCTTTTGGACTTCTAACTGATTGAGGACTTCTTTAAACCGCAATTCGTTTTTTTCTTCTTCTGATTTTCTTATTTTTTCCTTTTCTAAAATTAACGTTTCGTTTAATTTTTTTTGCGCATGGGCTTCGGCAGCTTCTTTCAATTCTCCTTTTTCACGCTTCAACTTTTCTATTTCTGCTTTAGAACGATTAAGTTCTTTAACTTGCTCAGACTTTTCATTCAGTTCCTTTTGTAAGGCTTCAAACTGTTCAGATTGTTCTTCTTTAATTTTAATTTTCAACTTCTCTTCAATCGCTTTTTTCTCTGTTTTTAGTTGACTTTCTAAACGTTCTTGAAACAATTCGTTTTCTTGTTTCTTTTTTTGTTCAAAAGCCAACTTCGCTTGTTTGAGTTTCGCTTCTTCAGCCTCGTATTTATTTTTCTCTTCTGCGAGTTGAGCTTGGTATTTCAATTTTATTTCATCTTCTAATTGATGTGATAAAATGTCTTGAACATCTATTCCTGTTCCACAATTTGGACATTTGATTTGATTTTCTTTTTTCATAATGCTAGTATTGTTTCAACTTTCTTACGCTTGCTGCTAGCGCAATTATGCACTCAACAAGGTTTTTATTGACCAGTTCAAAGGTATCCTTTTTTAGTGTTGATTTTTTGAGTTTAGCCAAAACATCTATTGGAATTGATCACGAAGTGTTCTTTAATTTTTGCTACATGCGCTACACCAACTGCAAACTCCTTTAAAAGAAAGGCCTCAATAAGTCCTTCTTTTCTAAAAATGGAAAAACATGCCCAAAAAATAAGCACTTAGTCTCCTTTAAATAATTGTTACTTTATCGTTTCATTTGTGCTTGCTACAAGTCTGGTTTTGTCAATCTATTTCACTTCTTATTGAAGAATAATGGTCAAAAAATCTGCCTTCTTCCTTCTGGAGACTTCCAACACTGTATTTCCTTTCATGGTCACTTGTCCCGTTCTTTTATTATACGATTGTATCTGCTTGGTATTTATTAAAAGACTCTTACTTATTCTTATAAAATTTTCATAAATGAATAATTCTTCAAATTCTTTTAATTGTTTTGATGATGTTAACATTTTTTTATTGAAAAGAATAATTGTAGTATATGAAGAATCTGAACGACAATAAACAATGTCATTAATGGATATAAAGTCAATTGTTGAGGCACTATTTACGGTAACCGTTTTAACTTGGTTTGATTTGATGATTTTTTGAAGATATTTTTCTAAAGCTATTTGGTTCTCAACAACTGTTTTTAAAACTGGCTTCGAGTCCAATACTTCATTTTTTATTTTTTTAATCTTCAACATTTTTAATAGAAATTAGTTGTTATAAACGCGCTTATTAAAAAAATATAAACTTAAACTATTCTTTTTTCAGCTTCAAGTAGTTAAGCTATAACATTAAATTATACTTGGTCTTGATTTTTATTATTTACTAAAAAAAGTTTATTTATGTTAAAAAACAAACAGAATCTCCCCCTAGGAAGTTACTATTTGCTCAAAAAAAAAACTTAATAACACTTTATTTCCTAAAAGCTATTTCGTGAAAATAATTGCAAAAAGAATACAATTGCTTAAAATAGACCTGTATTAATTTCTATCATCGGCAAATACATGGCCACAACAATAAACCCAACAATAAAGCTAATAAACACAATGATAAAGGGCTCCAACAACTTTCCAAACACTTCGGATTGATAGTCTAATTCTTTGGAATATTGTTCATCTAAACTTTGAAAAATAACATCCAATTTGTTGACTTCTTCTGCGACTTTAATTAGCGCTATCATTTTTTTAGGAAAAATTGGAAAACCTCTCATGCTTTCGTTTAACAATTTTCCGTGCATAATATCCTCTTCAACAACTGTTAAAGCACTTTGAATGGGATAATAGTCAATCATTTTTTTCACTAATCCAATGGAACTTAAGAGTGGGTTTTTTGCACTAATCAATAAATTCATGGAGTGACAGAAACGTGTTAAATAGATCTTTTGTGCCATGGGTCCTACTACCGGTAATTTTAAAATAACGAGGGCTGTAAACTTTCTAAACCATTCTTTTTTTCGGTGGGAATAAATCAAGAAAAAGATCCCGACAAAAAAGAAAAGAAAGAGTAAAAAGTATTCTCCTACAGCATCTGAAGCATCTACAACAAACTGTGTAAGTGCTGGCAACTTTTTTCCAAAAGAGGTTAAAATACCTTCAAACATGGGGACTAAGAATTTCAATAAGAAAATAACCATTCCAAAGGAGGCTACCAATAAGAAAATTGGGTAAGAAAGTGTGCTTGTAATTTTTCTTTTCTGGGCGACTTTCTGTTTAAAGAAAAGGGCTAAATCTGATAAAACAAGATCTACCCGGGAGGTCTCCTCCCCTACTTTTAAAGAATAATATTCATATTCTGTGAATTTTTCTGTTTTCTTTAGAGCTTCCGAAAAACTTAGCCCGTTAATAATATCATTTTTTATCCCCTCTAAGAGGAGACGATCTTTCTCTTTTTCGGTTTCGTCAACAATTAATTCTAGCGCTGTTTTGATGTCAGTTCCTGCAGACAGCAAGAGACTTATTTCAGCATAAAACTGTTCTTTCTTTTTGTCAGGAAAACTTTTATTAAAGCTAATCTCTTGATTTAAAAGAGTTGCAAAAAGTCCCTTTTCAGGAGTTTTTTTCACCACTTTTTCTTGTGCTTGAGTTTTGTTTTTAATAACTATTCCCATCTTCCTTTTCTATTTGTAGGATTGCTCCGTAAGTTTTAGTGAATGACAAGGTACGCTCTTCGTTTAAGTTTATACGTAAATGCTCTAGCACCACCTCATTTTTAATATTGAACCCAATAATTTCTAATCCTTCCACCTTAAAAAAGAAGGTGTCTGTTTGTTCTTTAATCGCTCTTACAATAAAATCTTGATCAAAGTGGTAGTTTATGGTTTGATTCATTTGTTCTATAGCGATTCTTCGCTCACCTGTTTTTAAAACTCTTTGAGACATTTCAAACTCTCGATGGAGCACTTCTGAGAGTTTGTAATAATTGCTAATTTCTGTTTTAATGGACGCAAATTTAAAAAACTGCTGATGCGTAAAAACATATCCTGAATAAACAGCACTGATGACGATTGCCGAGAGGAATAGCGCAACAACGATTTCTATTAATGAAAATGCTTTTAACTTCATTCTTGCGCTACACTTATTATTTCTTTAGTTTCAAACAATTGCTTTTCATTTTTAATGGCTTTGATCTGCAGTATCTTCAGATTATCCGTTCGCTGATAATCCAGGAGAGTCTTTTCTATGGTTATATTTTTAAGGACTACCACCTCGTCAATAAACCGTTGATTCTTGAAGGTTTCATTTCTCATTAATTTTACAAGCATGTAGGCATCTTGCTTTTCTCGTGTACTTCCTGTTGAGGCTACATTGGCAAATACCATTGCCGATAGGCTAAACATCAGCACAACAATAACCAAGGCTACCATAGATTCGATGATTGAAAATGCTTTTATTTTAGTATTCAATTGATCCACTTTATAATTCGTTGGTTTTTAATGGTTTCTGTTAATGGAACTCCAACAAAGGAATCCGAAAGTTCGTCCCGATTAATAACTGCATCCATCAGGTGATTTTCATAAACTGAGGAGGGTGTTTTGAGTAGAATTTTTTGACAATAAGCACCGCCTACTATTTCTCCTTTTAATTCTAATAATTCAGATGAGTAGACCTGTCCAGTAATTTTCGTTCCTTTTCCAACAGCAACAATCGCTTGATTTTTTCTGTCAAAATTTTCATTATATAAAAAAACAACCCCTTTAATAGTGATGCCCTCCTCGCAAATTATTCTTCGAGAAAAGGCAGTATTTCCTTTACCAAGTAGGGCAACAACACTCGGATAGTTGAGTTGACAATTGTCGGCAATAAGAATAGAATCTTTTGCAAACAATTGCATATTTCCTTCTACATTTTCGTTCAACACAATTCCTTTTGCATACAAAATGGTATTGGAAAGTTGGGTTGATGCATTGACCACTATTCCCTTGTCGGATTTAATGATCACATTCCCCGCGATCACTTTGTTGGAGAGTTCTATAATGGATGGAGAATACAACACCAAGGTTTTGTTGGAAAAAGAGTTGACAATCGTATCTTGTTCTTCAAAAAGCTCAAAATCCATTAAGCTATCTGTAAGGGATTCATTTGGGGTAAAGTTTTTTTGATTTTCAGCAATCAACTCGGCATTAATCGCTGGTAAGGTTTTATTACTATTCAGCTTTATTCCATTAATTAATTTATTCCCTACAAAACTCTTTCCTTCAATGTAAGCTCTTTTTACGCCTGATTTTGGAAGATAACAGTTTCCTGTAATTTGGGTTTTTCCAGTTAATGAAAGGGGCTTGTTTTGATCTGCTAAATACAACGCAATACGTTCTCCTTCATTAATATTAGCTCCTATTAGTACCGATTTAGATACTGTTTTATTTTTCCAAGTAGCCTCTGAAGATAAGATATAGAAAGCTCCCCAATGTTTTTTGCCTATTAACACTTTAGATTTTTCATCCAAATAAAGGTCAACTTCAATTTTATCATTTATGGGTATTTCTTGATGAAAGGATAATCCATAATTGATCCCTGAATTTACCTCTCGATAAAGCTGTTCCTTTTTTAAGGATTGAAGTACTAAGGCACTGTTGTAATAGTTAATCAAAATAAAAGAAGAACTTATTATTGAAATAACAAGAATTAAAAAAAGTGCATATATTAATGCTCCTGCCCTAATCATCCGTTTCTTTTTTATTTTTTTTTGCCTTATTTTTTTTGTTTGTTTTCACTTCTTTTCCGTGCTCCTTTTTTTCAGCGGTACTTGATTCTTTTGAAGCCTTATTTTTTTGCTTCTTCCAAAAAGGAATTTTCCTTTTCACTAATTTATTTATCGATTTTTCTTTTGCTGCATCCTCCTCTTTCTCAGCACCGCTAGAAATATCTTTGACTTTTTTCTTCTTTTCTTTTACTTCCTTAACGACTTCTATTCCTTTCTTAAAAGTTGCTACACTAAATACAGTATCTGATTTATAAATAACCTGTTTGCCATGTAACCCCCCTTTTTTGTAGGCTCTTTTTTCTACTTTCTTTTCATTTTCAAACTTTAGATACGTTCCGTTGCGTTTATTTTTAGCATAGCTTCCTTGCTCAATGATTCTTCCATTCTGATAATTTTCATAGGCTCCATTTTTTATTCCTTTCCTCCATGTTAAAGTAGCGATTAATTGCCCCTGAAGGTTCCATCTTTTCCAGACGCCATTTTTCGCTCCTTTTTTAAAAACCCCTTTTGTAATTAGCGCCCCATCTTTGGTGCTTACCTGATAGTTTCCATCCAAAAGCATTCCCTTGTAATCTCCTTGATTACTTTTTATAGCATTATTATGATACCAGTAATAAGTTGATGAGGAGTTTAAACGAAGCTTCTTCACAAGTGATAATAATACGTTGGCCTTTATTGAAGAGTCTTTTAAATGTACATTGACCTCTCGATGTGTAATTTCTTCTATTTTCTGTGTCCATCCTTTTGTGATGGAAAATAGCAATAGAATTATAAGGATAACATTCTTCATATCTTAAAAATTATAGGTACTTATCTGCTTCAATAATTAGTGCTGGCATCAACAGTTATTTAACTATCGTTTTCTTTTCTTTTTGAAACTGCATGACAACTTCACTTTTCGTCATTGATAAAACAGTGATTTTTTCAATGATTTCGTTCTCTTTTACTAAATACTCTTTTCCATTCACCTTAACAATACCTACTCTTCTTTCTGAATTGTTATTTTTTATCATTCCTAGGTAAGTGATGGCAGGCCAATTTTTTGTTATTTTAACCGGGCTAGTTTTCGTGTTTTTTGGGCTTACTTTTGAAGTCTTTTTAATGTTATATTTTGCCTTCTTCCCTAAAAAAGGATCTCTATAATTCGCTACAATCAAAAAAACTTCCTTTTCAATTTCTGCAACATTTACCTCCAATTTAAATTCCTCTTGAACATAATTAGGGCTTGTAAAAAAAGAGGAGAATAGTTGATAGCCAACAAAACCCCACACCAGAATAACTACGGGCAACATGATGTATAGTATTTTTTTCTTTTTCATTTGTTTACCAATTAGGGGATAATCACTTTATTGAGCACACTAAATTCTCCAACATTTGTTGCTGCATCTGTAGAAACAACAGCCCAATAATAGGTTCCGGGAGCCAAAGAATCCTGATAAGACAACCCTGTAGTTGAGGCATCTTTAAATGGTGTAGCCCCTAATGCATCTGAATAAAAATAAATATGATCCGTTAGTATTGTTCCGGTATTTACTCCTTGAGTCCATGTATATGTGTTGTATCCATTATTTGCCGTACTGTTGTTTGATGGCGAAACCAAGCTTGGTGAATTGGGCGCTGTGGTATCAATGGTTAATGTTCTTGTAGAAAAAGCGGTTGAAGTAGCTGAAGTGGTATTTCTTGCTTGAACTCCCCAAACAAAAACTCCTTCAGCTAAAGTAGTGGATAAATTGGTAGACGCTGCTATTTGTGGACCAAAAGCGGCAGCTCCACTCCACGTATCTTCATGCACTTCCACCAAGTAATCATCGGCATTTAATAACGCACTCCAACTGAATGCTAAACTGGTACTGTTGGTAATAAAATTAGTTGAAGGATTAGTTAAAACCACTTGTAAACTGCTAATGTCTAAGGTACTGTCAATGATTAAATTAAAGGTGGCGTAATCCGTATCTCCACCATTGTTCTGTCCTCTAACTCTCCATTGAAAGGAGCCTGGAGAGAGGGTCAAATCGAACTTATTCTTACTAATTGTTGTATCGAGTACCAACCTAATTGCTGAAGAAAATGTGCCTTCTACAAGTTGCATGTTATAAACTTCAACACCATCCACGAAATCCCACCAAAAAGTATGGGTTAATTGTATGGTCGTTAGGTTATTTGCTGGAGCCAAAAGTTGAATCGGTTCGTGTTCAATATCAGATTCAATAAAATCTTCACACGAACAAAATAACATTCCGGTAATTAAAAATAACAAACTGTGTTTCACTTTTCTATTCATCTGTTTCCGTTTTTACGTTTTGTATATATATCGTTGCTGCTAACTTTCTTTTTCTTGTTCTTAATTCTTTGGTTGTTTTAAAATCTACTGCAACCACTGTTCCTACGTGGTAGTTCTTCTCTAGGAAATCTATTAATTTTAGGAGCTTAACAAATCCTCCTTCAACTCTTAATTGAGCGGTTTTTGTTACGTATCCATTACTAAAGCTTTCATAGGGTTGAGGAAAATCTTGCAAAACCAATCCATTCTTCTGAATAAATTTGGTGACCGATTCTAATAAGGCTTGATGAACATCTATATCTCCAACTTTACTGTTCGTTCCAACTAACTGTTCAATCTGCTTTATTTTTTTTTTAGCTATTAAAATTTGTGCTGGAGCATTTTTATTGTTGGAAATTTGCGTTCTAAAATCCGCATTGGTAATCGCCAAATCTATTGTTTTAGCGATCGCCATGTTGTAAACTACTATTGAAAAAACTACGGCACCAATTAAGGTATACAATAGGCGTTGTTGGTATGTGATTTTATTTTTCAATTACTTAATGATTACTTCAATTTCAAATTCGCCAACCGTTTTCATATTGTCTTGAATAAATGATATGATATGAAGCTCATCCACCCATTCATATTCTTTGAGTGTTTTCATCCAATTATTTAAGTCACTACTTCGGGTTACTGTACCTCTAATATTTATGTTGTTGTAAGTAAAACTAATGTCTTCAGCCTTGTTCACCCTTTTTGCTAATGGGTTTACAAAGAGTTGATTCAATTGAATAGATTCTGGAATACTGATTCCAATTTGATCGGTATAAAAAGCTATTTTTGAGGCTCTTGCAACACCACTGTTTTGAATAAATTGTTCTTTAATTTTCACTTCTTTTTGCAACAGCTGTAATTCTTCTACAAACTGTTTGTTACTATTCATTTGGTATTGGAGCCCATTGTGGGTTTTCTCATAGCTCTGTCCAATTAATAAGTTACTCACCACTACCATAAAAAAGAACGCAACAATTGAAACGCCAACAACAATGGACTTCTTTCTATAGAAATATTCTTCTTTAAATTCAGTGATCTTTTCGGAGAAGATCGGGACTAATTTTACTGCGGATAAAAAATGATTAAATGCTGATCCAAAAGCGATTAACTCATGAGAATGTATCACCTCTCCTTCAATGTTATACTCCTCCCCATTTGATACATTTCCAACACTATCGATTTGAATAATTGTATTGTTATCTATCAACAATTCATGAGAAGTGGTTAAAACAGTTATTTTGTCTAGATATGGAAGGATAGGTGATAATGCAAAGGGTCCTAAATAAATTTGAATGCCATATAAATTCATCTTTTCAAGCTGTGTCATGAACTGATCTAACACCTCTTTTCTAATTACTGAAATCCAAGAATCAAAATCTTGAATTTTTGAGCGTTGGAGGTAAAAATCTTTAATTGAAGCATTTGGAAAGACTTGGCCTATTAATTCTTGATCGGTTACCGAATCTTCAGCCTTTACTTTTTTATGAATTACTCCTTTTCCGCCAACAGAAAAATAGAGTGGAATATTTTTGACATTCTTTTTTGCCAATTCTTCTAATGTAATGTCTGTCAATTTTTGAACGACCTCAATTCCTTCTTTGGTGGATTTCAGTTCTACAGCGATTAAGGTATAGCTCTCTTTTGTATTAAAAATTACTTCAACACCAAAAGCGGACTGCCCTTTTATCAAACTATATGTATCTAAAAAATTTAACACTTAATAAATTACTGTTGGTTTGATAAAGATGTTCAATTTGGTTTTTGATTTTTCTCGACTTCGGCTACTAAAAAACCATTTAATGATGGGTATACGAGATAAAAAAGGAACTCCTCTTCCTGACTCTCGCATCGATTTTTCTTCTAATCCTCCTAATAAGATCATCTCTTGATTTTTCACTCTAATCATAGAAGTAAAATCTCTTGAAACTTGACCTGGAGGTGCATTGGGTTCTATTTTTGCGGTAAAATCAGATTGGGAAACAGAAATTTCCATCGTAATTTGATCATCACCAGAAACCAACGGTTTTATGGTCACCGATAAATCTGCCGTAACGGATTTATAGGTTCTACTGGATTGACTTGTTGTAGAGGTATTGGCGGTTACGGTATTTCTTTCTTCTACATAGTATTCCGTATTTCCAATAGTCATGGTGGCCTCATGACCATTTAGTGTAGCTAATTTTGGTGTTGATTTTACTTTTAAAATGCCTTGTGTTTCTAAGGCACTAATATTTAGATAAAAATTAGGGGTTACCTTCCCTAAATTTAAAATGCCATACCCATTAAAGTTTCCTATTAAATTGTTGATGGAGCTACTGCTTAAGGATAAGTTCGCTTCTGGATAAATTTTCCCTGAAGTTACTGCTGGCTCACTCCCTAACCCTGCTTCCATTCCTAAACTATTCGCTTTACTATTAGAATAATCAACAAGCATTACCTCTATTAAAACCACGGGAACCACTTTGTCAATGGTTTTAATAAAGTGTTCTATTTCCTGAATTCGAGGTTCAGATCCGCTTAAAATCAAACTGTTTAAGTCTAAAAATTCTTTTACATCTACATCTTGCTTCAGGTCAGCAGGAATGTATTCATTTACGGTTTCTACTGAACGGTATTGCAATTGAATGACTTTAGTCATTCGGAGTCCTTCTGTTTTTCGTTCTCCAATAATGTAAATTCCATCCTCTAAATGGTAGGTTAAATCTGTTCCTTGAAAGAGGTGTTCTAACAGTTCTTTAAACGAAGTCGATTTTACATGAACGGTAGCTTTCTCTTTTACTTCTGAAACAAAGTAATAATCAATTCCAATCTCTTGGGCTACTGCATCAATCACTTCATCAATAGAAACGGCTGTTCCGCTCAAAGAAATATCAAGGAAACTTTTGGCCTCCAGCTCAAATTCTTCGTCATTTTCGTTGTTCTTGTTGTTGTTCCTATTGTTTTTACTTCCTCGGTTCCTGGTTGAATTCTTTTGATTTCCTTTTTTAATGGTATTGTTTTCAACTCCTTCTGTATTCTTAATTACATAAAAATTATCTTCTGTTTTTGTAATCCTCAAATTGTTGGCTACGCCAAATTTCTCCAACGCACTTTCAAAGGGCATACTTTCAATGTATACACTCACTAGTTGCTGGCTAACACCAGAAGCAATCACTACATTTTTTTTAGATTTTTTGGTGATGGATTTTACAACTGCAGCTAAAGTATCCGCTTTTAAATCTAATGTTAATTCGTTTGTAGATTTATTATAATTAATCCCTAACTCTTTTTTAATTGCTTTTACGACTTCCTTTTTAGGGGTTTCGTGCTTAACGAGAGACATTATCGTTCCTATAAAATTGATCTTTAGCTGATATGTTTTACAGACAAAAAGTAACACATCAGAAACCGTTGCATTGGCAAAATTATTAACGATACTTTGATTAATCGTTGGATCAACACTAATATTCAATTTGTGAGCATCCGCTATTCCTCGCATAAATTCTTGAATAGAAACTCCACTGACCGACATTTCCACATTCTCCTCCAGTCCGGGGACTTCAGTGATCATCGATTGGAGTTGAATCTCTAGCTGTTGAATTCTGTCTTGAGCCATTGCATTTAGGCTGATCAACAAACAAATGCCAATTGATATTATTTTAACGATTCTATTCATATTCAATTTATTCAGGAAACCTTTAATAGTTACTCATTAACATGGCATATACTTCATCTATAGATGTTTCTCCATTTTCAAATATTTCAAAGGCTTTATCCATTAATTGGTCAATTCCTTTTGCTTTCAATTTTTCTCTGATATTAAAGTCTTCATTTTTTATCGCATCCGAAAACTCGTAATCAATCGGGATTACTTCATAAACTGCTTTTCTTCCTTTATAACCAGTATAGTAGCACTGTTCACAACCTTCAGGTTCAAAATGTAAGGCTACTTTTCTTGGTGGCTGGTAGTTACTTGGAAATAAACTGTTATCAAATGCGGTTTGTTTTTTACAATTAGAACATAACACTCTCACTAAACGCTGTGCTACGGAAAGGCTTAAGGTATTGGCCAATAAGTAGGAAGGAACCCCCATATCGATTAATCTGGAAACCGTTCCCCAAGCAGAATTGGTATGAATAGTTGACAAAACTAGGTGACCTGTTAAGGCCGCTTTTATTGCCATTTGTGCCGTTTCTCCATCTCTAAGTTCTCCTAACATAATTACATCAGGATCTTGTCTTAAACATGACCTTAGGGAAGAGGCAAAAGTTAATCGGATGTCTTCTTTTACTTGTACTTGGTTAATGCCTTCTAAGGTATATTCTATAGGATCTTCAACGGTAACAACATTGGTTTTTTCTTCGTTTAAAATTTTTAAGGTGGCATACAAACTGGTTGTTTTTCCCGAACCGGTTGGGCCACTAATCAAAATAATTCCGTTGGGTTTTTTAATCCCTTCTCTATAGTCTTTGAGTTGTTTTTCATCTAAGCCTAATTCTTTAATATCAATATTGGTTGCATCTTTACTTAATAAACGCATCACCACTTTTTCGCCATGTAAAGTGGGCAATAGGGAAACTCTTATGTCGAATTTATTGCCTGTATTTTCAAAAGAAATTCTACCATCTTGTGGCAAACGTTTTTCTGCAATGTCTAAATTGGCTTTAATCTTTAATTTGTTGACTAAAGCAGGATAATCGGCTTTATGGATGACATACTTTTCAATTAATTTTCCATCTATTCTCAAACGAACTCTACACCGATCTTCATAACGTTCTATATGAATATCACTACTGCCTAAGTGGTCTGCTTCAACAATCAATTGAACAACAAAATCATCAGAGTTGGTTCCCTCAAAATTGACGGTTTCTGCCGTTTTGTTTTTATAGGTGACTCGGTAATACTTCCCTAATGTTTTGGTAATTTGAGCTGATGACGCGGCTACAATTTTGATGTTTAATCCAAAAATCATCTCTAACTCATCTCCCAAGCTGGAATTCATTTTTTCCTCATCGGCATAAAAAACAAACGTTTCAGTATCAATCGACTTAGGAACAATGTGATAATGCCAAGCTTGGTCGGTAGAAATGGTTTGTTGCATTTCTGCAGTTAATGATATGGCATCTAAAGTACTCACGAATTTAAAATAAGGTCTTGGTAAAATTGAAATGAGGGGATCAATTGTTCTGCAACTATGGTCACTAGAAGTAGCAAACTCATTACTCCAGCTAAAGGGATTAGCCGCTGCTTTTCTTTGCTAATCAATTGTAACACTCCATAAACAAGAGTTGTTAAAAAGATACTTCCTAAGTAAAAAAAAATAAAATTAAAGGGCGAGAAAACTACGGTAAGCACCAAAAAGAAGAGCACATCCCCCAGGCCTAAATAATTTTTTAAAATATTAGTAATCCGTTTTTCTTTCATCGAAATAAACAGGGTAACACACAGCAAATTAACGGCGACCAACATAAAATTAATTCCGAAATAGGTCAACAATTCTAGGGGATGAATTTGAAGTAATCCGTAGGCTATAAAACCAATAAAAAGTAAGGGGATTAAAAACCAACTGATGGCTCTATCTTTAAAATCTTGAGCCACCACAACAGCTAAAAGAAGAATTAATATGGCAAGTAATGCGCTATTCATTAATCTTCTTGTGCTTCTTTAATTGTTCGGTCTTGATTGATTTCCCAGCTATTAAAAACACCATCGTTGTCAAAATCTTCTACACAAGTTGCTCTGGCTGTATAAGTCCCATTTTCTGCTTCAACAATTTCTATTTTATAGCGTGCACGGCCCTCTTCTGTAACCAATTTCCCTTGCTCATAGCCGATGGTTTTGAGGTCTGAAGAATATTTAGCATATTCTAAATGATACATTTCTTGGAGCGTATGTATTCTTTCTAACTCATTTTTTGCTTCAGATTGCTTGGCTTTAGTTACCATATTTTGAAGTGGTGATACTGATAAACCAACAATTATTCCTGCAATAATAATATAGATCATTATGTTTAATAATGACGCTGCTTTTAATTTCTTATGTTTTTTGATTTGCATTGAAATCCATTTAAATGTTCTTCAAAATTAGAAAACGACAACGCCCCGAGTGGTTGGTGGTTCATTTTTTAATTTAACGGTACTTTTTATTTTTGATGTTTTGATGTTTTGATGTTTGGTGTTTGGTGTTTGGTGTTTAGAAAAAAACTACTAACCACTTCAAACTTCCAACTTCCAACTTCCAACTTCCCACTTCCCCCTTCCCCCTTCTGCCTAGCAACAAACAATATTATCGGCTTGAATAA
>JAWUVT010000190.1:0-7731 GCA_034112225.1 Flavobacteriales bacterium | reverse complement strand
AAAAAAAGTCCTGCGACAAAATGCAACAGGACTTTTTAGTACTTAAAAAATAAAACTTATTTTTTCTTATTTACTTTGTTATGCTTCTTATGAGCAATGTTTCGCTTGGCCGCTTTTTGCTTTTGGTGGATCACTGCTTTTTCTTTTTTTGTCACCACACCATCAGCTTTTGCCGCATGTTTGGTTTTTGCAATGTTTTGCTGTTGCGCCCGGAGTTTCGCTGCTTCTTTTTTAGTTAGCGCTCCAGATTTTACGCCTTTTTTGATTTTTTGTTGCGGAACAACTTGTTGCTTAATTACTTGATGTTTTTCAACCTTTTTTTTCCTTGGTATTGGCCTTTTACCTGTTTGTGAAAATCCTACAGTACAAAAAAGTACCAATGTTAATCCTGATAATATTGCGTTAAGTTTCATCGTTTCTAATTTTAGTGTTGATAGCTCTCCTCCTTTACCAAATTCAATGCCAAAAGGTTAGATTAAATTATTTGCGGCTAAATATTCAGCAATTTGCACCGCATTGGTTGCCGCACCTTTTCTTAGGTTATCAGTGACTACCCACATGTTTAAGGTTCTTTTTTGAGATTCGTCTCTTCTAATTCTTCCTACAAAAACAGCATCTTTACCTGCCGCATAAATAGGCATTGGGTACGTGTTCGTGTCCACATTATCTTGCAAGGTAATGCCCTCCGATTCATGTAAAATTTTACGAATATCTGCTAAATCAAAGTCGTTTTCAAATTCAATATTCAATGCTTCCGAATGCCCTCCAACAACAGGAACACGAACAGCAGTAGCCGTAATGTTTAGGTGAACATTGCCCATAATTTTTTTAGGCTCGTTTACCAATTTCATTTCCTCTTTGGTGTAGCCATTTTCTTCAAAAACATCACAATGAGGCAAACAGTTTTGCGCTATGGGATAAGGATAGGCCATTTCGCCACGAACACCATTTTTTTCGTTGGCCAATTGTTGCACTGCTTTTTTCCCCGTTCCCGTTATGGATTGATAGGTAGAAACAACGACTCTTTTAATTTTGTATTTTTTGTGAAGTGGATTCATCACCATCACCATTTGAATGGTAGAACAGTTTGGATTTGAAATGACTTTGTCTTTAGCGGACAAGATTGATGCATTAATTTCTGGAACGATCAACTTGTTGCTGGGATTCATTCTCCAAGCCGAAGAGTTGTCAATTACGGTGGTTCCAGCCGCGGCAAATTTTGGCGCCCATTCTAGTGCCGTTGCTCCACCAGCAGAAAATAGGGCAACATCAGCTTTTAGATCAACAGCAGTTTGTAAATCAACTATCGAGTAGTTTTTTCCTTTAAAGGCCAATTGTTGTCCAATCGATCTTTCAGATGCGACAGGAATAAGCTCCGTCACGGGAAAATTCCTTTCCGCTAAAACTTTTAACATTACCGTTCCAACCATTCCGGTTGCACCTACTAAAGCTACTTTCATAATTCAGGATATTAAAATTATACATTTGCTAGTCTCTCAATAGTGATCCACTCAATACCTGCGGATTTCTTCAAGAATATTCCCTGACAAAAGTAAAATTAAATTTTGTGAAAGATGGAAAATTAACCTTTAAACCCTATAAACTTCCGCAATTTAACTTCTCTGCTCTTGTACGATGCTAATTTAATAAAATGGTTTAGGTTTATAAGATGAGAAGTCATCTACCCCTTTTTTTTGGTTTGCTACTTGCCTCACAATTGGGATATGCTCAATTTGTTGAAGATTTTTCTGATGGAGATTTTACAAGCAATCCCGTTTGGGAAGGAGATAATAATTTGTTCGCTGTGACAGGTCATGTGTTAAACTCCAAAAGTCCAACATCAGGAAATTATTATTTAAGTACCCCCTCAAATTTAGCCCTTAATGCCCAATGGGACTTTTATTTTAATTTCCAATTTGGAACTTCAGGGGTTAATTATGCTGATGTTTACTTAATTGCTGATGTCGCAGATTTAACAAATCCAAATGAGGGTTATTTTATTCGGATTGGTGGAACCCCTGATGAAATTTCCTTGTATAAAGTCGTTGATGGATCACCAATCATTTTAATTGATGGCCCTAATGGCGTTATCAATAGTTCTTCGAACAATCCTTTTAATGTGAGGGTGACAAGAGATGCGGAGGACCATTGGTCCTTGCTTTATGATGATGGCGCAACAAGCACACTGGTTTTGATTGGTACAATCGTAGATCACTCCATTACCACTTCTGGATATTTTGGAATTGCGATAACCCAATCAGGTGCTGCAAGTCCAATAAATGGCCATTTCTTCGACAACATTGTTGTTGGTCATTTGGATGTTGAAGACACAACTCCTCCAGTATTGGATTCTGTGGTGGTATTGAATGCCAATAATTTAGCCCTCTATTTTAACGAACCTATCGATAGCTTGTCCTGTCAAAATCTCATGAACTATTCAGTTGATCATGGTATTGGAAACCCCAACTCATCCCTTCGAGACCTTGTAGACCCGTCAATTGTTCACTTAACTTTTGAAAACGCATTTACAAATGGACAGCAGTATCATTTAACAACCCATACTGTAGCTGACACTCTGGGCAATGCCCTGTTAAACAGTGTCCAAGCCTTTAATTATTTGCGAATCAATGTGCCATTTTTTGAAGCGGTCATCATCAATGAAATTTTTGCAGATCCTAGCCCCTCAGTAGATTTACCAGCGAAAGAGTTTGTAGAACTTTACAATAACACCAATGCGCTTTTTGTGTTACACAATTGGAAATTTGTAAACAGCACAACGGTGAAAACGCTGCCCTATTTTCTTTTGCAACCCAACGCTTACGTTTTATTGTGTAGGGTGAACGATACCGCACTTTTTAAACCTTATGGCGATGTCATTGGCCTTTCTTCATTTGCTGCACTAACAAATGGTGGAGATAGCTTGACATTAATGGATGACAACAACAATGTATTGGACATGGTCAGCTATCAAAAAAGTTGGTACCAAGATGAGGTTAAAGCGGATGGGGGTTGGTCTTTAGAGCGCATTCACCCTGAACACCCCTGTAGCAATGCTGCCAACTGGCGTGCTTCGACAAATCCCAATGGAGGAAGCCCAGGAACACAAAATTCCGTTTTTGACAATTCTCCCGATACCCAAGCGCCAGAAATTGCTGCGGTACAAGCGACTTCTTTAACCCAATTAACCGTATTTTTTTCCGAAACAATGGACAGTCTTAGTTTGGCAAATGCAAGCTATACCCTTTCCGATGGAACGACTATCAGTAAAGTTATCGTTTCAAACAACAATCAAAGAGTTGATTTAACAACGGCAACACTTCTAGATTCCTCTATTGTTTATTCTGTAACAATTTTTGGAGCAATTGACTGTGCTGGAAATGCTTTAATTTCAACTCCTATAGATTTTGGAATAGGAGTAACACCTGCTAAGTATGAAATTGTTATTAATGAACTGTTTGTAGATCCTTCGCCAAGTAATGGCTTACCACCTGAAGATTATTTAGAGATTTACAATAACACCAATAAAATGATCGATTTAGCCAATTGTTGGATTTCAGATTTAACAAGTATGGAACAAATTACTGCCGGTAAAATACTGCCCAGAACGCATGTTATTATTTGTGATAAAAGTTCCGAAAATGATTTTATCCCTTTCGGAAAAGTAATTGCGGTGGATAATTTCCCTAGCTTAAATAATGCCGAAGATCAGCTTACACTTTATACAAAAGATACACTAATGATCCATTCTGTTCACTATTTTGATTCTTGGTATAGGGATGAGAATAAAAAAGATGGGGGATGGAGTTTAGAAATGATAGATCCTAACAATCCATGCGCAGCATCAGAAAATTGGACTGCTTCAACAAAATGGATTGGGGGAACGCCTGGAGCAGAAAATACAGCTTTTGGGATGAATACCGATGATGATTGGCCAGCACTTACAAAAGTTAGCGCAACAAGTGATTCTACGCTTCTGATTTCGTTTAACGAAACCCTTGACCAGGAGGGAATTATGACGGCAATTTACACGCTTGATAATGGACTTTCTGTAAGTGCTATTCAAGTGCTAGATCACAAAAATGTGCGCTTACACTTATCGGAAAAACTCGTTGTTCAAGTGGAATACACACTTGCCATTACGGGAGCTTATGATTGTCTTGGAAATACAATTGGGGAGGAGAATACAGCAAATTTTTATTTACCAGAACAAGGCAATTTCGGAGATATTGTATTGAATGAAGTGCTTTTTAATCCGTTTCCGGGGAGTGATGATTTTGTTGAGATTTATAACAATTCAACTAAATTTATCAATTTACAAAGTTGGAGTTTAGCGAACTTTGAAAATGATAGTATTGCGAATTATAAAGTCCTTACCGATCAACCAAAGCTAATTTTCCCAGGCGAGTTTGTCCTTTTAACGAAAAATACCCAAGGAGTTGAAAATGATTATTTTAAGGTAGAGACAAGTGCATTTTTAGAGATGGAAAAATTACCAACTTACAGCAATGATGAAGGAGATGTTTACTTAATCAACAATTTAAACAGCGTAATAGATGCCTTTCATTATCAAAAGGACTTTCATTTTGAATTACTCAAAAGTGATCAGGGAGTCTCATTAGAGCGGATTGATTACGACAGGGCATCAACTGACCCTACAAATTGGCATTCTGCAGCGGAAACTTATGATTTTGCGACTCCTGGATTTGAAAATTCTCAACATTTTAAAGCCAAAAATGACGGAAGCGAAATCGTTGTGTCACCAACAACATTCTCTCCAGACAATGATGGTTTTGATGATGTGGTGACGATCTCTTATCACTTTTCCGAAGAAACATGGGTGGCTAATGTTATGATTTATGACGCAAAAGGAAGGTTAGTAAGACGTTTAATTCAAAATGAACTCCTAGGCAAAGTCGGCTCTTTTAGCTGGAATGGAATAAATGATGCAAATGAAATAGGTCTAATAGGTATTTATATTATTTTTGTACAACTATTTGATGTTAACGGCAAAGTAAAATTTATTAAGAAGACAGTTGTGTTAGCACGTAGATTTAATTAGGATATGGACGAAGCAATAAATAAATTACATAAAAAATTAGGACATAGGTATCAATCTCATCCTTGGCATGGAATAAATCTCGGTGAAAACGCACCTCAAGAGGTCATGTCATTTATTGAAATGACACCGAGTGATCTGGTGAAGTACGAAATAGACAAAGACTCAGGTTACATTAAGGTAGACAGACCTCAAAAGTTTTCGAATATTGTGCCTGCACTTTATGGGTTTTTACCGCAAACCTATTGTGCTGAGAAAGTTGGTGAATACTGCAACGAAAAAACAGGACGAACAGGAATTTATGGAGACAAAGACCCTTTAGATATCTGTGTATTAACAGAAAGAAACATTACGCATGGAAATATCATTGTTCCTGCTATTCCTATTGGTGGTTTTAGAATGATTGATGATGGCGAGGCTGATGATAAAATTATTGCAGTCTTAAAAGGCGATGAAACGTATGAAAAATGGGAAGATATTAAGGATTGCCCAGAGTCAATTATTAAAAGAATAAAACATTACTTCTTAACTTACAAAGGAATCCCTGGAGAGAGCTCTCCAAAAGTTGAAATTACTCATGTTTATGGTAAAGATGAAGCCCTAGAAGTTATTAGAAGAAGTCGAGAAGATTATTTAACTCACTTTGGAGATATTGATGAAGAAATTTCTATTGCAACAAAAAATTTGTTGGATACAAAAGCATAGGAAATTAAAACAATAGCATCCCAAAAGGGGGCTTTCATTAGAAAGCCCCCTTTTTAGTGCACAATGTCGTGCTAAAATAACTTGACAATAAATTAAGGTATCATTAAAGTCGTTATGAATTAACCTAGCAGATTCAACAGGATTAAAGTATAGGTTATAAACGGGCTGTATTTTCACAGGTAGAAAAGAACAATTAAGCGCCAAAATTATTGGTACCTATTATTCTGTTACTTTTTGGATGACAATTTAGACAGCTAAGGGGAATAGAAACTCAACGCTGTCTAAATAAAAAAAGTATTATATTGCTCACTGGTTAGAAAACATTTCTAACCTTTTTAAAAATGATATAGTTGTGTCATTAGTTGCCGCTAGATTAAATACACCTTATTAACCTATTGCAACTTCTTCCTATTTTTTTGAGGTGGCTTTATTTTACATGTTTCTATTTAAATGAATCCCCCATTTTGACGTTCCGTGCTTTAACAAACGAAAAGCATAACAACATCTAGGCGCTTTAGGTTGTCTGATATGATTCAACCAATATTTTTTATTCCTTGCTGCGGTATAATAATCCGTACTTCAGTCCAACTGGCAGTTAATTTTTAAGGAATATTTATTTACAATAACCATTGCTTTCTTAGTGCAATTTGATTGAACTACCGTTAGCATGTAAAAGACTTCAGCGCTAACTGTTGCCCTTCTAAATTTTATATCAATGAAGCTAGTATATCGCTAAATAGCAAAACACTAAGGGCTTTTCTAGAACTGATTCATCTGTTCTGAAAAAGTAGCTGAGGTGTTAGCTATCGCACTTTTAGCATAATGTTTTCCATAGACCTTAGGCATTGCATCGGATCACATTCATTTCTTATGGACTAAGCAAACAATTGACATCTCCTGAAAAGGAAAAATTTGAGTGCTAAAACACTTTTGAGAGGGTTTTAAACATAAGCTGATTTTGGGTTGTAATTTTAACGCTGTCTGTTTCTTGAGCCCTGACTTCTGATTCGTATTTCAGACCCCCTTTTTTATAGGGTATAGCAAGGTAACTCTTGATTAAGAAAACAATTGATACTTTCAATTATAATAGACCGAATTGGCGTTTAAAAATGAAAAAACCGAAGAGGATATCCCCTTCGGTTTTAATGCATCTTCAGTAAAAACTGTCAACCAATTTCAGGACGACAGCTGCGCAACTTTTCTTATTTAAGAAGCGTAAATGTTTTACTCTCTGGTTCCCCTGTATAATCTCCTCCAGGGCTTAGCACATAAAAATAGGTTCCAGCAACTAAATCTATTGGTGACCAATCATTTTGGTAATTCGCGTTTTCATAAACGCTTCTTCCCCAACGGTCGTAAACTTTTAGTGAAGTTCCTGGATAATTAAGAAGTCCATCAAATCTTAAAAAGTCATTGATTCCATCACCATTTGGTGTGACAACATTAGGCGTAAATACCCCGCAAGTAGAAGTTAAAACAGTTGCAGTATCCGTTTCACTATTACAAAGACCATTTATTGTTATAGAATATTTTCCAGATTCTGTCACCGTTATTGATGGAGTGGTTTCTCCTGTATTCCATAGATAAGCTGCTTCAGGCACATCGGACTCGACTGTGCCGATTATGCCATCTTTTCCAATACAAAATGAAAGATCCGTTAAAGAGAATTCAGGGATTGAATCTGCGAAATAAATTTCTATAGTGGTGTCTTTAAGACAACGTGTATCTGTGTAGGTAAAGAGATACGCTCCACCGACATCTACAGTAATTCCGGGGTTATCGTCATTAGTTCCTGGTGAAAATGCGGCGTTTCCTGGACCTGTAAAAGACCAAAGGCCACCTGCAAAAGAGCTTGTTCCAGCCACTTGATACTGCCCCTCGCAAACAGAGCTAATTCCGTTAGCTGATATTCCTGGTAGCGCAACAAAGTTAACTTGAACAACCGTATCATAAACACAGCCAAAATTATC
>JAWUVT010000189.1:0-43238 GCA_034112225.1 Flavobacteriales bacterium | reverse complement strand
TAAAACCCTTCTCTGGGTTAAAGTTGAACGAATATTCTTTTAAAGGCTCCCAAGTTGTTATTTCTTGAATGAACCTTTTTCCAGTGTCAAAATATGCAATTAGCTGACAGCCTTTCCCCTCAGTCAATAGGTCGGCTCTTAAAGGTCTCGGGATTCCAAGAAGTTTAAAAGTCATTGTATCGGAAAACTGTTCAATTCGCACATTGGTAATGTGGTCCAATATGATTTCTAGTTGTCCATTAATATTTATGGTCGAAGAAATTGTTTTCGCAATATGTCTATTGATTATTTTCAATTTTATTCACGTTTTATTCAATGTCCGCCAAAGCTACTTTAGATAATGTGCATTCAGTTTGTTCAATGCTTAAAAGTAATAATTTTTGTGAGGAGTCAACCGCTATGCATCAACCTAAATGCATCAACCTTATCATGTAATAAAACTAGTATACAAATCGCTAATAGCCTATTAAACAGCACTAGCAAAAATTAGGTCATTAACTGCGCAATTTTCACAAAGTTAAAAAGCTCGCTAAAAGCATATTATTTATAGATATTACCAAGCGTTCATATAATTTATTTTCAATCCAACTAACTTTCTCTATTTGGTTTGTATCTATTTATGTGTAACGTATAAGATAGTTTGTGAAATGTTCCATGTATCAATTTTTTTAGATTGGTGAACCACGATCTCATGCGCCACATTCATAATCCCGTTCAATAGTTTTAGTGTTTGTACTTTTTTACTGTATGAATAGAATTTCATTTATTGACCAAGAACACATTGTAGTTTGGAGGACAGTGATAAACATCATAAAAATAGAAAATAAAGCACAAGCAATAGTTGCAAATATTATTCTGTTTTTATTAGTCTTATTATCAATCATACCCACTTTATTGCTGTTGAACTCCTTTTTATTTAAGGCGTAAAAGAGTGTCAAAACTATTGCCAAGGGAATTGATAAGAATGAAAAATTCTGATAAGATGATTGTAAATTTTTAGTGAAAAACTCCAAATGAGTTTTTATTCTAATTATTGGTATCATTAACCCAATACCTGAAAATGAGATTGAAACCCAACGGAATATTATTTTAGATGTTATCACAATCTCGTCCTAAATAAATTTAACGCCTGCTTACAAGCCTTTATTTGACTGAAATTCTTCCCAAAACACTAAAATTAAAAGAGAACCCCTTGAATTGATTTATTAGGAGGTTTTTCTTTTTTTTAAAGGTTCATCAAGCCATTTTTGAAGTTCTATTTTGACGAAAAGATTAATGCTAAGGAAAGCGACCAGATTAGCTAAATACCAATTCTATTTAGCTAAATATTTCAATACTAAAATGGTAGTTAAAGCTGACCATATTTGTATCATTACGGCATTTTAGCTTGTTCCTATAAAAGATTTAATATGAAGAAATTGTTTAAGGTCTCTGGAAAATATTTCTATATCCCAACGACTTCTATAAAGTTCAAATAATGAGCCAACCCTCCAAGAGTTATTTAGACGTTCCATATAACTCTTGGAGGGTTTTCGGACAAAGAATAAGCCATCCCTCCAATAGTTATTTAGATGCTCCATATCACTCTTGGAGGGGTTTATTCGACAAAGCCGTTAAAACGGTATCTAAATAAGGCTGTTCAACACTATGTTGTTTGGTAATCCTTTTATGACCAACACAAAAAGTACATAAGCACTCGCAAAATGACAACTGAATATCAATCATTATTCCCTCCGTTTGGTTACTCTCCATAAAAGCCCTTTTGGTAGGATTTATCCAATGGGTGCAACCAATACCTTATTCATTCCAAAAAGGAACGCTAGGAGAATTGGTCTCACGAGGGCCTGCAATGTTGTATTTCAGTATAAAATCTTTTACTCATTCAGGGATGCTTTTCATGAGACAAGAAATCTTAGAAAGAGTTGTATAACCTGGTTTGGTATTAAGCGACTATTACTTTTTAGTGTTCGCCAACATTTTTTCACCTATCATTTTTCCAAACTCTCTCATTTCTTCAGCTACAGCCTTGTCGTTGGTCGCTCTTTCATAAGTGTCTGACATGGTAATAATAGACTGGTAAAAGAAATGTTTCATTTCATCTAGCATCATGTCTTTTGTCCATAAATCGATACGCAAGGTATTGTTCTCTTTGGCATCCCACAAGCTAATAATCATGGCTTTGGCTTCTTTTAATTCTGCTTCTCCAGAATCTGTTGCAGCCCATTCTATTTTTTCGGGGACATGGTTTTCATCTAAGGATACGCTGAAATTGATTTCTGATTTTGTTTTTTCCATATAATTTAAAGTTTGTAAAGTCCTAAAGTCCTAAAGTTAATGCCCAAGTTCCTAAAGTTGATAAATTTTATCCTACTTAACGTTGTTGAAAAAATAATATTCAGAACTTCAATTCTCTACGGTTTATATTTTGATGCATTTAAGAGCTGTTGCGCATTATCGTTCAACATTAATTTTTCTAAAGTAATGGTTGGATTTTTGGTCATGTAAGCTTTAACAATTTGCCAACCTAACCAATGTCCGATTCTTCCAGGAGAACCGTCAGGAAACCCTTGTATAAAAGGAGCCTCGCCCATGTATTTAATAAGATCTGCTGTTTCTTTTGTGTACAATAGCTCATTGTCAATCAAATAAAACCAAACGGGTTCTTCGTTGTTCTCACACCAGTTGAGCTGTTCTTCAGTATAGCTTATTTTAAGAGAGTGCGGTGCCGTTGGCATTAAGGCATCTAAAAGATAAAGTATTTTTCCTTGGTGGATCATTTCAGTCAGTAAATCAGCGTTTTTCTCTTTTAATTCAAACTCCGTAGAAATCCATCCTAGCATTGCGCCTGCAACTAAACCCTCTTTACACATAAAAGCAGTTTTGTATTGCGGCAAACCTAATTGAGAATAAGCTGGATAGTCTTTGCCTAAGAACATGTCTAAGCCAATGCCTAAATAACTTTCGTCAGTAGTAATGGCATAATTAAACCCAGAAATGTAAGTGATAATTTGAGGTATTTTTTTCTTCGGAAAATAAGAAGCGTAATGCTTAAAAGCGGCCTTTATTTCTGTCTCATAAGCTGAGAAATTAGAATACATAACATCCGCATCTTTTTTTATTTCATGGATGTAAGGATCTTTGGAGAAGTCGTTCAGCTGATGAAAAAGCTGGGGGTTTTTTGGAGACCCAATGTTGATGACGCTTTGAGTGAAATCTTGAAAAAATAAGCCGTAATTGGAGCTTAGTTCTGCAACGCTTTCAGTGGATATTCCCTGGGGGTAACTAAATAAATCTTGCTCAAAACGTTTTACATTCAATTCAATATCAATCGCAGAAACATCAATTTCTAAAGGGTTTTCTTGGCACGAAATTAAAGCACTAAAAAACAATAAAGTTATTAAAGATTTAAGTGTTGAAAAGTTCGCTTTCATTAATGAGCTGTAGATTTATTTATAGCTAAATTTGCTAACATAAAAATAATTATTATGAAACAAAAAGCAAAGGTACTGACTTTAATACTAGTGGGGTTGTTATTTACGAATCTTTCTGCCCAGGAAGATAATTTCAAGAATGACCCTGTAGCTCCTCAAGGTGAAGACCAATCATTTCGCCTCGGATTACAGTTGAGCCCCCAAATTAGTTGGTTATCCCCAAATTCTAAAGAGTACAAAAATGATGGAAGTAGATTTGGTGTTGCTTATGGATTGGCAACAGAATTTTTCTTAGCCAAAAACTACTTGTTGTCTACTGGTTTTATGATTTCTTCTTTGGGAGGTAACGTTGCTTATGAAGGCGTTTTTGAAGACAATGATGGGGTGAACATCGTTTCAGGAGTTGAACAAAGTTATGCGATAAAGTACATCGAAATACCCTTGACGTTAAAGTTAAGAACAAATCAAATTGGATACATGACCTATTATGGGAATTTTGGCTTTAAATCAGGCGTTAAATTTCAATCCACTAGTGATTTTACCTATACAGATATTAATAATAAACCTAAAGTTGAAGGGGTAAACACTGCTGGCGACATCTTCTTTTTTAACATGTATTTAACCGTTGGTGCAGGGGTGGAGTATAACCTTTCGGGAAACACCAATGTAATGGTTGGAATAACTTACAATAATGGGTTTATTAATCAATTGAATAAAAAATTAAATATAATTAATGAGGAAGGTAAAGCCGAATTAAATAATCTTGGGCAACCTAATCTTTCTGAAAAAAATGCCAGTGCCAATTTGAAGTACATCGCCTTAAATATTGGCTTGTTTTTTTAGACAATGGATTTAGAAAAAGTAAAGCATTTTATAGTTAGTTGGTTAGCCAATTATCTCGAACAATCTCACACCAAAGGTTTTGTTATTGGTATTTCTGGAGGCATAGACTCTGCAGTAACTTCAACTTTAGCAGCACTTACCGGCATGCCTTTACTTTGTGTAGAAATGCCAATTCATCAAGACAAAAGTCAGGTGGATAGAGCAAAAAAACACATTGCATGGTTAAAAAGTAACTTTAGCAATGTGTCTAGCAATGAAACAGATTTAACAACTGTTTTTGAGGCCTTTTCTAAAGCGGTGCAACATTCCGAAAATGAAGCAATCAATTTTTTATCACTCGCAAATACAAGAGCACGTTTACGGATGACTACCCTTTATCATTACGCTCAAATCAACCGGTTTTTAGTCTTAGGTACCGGAAATAAAGTAGAAGACTTTGGAGTAGGATTTTATACGAAGTACGGAGATGGAGGAGTAGATGTGAGTCCTATTGCAGATTTATTGAAAACAGAAGTTTTTGCTTTAGCGAAGGAATTAAAGATCATTGAAGAAATTTTAAGTGCAGCACCAACCGATGGGCTTTGGGGAGATGAACGAACAGATGAAGATCAACTAGGAGCCAGCTACCCAGAATTAGAATGGGCAATGAAAATGAGTGAGGAAGCAGCTATTGATTTCACCTTATTTACTCCTCGTCAGCAAGAAGTGTTTCAGATTTATGCCCGATTAAATACCCTGAATCAACACAAAATGGAACCCATACCTGTTTGTGAAATCCCTAAATCCTTCAAGGCGATTTAGTTGTTGGCGAGTGCTGTTTCTCGAGTAATATTTTTGTAATGTTCATATCGCTCTAAAATTTCATACACATACGCATAAGTAATAAACCCCTTACAATAACCATTTCTTACCACCTCATCTTTGTAGTATTTCGCTTTCGATTTGTTCAATAAATAATAATCCACATTGTCTTTCCAAATAAAAGGATTTTTACCGTATTTGTTGGCTAACCTTCTGGCATCTAAAATATGACCCGGACCAACATTGTACGAGGCGATAACAAAAGGAATCCTATCCATAGGATCTGAAATTGTTGACGCCCAGTAGTTGTCAAGGTATTTTAAGTAATTAATCCCCGCAACAATATTCTCATGAGCAGAAGAAGTGGTGTCAACACCAAATTTAGCGCCCGTATTTGGCATGAACTGCATCACCCCAAAAGAACCTCCCCAGCCTCTAGCCCCATTGTTAAAATGAGATTCTTGATAAACCAATGCTGTTAACAATTCCCAATCCCAACCTATTTTTTTTGAATGTTTTTGAAAGATTTCATCATAAGGCGAAATCTCACCACTTGTTAAGGCATAGGATTTATGATTGGTACGTTTGTTATATCCTTTTTGGTTTTTAAAATACTTAGCCAACAAGAACTTAAAGTTCTTTGTTTTTTGATAATTAATTAACCATTCATCAATAGACCCAGTTAACTGAGTTGAATTTTTTCGTGTAGACCAGGCAATGTTTTGATCTAAGCTAATGGTGAGTTGTGCATCAATATTGGGATATTCCCATTGACTAACAATCGCATGATTTTTATCGGCAATCGTATAAGCAATCTCTTGGGTAGCCACTTTTTCAATTAATTCGGACACAGAAAACTCACCCGAAACGGTGTTGATATGAATTCTTCCACCAATTTCATTAGATAAACTGTTTATTCTAGAGTAAAAAGAAGAGCCCTGACTTACCGTAACCGTTTTCCCGATAAGTTCTAATGGCGATTGCAGAAGTTGTTTTTTTAATGCAACCCTGTTGAGTTGGCGCCAATTGGCAGGTTTTCGTTGTATTAGAACCTGCTGCGTCGTTAGTATGGGGTGTGTAAAATTACTTTTTGCTAATCTTTTCTCAGTAATCGTAAGGTTTGCCGCAACAATGTCTGCAACCCCATTTTTTAAATCAACAAAAATGCTATCCATGTTTTGGATGGGAATAACTTCTAGTTTTAACTCCATATGATCCGCATACTTCTTTAACAGTTCATATTCAAACCCCAACGGAATTCCTTTGTAAAGAAAGTAACTGGTCGCATTGTACTCCACCAATACTTTTAGCTTCCCCTCGGTTTGTATGCGGTCTAAATCTTTTTGGAAATAAGGAATGCTTTGATTTACCGTCTGAATATCAGTAGTGTTGCATGCCAAAAATAGCGCAGCAAAAAAAATGGATAATGTACAGTAAGTTTTATTCATGAATAACACCGAAAGGTTTTTAGATGAAAATTGGTATGGCTAATTTAGTCCCGTATTCATTTACGCAAAATTAGAAAAATAGTTATCCTTTGTTTAGACAATCTAAAATAATTGTTGCTTGTGCCTTGTTGTTCTTCAGCTCATTTACGGTAAAAGCTGGCAGGTTAGAAAAAGCATTTGAAGCCTTAACTATTCATGATTACTTTACGGCAAAAGCCTCTTTTTATAAAGTCTTAAAAAGAGACTCTGCAGCAGCAGCTTATGGGTTAAGTGTGATTTACTCCAGAAATAATAATCCTTTTTATCAGCTAGATTCGGCATTGCTTTATGCAAAGATTTCCGTTTCTACTTACTTGAAGTGCACCTCTGAAAAAAAAAAAATTAAGTATAAGAAATTTGGGCTAGATTCTCTTTCGGTATTGGGACACAGAGAAGCCGTTAATTCACAATGTTTTGATTTGGCGATAAGACTTAATACCGTTGAAGCATACACTTCTTTTTTAGTAAAAAATAAAGGAGCAAAAGAAATTCAACAAGCCATCATTAATAGAAATAGACTCGCATATACTTTAGCGAAAAAAATCAATACCTCCGAAGAGTATCTGCGATTTATGCAGGATTATCCGCAAGCAGTTCAGTTCGATGAAGTGGGTGCAAGGTATCAGAAACGACAATATGAAGAATATACCGAAGATGAGCAATTGAAGAGTTATCTGAAATTTATGAATGAACTACCGGACAACTTTTATGTGGCACAAGCACTAAAAAAGGTCTATCAAATTACGACCATAGACAAGACCATTGTTGCTTATGAAAACTTTATTCACACCTATCCTAATAATCCATTCGTACCAAGAGCTTGGAGAGATATTTACAATAAATCTACACAAGTAAGAACTTCTAAGAACATCAAAAACTTTTTAACAACTTACCCCAACTATCCTTTTAAAGAAGAGTTGGAGGAGGATTATAGGTTCTCAAACATGCTGTTTTATCCGATAAAGGTGAATGATAAATGGGGGTTTGTTAACGATGCGTTACAAGAAGTTATTCCTCCAACGTACACTTCCGTATCTAATTTCTATGAAGGCGCGGCAACTGCAACGTTGAAAGGTAAAATGGGGTTTATTAATAAGAAAAATGTAAAGCTAATTGCCTTTGAATATGATGAGGTTGAACCCTTTCTTAATGGGATTTCCGTTGTTGGAAATCAAGATAAATATGGAATAATTAATAGATCTGGAGAAACGATTGTCCCTTTAATCTATGACCTCATTGGAGAAACCTCTAATAAGTATATCGCTATTGAGTTAGATGGAAAATATGGATTTATAGATCATAAAGGAGATTTGAAAGTGGGGTTAGAATACGAAACCGTTGGCAATTTTAAAAATGGAATTGCCTACGTAAAAAAAGACGGTTTGTTTGGCATTATTGATACCAATCTTTTTTACATCGTAAAACCAAAATATGAATGGATTGATAACCTCAATAATAATTTTATTAGAATACGAGAAGGCGGACTATATGGCGCTATTAATGAGTGTGGAGATTATGTGATCACTCCTTCCTATGAACAGTTGTCGGAAATAGAAAATGGTTTTGTTATGGCTGTGGGCAAAGAAAATTACACCTTTCTTAGGCCAACAGGGGAGGTTGTTAGTGAACTGTCTTTTCCCTTTGCCGAAGGCGTAATTGACTGGGGACTTTTTGATGAACAAGGGATTGCACGAATCGTTGTAAAAGGAAAAATTGGATTAATTGATACCACCGGAAAACGTGTTGTTCCAGCCCTGTTTGAAGATGTTGGGTTCGTTTCTTCGGAGATGATTGCCATAAAACGGAATGGTAAATGGGGGTACTGCGATACTGACATCCAATTAAAAATCCCCTACAACTTTACAGCTGCAGACCGTTTTGTTGGCGCTTATGCCATCGTTAAAAAAGAGAAACGATACGGGGTGATTGATAAAAAAGGAAGTTATCTTATTGAACCCATTTACGAAGAGTTGTCTTGGTTTAAAGACCAAGTTTTGTTAGTGAAAGAACAAGGCCTTTTTGGGGTGATAAAGCTGGACAAAACAGTCGTTTTACCAATAGAATATCAAAAAATTGAAATTACTGAAAATCAAAAATTGCTTAGGCTCCACTCTCGGAAAAGCTTTGAATACCAACCCATAGAAACCCTTTTTTGTGATGAGTAAATCCTTAAAAATACGTTTAGCAGAAAAATTAACCTTAGAATTACCTGGCGAAAAAGCACATTTAGAAGCAGCTCCCTTCAGAAGAACTCGCTATGATCAGGAAGAATTGGCTGATGCTCGGCAAAGTGCAGTATTGGTTTTGTGCTATCAAAAAAATAAGGAATCCTATATTGCTTTGATTCAGAGGCCTAAATATGAGGGGGTCCATAGCGGTCAAATTGCTCTTCCTGGAGGTAAAGTAGAAAAAACAGATAAGAACATTGTGCACACCGCTTTACGAGAAGCCAATGAGGAAATTGGAATTATCATGGAAGATGTTGAGGTGGTTGGTCAACTTACTGAAATATACATTCCAGTAAGTAATTTTAAAGTAACCCCAGTGATTGGTTGTGTTCATTACTGCCCTGATTTTATTTTGGATAAACGGGAAGTTGAAGAGCTGATTGAGTTGAAACTGTCAGATTTAACAGCGGTAAAAGAGTTGTCTGAAACCCAAATTACTTTTCCGAATCATGAAATATTAAAAACGCCTTGCTTTAATTTCAATACTAAAATAGTTTGGGGTGCTACCGCCATTATTTTGAATGAGATGAGATGGATGTTGAAAGGTTAGTGTTAGAGCTAGCTCTTTGTGTCATTCGGCTTCAGCATTCCTGATTATTCTCTGCCACCATTATACTGGGTTTATTTCGGAATCTAAAGGGTTGAGCAAAGAGCAGGGAGAGCCCTGAACAAATTCAGGACAAATAGAGCGTATCAATCAAAATTAAGTTTGAAATATCTAATAGTTGAGTGTTTGTGTCTGTTGGACATTTCGTCTAACGAGAATAGGAACGCAAAACAGCAAAAAAATCTGTCCGTTTGGGCAATATCATTGGGTAGGTTTGTAAGAGTAGTACTCCCATCTGTACTACTCTTTTAGGGCTAAGAATTTTAGTTGTTGAGAATGTTTTGGATCGGGACTATTCAAAATCTTTGTACAACAAGTATTGCTTTCTAATGGATTTAAAGTCCGTTAGTCCTTTTTGCCAAGAAGCATAAATGTCCTCTTCAGGCATACCATTTTCAAGCTGTTCTTTTAGCTGGTCAGTTCCAGAAAGTAAGAAGAACATTTTAGTAAAGAAACCTTCCTTTTCTGGATAGTCTTTGTAGATGTCAATGAGCCAAAAAAGATTGATCTCTCCTTTGTTTTTAATGTAATTATCACCAAAGTGAGCAAGATGATATCCGTTGCATTTTTCGCCCATTAATTTCGGAGATTTTGCACCATCCTTACTTTCGGGAGTAAAAGAAAAGCTATTGGATTTAATTAATGGATGACCCACCACTTGAAAAGGGGTTGAAGTTCCTCTCCCAATACTAATTGGAGTCCCTTCAAATAAACATAAAGAAGGATACAGGTAAATCGAGCTCATGTTGGGAAGGTTGGGAGATGGCTTTATTGGTAGCTCATAAAAAGTTTGGTGATCGTAGTTGGCAACTTTAATCACCGTTAAATCGCAAGGCTTACCGTTGGCTATCCATCCTTGCCCATTTACCATTCGTGCATATTCCCCAATTGTCATTCCGTGAGCAATTGGTACAGGATGTAATCCAATAAAAGATTGGTGTTTTTTCTCTAAGACAGGACCATCTACAAAATGACCGTTTGGATTGGGTCGATCCAAAACCAACACTTTTTTATTGCTTTCTGCACAAGCCTCCATCACATAACTCATGGTAGAAATGTAGGTGTAAAATCGAACACCAACATCTTGAATGTCAAAAATAATAAGGTCTAAATCTTCAAGCTGTTCAGGAGTTGGTTTTTTATTCTTTCCGTAAAGCGATACAATTGGAAGCCCCGTTGCTTCATCAATGTCAGATTTTACACTTTCACCTGCATCGGCATTCCCTCTAAACCCATGTTCAGGACTAAAAACACGAACAACATTAATTTTTAATCCAATTAATGAATCTACTAAATGGGTGTTGTTAATCAGAGAAGTATGGTTGGCGACAATCCCAATTCTTTTATCTTTTAAAAGAGAGATGTATTCCGCAACTCTCTCGGCACCAACAAGTATTGGTAATTGTTTTTCAGGAGTTGAAACCGTAAGTTTAAAAGTGCTTTTTGTTGCGTTGTCGATGTTCTGACCACCACAGCGCAAACAAAATAAACTGATAAGGATAAGAATTGTAATTTGGCCTGAATTCATAGTTTATGAATGGTTATTTTTTTTGAAACTTAAATGACGTTAAAAATAATAAAATTCCTTCTTTAATTGGTGAAATGAACCGCTTGTTTAAGCAGAAACGATTCATCGCAAAGCATTTTTAGAATTTTCAAAGAAAAGCGCTTGCGTTTAAATGCTTAAGAATTAAAAGTATTTAGCGATCTTTGGGGAAATTTCGGTTAATTAATAATTGGAGATGAACATCATATAGAACTATAAATTTGAACCTCGAATATTTCATATCAAAAAATATAGTTAAAGGAGACAGTCAATCCAAAAAAATCACAAAACCTATTGTAAGAATTTCGATTATTGCAATAGCTTTAGGATTAATTGTAATGATTATTGCCTTAAGTATTGTTGATGGCTTTCAAAGAGAAATTAGGAACAAGGTCATCGGTTTTGGAAGTCATGTTCAAATCACGAGTTATGATTCTCAGAACACCTATGAGGCGAGTCCAATTAGTGTTCAGCAAGATTTTTATCCCAGTTTAGATACCGTTAAAGGCGTGAAACATATCCAGGTTTTTGCCAATAAAGCAGGAATTATAAAGACCAAAGAAGAAATTTATGGGGTAGTTGTAAAAGGTGTTGGGAAGGATTTTGATTGGACCTTTTTTAACGAAAAAATCAGTTCAGGAAGCTCCCTTGTTGTGGATGAGAACCAGGCAACTAACGAAATTCTACTCTCTAATTATATTGCAACAAAGATGAATTTAGTCATTGGCGATAAAATGTTCTTGTATTTTATTCAGCAAAACGGACAATTAAGACCAAAGGATTTTATTGTAAAAGGAATTTATCAAACAGGCTTGGAGCAGTTTGATAACTTGTATGTTCTTGCGGATATCGCTCATATTCAGAAAAGGAACAATTGGACAAAAGACCAAGTTGGTGGATTTGAAGTGCTGATTGATGATTATGACGATTTAGATGACATTGGAAATTATGTGTATGAGAACATTCCTTATGATTTACATTCAGCTTCGATTAAAGAATTGTATCCAGAAATTTTTAATTGGCTCAATTTACAAGACTATAACGTAAATATTATTATCATTTTAATGCTAATTGTTGCGGTAATTAACATTATATCTGCGCTACTTATTTTAATCTTAGAACGAACCAATATGATTGGAATTTTAAAAGCCTTAGGAATGCCAAATTGGAATGTGAGAAAAATATTTTTGTATAACGCAATCTACCTCATTGTAAAAGGAATGGTTTGGGGAAATGTTATTGGAATAAGTCTTTGTTTGTTGCAGCAGAATTTTGGGTTTTTAACCTTGCCAGAAGAATCGTATTATGTTTCTCAGGTCCCTATAGAATTAGATTTCAGGAATGTTGTACTCTTAAATATTGGCACCTTATTCGTTTGTGTGTTAATGCTCTTAATCCCATCTTATGTGATCACAAAGATTTCTCCAGTAAAGGCCATTCGTTTTGATTAATTTAAGTTCGTAATTACTACATTTGTAAAATAGAGTTGAATTTAGAGGAGATAAGTAGAATCTAATTTTTCATTTCTAAAAATGGATAAAAAAGTTCCACATCACATTAATAAATAATAAACAAGATACATGAAGTATTATAACAATATTCTTGAAACGATTGGGAATACCCCTTTAGTGAAATTAAACAATGTTTGTAAAGATGTTAAGGCCTTGGTTTTAGCAAAAGTAGAAACAACCAATCCAGGTAATTCAGTTAAAGATAGAATGGCACTTCAGATGATTGAGGATGCAGAAGCTGATGGAAGATTACAACCCGGAGGAACAAGTATTGAAGGAACCTCAGGGAATACCGGAATGGGTTTGGCATTGGTTGCAATCATTAGAGGCTACAAATTAATTTGTGTTTTAAGTGATAAACAATCAAAAGAAAAGATGGATATTTTAAGAGCAGTTGGTGCGGAGGTGCATGTTTGTCCAACAAACGTAGCGCCTGATGATCCTCGTTCTTATTACTCGGTATCTAAAAGTTTGGCCGAAACGACTCCAAACTCTTGGTATGTGAATCAATATGATAATCCATCCAATGCCAAAGCACATTATTTAAGCACCGGTCCAGAAATTTGGGAACAAACCGAAGGTAAAATAACTCATTTTGTTGTAGGCGTTGGAACTGGAGGAACAATTTCTGGAGTTGGTAAATACTTAAAAGAGAAAAATCCGAACATTAAATTATGGGGAATAGATACATATGGATCTGTATTTAAAAAGTACCACGAAACAGGAGTTTTTGATCAAAATGAAATTTACCCTTATATCACAGAAGGAATAGGAGAAGATATTTTGCCAGAAAACGTAAATTTCAGCATCATTGATAAATTTGAAAAAGTTACCGATAAGGATGCTGCTGTTTGGCAACGAAAAATAGCAAAAGAAGAGGGCATATTCGTAGGAAATTCTGCGGGATCAGCTGTTAAAGGCTTATTGCAGTTAAAAGATGAATTGACAGCAGAGGATGTCGTGGTGGTGTTGTTTCATGATCATGGAAGTCGTTATGTAGGTAAGATGTTTAATGACGATTGGATGAAAGAAAGAGGTTTCTTAGATGAAGAGAAGTTGAATGCTCATGATTTAATTAAAGACCATGAAGGGAAACATTTAGTAACCGTTACGCAGGATGATCCACTTTCTCAAGCGATTTTATTAATGAATCAATATGGGATTTCTCAAATTCCTGTTGCAGAGAAGGATGGCTTTATCGGCTCATTAACAGATAACTTAGTGTTTTCTAAATTGATGGCAGATCCCTCATTAAAAGAGCTTCCTGTAAAAAACATAATGGAACAGAGTTTTCCAATTGTTGAGGGGGCAGCTTCAATTGCGGAGGTGTCTAAACAATTTCAAAATGGAGCAAAAGCAGTACTGGTGAATTATGATGGAGACCAACACCATATCATTACCCAACAAGATATGATTAAAGCCATAGCGCAGTAATCGATTGAATCATATTGAGTCTAAGAAAAAATTCAGCGTTAAACAGCTCCATTCAAAAGAAAGTTTGCAGGGCATAAGATCGTTACTATTCATCTAGAAAAGGTTGAATAGAATGTTCTTCTGAGAAGCGTTTATTTTTTTTTAGAGTCTTGATATACTGATGGTTAAGGCTTGATTGGTGGGGTAAACGAAACATAATTTATATTTTTTCGTTTCAGTAGATAGCGTATTTATATTTATTATTAAAAGAAAGTTTATGAGTGTAGAAATTAATGATGCGACACTTCTAATTGAGAAGGAAGAGATCACTGAGTTTACTTTTCCCAAAGGAGATGTATTGACTACTGAGGAGGCCAGAGCGGAGAGACAAGCCAGAATTCAAAGAGGAACACGATTGGGAAATGGGATGAAGAGTAAAGTGAAAATTATTTTTGAAGATGTAGAGGGCTTAAAAAAGGTAGAAACCACCATTTGGGGCTTTACAGACAAGAACATTATCTTGAAAAAAACAACAATCATTCCCATTAGATGCGTTCATGAAATAAAATTCTATTAAATAAAGATTAAGAATTTAAATAAAGAGCCGAAGCAAAACTGCTTCGGCTTTTTTGTTTAGAGCAGTTCACCTTATAACGTTGGCTTTGCCGTTGATATTTATTCCCAAATTAAAAGCTTATTTTTGAACTCCGAAAAATAGGAAACAAGATGAATGAAACAAGCACAATAAAACCTATCGTTATGAAAAGGATTGTTGCGGATTTCATAGAACAGTCACTAAACAATAAAAAATAAATATGAAAAAACATATAATTTTACCTTTGGTTGCCTTATTTTTATTAGTAGCCAATGCAAGTGCTCAAATAGAGTTTCCTGAAGATAAAGTCAATTGGGAATTTAGTATTGAACAAAATGGCGCTGAAGCTTATGTTGTCGGTAAGATCACCGTAGTGGATCATTGGCATGTCTACGGGGCTAATTTACCCGAAGAATCTTTTTTATTGCCTACGGAAGTGGAGCCAGATAAGTCACCTAATTATGAAGTGATTGGGAAGGTGATAGAGCCCAAACCAGAGTTCTATCATGATGAAGCGGCTGATGAGGATATATTTCAGCATTCTAAGAGCTTTACGTTAAAAAGAAAGCTCAAAATAACCAGTGAAAAAGACTTTACCTTAAAAGGAAGGTTCTCTTTTCAAACTTGTGACGAAAGCCATTGTTTACCACCTTTTGATACAGATTTCGAGTTGAAAGTGAAGGGCTTGGCAGTTGCTATTGTTGAGGATGCTGCAATTGAAGATGTTGCAGAAGCTGTTGTTGAAATAGCAAGTATAGAATTTCCTGATGAGGACTCAAATGTGGTGGTTGAGGTTGTAACTGAAGATGCCGTTGTGCCCGTTGCAGAAGCTCAAGGAGGAAATAAGAAGAAGGAAAGTAAGAAGATTTCTGATCTGTCTATATGGACGATTTTCTTTTTGTCATTTGGTGCTGGTTTTGCAGCATTATTAACACCTTGTGTGTTTCCAATGATTCCAATGACGGTAAGTTTCTTTACCAAGCAAAGTAAGTCTAAAGCTGCAGGAATTAGAAATGCCACTTTTTATGGGGTTTGTATAATTGGGATATATGTGATACTTGGAACGTTAGTGACTTGGCTTTTTGGAGCGTCAATATTAAACTGGCTGTCTACTCAATGGTGGTTTAACATGGCCTTCTTTATCTTGTTGGTAGTATTTGCAGTCTCTTTTATGGGGGCTTTTGAAATTACGTTACCAAGTTCATGGATTAATAAAGCGGATAAAGCATCGGATAAAGGAGGCATGGTTGGTATCTTCTTTATGGCCTTGGTACTCGCTTTAGTGTCTTTTTCATGTACAGGACCTATCGTTGGAACCTTATTGGTAGAAGCTGCTGATATTGGAGGAATTGCTCCTGTTATCGGAATGTTAGGATTCTCTTTAGCCTTGGCTTTGCCATTTGCTTTGTTTGCAGCCTTCCCAGGTTGGTTAAATACAATGCCAAAATCTGGTGGTTGGTTAACAAGTGTTAAGGTGTTTTTAGGATTTTTAGAATTGGCATTGGCATTTAAGTTCTTATCCAATGCAGATTTAGCTGTACAAGCTCATCTACTTGAAAGAGAAATGTTCTTAGCCATTTGGATAGCAGTTTTTGGTGTGTTAGCTATGTATTTGTTTGGTTTTATTCAACTTCCTCATGATGGTCCTGCAGGGAATTTGTCTGTTGGCAGAATGCTCTTAGGAACAGCAACAGTTGTGTTTGTAGTCTATATGATTCCAGGATTATGGGGAGCACCATTAAAATTAATTAGTGCATTTCCACCACCAATGCATTACAGCGAATCACCTATGGGAGTAGGGAGGTCTGGTGGCGGTGGAGCTGCAGAGCACGGGCCCGAAGGTACGCATCTAGGTCCTCAAAACATTTGGGTTTTCCATGATATGGAAAAAGCTCAAGCATATGCTAAAAAAGTAGGTAAACCATTGTTTGTTGATTTTACTGGTCACAATTGTGTGAACTGTCGTGCAATGGAACAAAGTGTTTGGGGCGAATCTGGAATTATCGATAAGTTAAAAGAGGATGTTGTCATTACTTCTTTGTATGTTGATGAAGATGTGGATTTACCATTGGAGGAACAGGTTGAAGTAGAGTTGGCTCCAGGGAAAATGAAAACTTTAAAAACGGTAGGAGATAAATGGGCATATACTCAAATTAAAAAGTATAAAATTACAGCTCAACCTTATTATAGGATGTTAGGTCCAAATGGCGAAGATTTAGACAATGGTTCGGCTGATTATAAGAATCATAGTGATCCCAAAGTATTTCAAAGCTGGTTAGATGAAGGGTTAAAGCTTTATAAAGCCGCGAAGTAAGCGCGTTTAACGAATTGTTTTAAAAGGGTTGTCTTAGTTGACAGCCCTTTTTTTTTAGTTGACCAATTTATTAAACAAGACAAAACCTACCATTGTGGCAATAACGGCTAAAACAATCCAATAGCTTTTTTTAAAAAGATGAGGATTCTTTTTTTTGTCTTTGATAAACTGAATGGCAATGATTACAATAAAAGAAGCAATAAAGACAAGTGCAAAAATCTTTTGACCAGGAGAAAACATAATTTAAAACTTAAAGTGAACAAAAATACGACCGAAATTTTTACTGTCCTTGTCTATTCTGTGGTATTTATTTTTGATATGCCCCTGCTGTAAAAAACGAATCACCTTTTTTTTAAGTTGACCGGAACCTTTTCCTGGAATAATTTCTACCAACTTTATCTTTTTTTCAATCGCCTCGTCTATAATGCCAGCTAATGCTTTATCAATTAAATGAGTTTTGTTGTAAATCTCATGAAGGTCAAGTTTTAGCTTACTCATAATTGGTTGATTCAAAAAGATAAAAAAAAAGCTCCTACAATTAAATAGAAGCTTTAGTAAATGGGGTTATTAATTATCCTGCAGAGGAGTTGATAATTTTCCAAACACGGTCTTGTTTTTTCATGTTGATATTAATGGCAATCGTATCTGTTTTTCTAAAATTGGCTTTAATTTCTACGGAATCTTCAGTGAAATTCAAGACTTCGAAAACGAAATAACTATCTAAATTCTTCTTAGACAAAGACTTGAATGTTGCTAGCTGGTCTGAAGTCATAATTTTAACCCTTTTATTAAATTTGAAAACAATTAAATTGTTGGGTATTTTATCATCATTTAAGATGATTAAAGGCGTTTCTCCGGCTCTCTCAGCAGCATTGTAATGTGTACTAAGCGCATGTAAATCAATTGTTTTTTGAATAACAGTATTAATATCTCTTGAAGTTTGGGCAAGAATTACCAAAGGGAATAAGAGGCCTAAAAATAAAATTATTTTTTTCATAACGAACAATTTAACAATATTCAAATATACGTAAATATCCATTTTTTTGTTGCGTTAAAAAGGTTAAGAATTCAAAACTCAGCTTATTTTTTTTATTTCAGCAGTTACAAAGCTCATCAGCTGAGGATAAAATTCTTCAAAATCATGCTGTAAAGACTCCTCATGTTCTTTAAGGATGAGATGAGCTTGGTCCATATTGTTCGTGTAGTTGGTCCTATGGGAGAGTCCAGTTAACGATTTTTGGATGCCTTCAATTTTACCGTAATTATAAAGCCAATTAGAGTTGGCCATAAAAGGTAACCTTCCCTGACTTTTTAAAGGAAGCTGATTAATATTTTTAAATAATACGGAGTAAATGTCTTGGGTAAAATTGAGTAAGCCTTCATTGTCGTATTTTTCCCAACTGTTGGCTAAAAAATAATCGTAAAAAACATCCATAACCACAGGCGTATATTTGTTTTGGTGGTGCCTTATCGTATCCTTACTCCTTGTAACAACTTGGTGTGTATCTGTAAAAGCATCAATTTTTCGATGTAAAAGTATTCCATTCTGAATGGGCAAAGCATATTTCAAGTACTCTTTTCCTTTCACATCATCTGCAATGTAATTGCCAATAATTAAATCTGTATCCTTGTTCGATAAATGAAAATGAGCTAAATAGTTCATAAAAAACCTTTAATGGATTAAATTTGCCACTGATGTAATAAAGTATTAAAGATACGTTAATCAACTCTATATTTGTAGCCAGACTAAAAAATAAAAGAGATGAAGAATGTATTGTTAGGAATTTTTGTGGTTATCGGATTAACCTTAAATGCTCAAGTTGGCACGTACCAGTTTTCACTCGATTTAAATCAAGTGAATAGTGATTTGATTGAAGTGGTTTTAATCCCTCCAACAATTGATTCAGAGAAGATCATTTACAATATGCCTAAGATTGTTCCAGGCACCTATAGTATCTATAATTTTGGTCAGTATGTCTTAGATTTTGAAGCTTTTGATGCCGAAGGAAAAAGTTTAAGTGTTACCCCATTAGATCAAAACAGATGGGAAATTGAGAATGCGAAAGCCTTAGCCAAAATTAGCTATTGGGTAGAGGATACTTGGGATGCTGATGTTGATTCAGAAGATTTTGTTTTTGAACCAGGAGGAACGAATATCGAAAAAGGAGAGAATATTATCTTAAATAACCATGGGTTTTTTGGTTATTTTGAGGGGTTCAAGCACAATAAATATGAAGTGAACGTTACTCGTCCAGCTAATTTTTATGGTTCTACAGGACTAACAACGATTAAAACGGTAGGTAATGTCGATCAGTTTACAACCGCCAATTATATGGATTTGGTGGATGCCCCAATAATGTATAATGTGCCGGATACTATCACCTTTATTGTTGGAGGCGCAGAAATTTTGATCTCCGTGTATTCTAAAAACAAAACCGCAAGCGCAGCAGAACTTGCTGTTGACATTAAAAAAATATTGGAGTTACAAAAAGATTATTTAGGAGGTAATTTACCAGTAGAAAAATATGCGTTTATCATTTATTTGTATGAAGGGCAAAGTGGATCAGGAGGTAGTGGAGCCTTAGAGCACTCTTATTCTTCCCTTTACTATTTGCCAGAAATGTCTGCAGAAAGATTATCTGGTTTTGTGGTAAGAGTCGCCGCTCATGAATTCTTTCATATTGTAACCCCATTAAATATTCACTCAGAAGAAATTGGAGATTTCGATTTTATTAACCCAAAAATGTCTAAACATTTATGGATGTATGAAGGCGTTACAGAATACTTTGCAGGTCACGTTCAAGTTTATGGAGGAATGCAAACCCCTCAAGAATACTTATCCGTGATTGAAGAAAAGCTACAAGGCGCTATGCGTTTTAAGGAAGATTTAGCATTTACAGAC
Source organism: Flavobacteriales bacterium (assembly GCA_034112225.1). Taxonomy (GTDB): domain Bacteria; phylum Bacteroidota; class Bacteroidia; order Flavobacteriales_E; family Vicingaceae. The sequence continues at coordinate 23,560 of JAWUVT010000189.1, read as the reverse complement.
TTAAGTTTGGGTTGTTTACATGAACATGAAGATCAATATGGTAATGTTTACCAAAAAGGAGCACTAATAGGACTGTGTTTAGATATTTTATTGAGAGATCAATCTAAAGGAAAGATGGGGTTAAAAGATATGATGGCTTTGCTTTCTAAAGAATACGGAAAAAATAAATCTTTTAATGATGGCCAATTGTTTCAAAAAATAGAAGAATTATCGACGAAAGAGATCGGAACATTTTTTAAAGAATATGTTGAACTTGGTGGTGGCCTTCCGTTTGAAACGGTATTTGAAAAAGTTGGCATTACCTATAAAAAGGATGTTGCCATTAAAGAAATTAGTCTTGGGGGAATTTCTTTAGGCTATAACCCAGAAACCAAACATTTATTTGTTGCGGATATGACCAATTTAAATGAATTTGGAAAAAAATTAGGCTATAAAGTAAACGATCAAATTATTGCTATAAATGGAGTTGAGCTACAGGCTGAAAAAGCACAGCAACAATTTGAAGATTATAAAAACAATACTCAAGTGGGAGATAAAGTGGTAGTGACTATTCTTCGGAAGGCGAAAAGTAAAATGAAAAACAAAAAGTTAAAAGCAAAAGCGATAACTATTGAAAAAAACAAAAAGTTTTTAATTGAGTTCAACGACAAGGCTACTGAAGAACAGCTAATGTTAAGAAATGCTTGGTTAGGTCAAAACTAATGCAGGTCATTTGATTTTGAAATTATAGTGATTTTATGCTCAGTAAAAATGGATTATATTGGATTTCTCAAACAGTTGGATGGCTATTTTATGCGGTAATAGTCGGTATTTTTAATGTGATAACCGATAACCAATTAAATATGGAATTGGTTTTAAGTCTAATTTCAATATTTTTAATAGGTTTGTTTGTCGCCCACAGTTTCAGATTAATTATCGTTCAGCTAAATTGGATGAGGTTTACTCTCTCTCGTTTAATTCCTAGAATCTTATTGGGAACACTACTTTCTGGAATCGTAGGGTATTTGTTAAAGTCCATTATTATTGAGCGTATAATCGTTCAAAACAATTATGAATTTAATATCACCGAAGCTTTTCCATCTATTATAAGTTGGACTATTTTATATTTAATATGGTCCTTAGTGTACTTTCTATTCCATTCTGTAAATAATTACAAGCAGGAAGAAAATAAAAACTTAAGATGGCAGGCTGCAAAAAATGAAATTGAGTTGAATAAATTGAAATCTCAATTAAACCCCCATTTCATTTTTAATTCTATGAATAGTATTCGTGCATTAATTAATGAAAATCCAGTACTGGCAAAAGAGGCCATTACACAATTGTCTAACGTGTTAAGAAACTCTCTTTTAATGGGCAAGAAAAAGTTGATTTCTTTAGGAGATGAAATGAAATTGGTCAATGATTATTTAGGACTAGAGAAAACCAGGTATGAAGAACGGTTAACTGTTGTTAGAAATATTGAAAGAAAAACAGAAGTGTTTTTACTGCCTCCGTTAATGATTCAAACATTGGTGGAAAATGGAATTAAGCATGGCACTTCAAAGTTGATTGAAGGAGGAGTGTTAGAAATCACATCGACTATAGAAAATGACAAGTTAAAAGTTCTCATCTATAATAGTGGGAACTACGATAAAAATAAGGAATCAAAAACAGGTTTTGGGCTGGTCAATACCATTCAGCGGTTAAAGTTGATGTATGGAGAAGCGGCTAGTTTCAAAATTGAGAATGAGAATGGTAGAGTGAAAACCACGGTGTTAATTCCTAGAGAAACAATTTTATAATTAAACAAAGAAGTTATGAAAGCAATAATTGTAGACGATGAACGATTGGCAAGGAATGAATTAAAAAGCCTACTGGCAGAATTTCCGGAAGTAGAAATTGTTGAAGCGTGTAATAATGCGAATTCAGCAATTATGGCTGTAGACAAATTAAAGCCTGATGTAGTTTTTTTAGACATTCAGATGCCCGGAAAAGATGGATTTGGGGTGTTAGAAGAATTGGATTATGTCCCTCATGTTATTTTTGTTACCGCTTACGATGAGTATGCACTAAAAGCTTTTGAGGTGAATGCATTAGATTATCTTTTAAAACCAATAGAAAAAGACCGCTTAAGAGCCGCAATAGAAAAGGTGAAAGAAGAAATGATTGAACCTGTTGCACCTTCAGATAAATTAGGGCTAAATCACCAAGTTTTTGTAAAAGATGGGGATAAGTGCTGGTTTGTTAACTTGTCAGACGTGCCTCTGTTTGAGTCTGAAGGAAACTATGTGAGAGTATTTTTTGGTAAAAACAAACCTTTAATATTGAAATCATTAAATAATTTAGCCAATAAATTGGATGAAAATGTATTTTTTAGAGCCAACAGAAAGTTTATCATTAATTTAAATTGGATAGAAAGTATAGAAAATTGGTTTAATGGGGGATTAATGGTGAAGTTGAAAAATGGAGAACAAGTAGAAATTTCTAGAAGACAAGCAAGTAAGTTAAAGGAAATGAAGAGTTTATAAGCCCTAAATATTATGTCTTCAATTAATGTTCTTTAATCTTTCGAATAAGGGCGTACGTATAAAATGTTAATGTGGATCCATTTTTTCTTCAGATATTGTAGTTCTAATTGATTAATTCCATGAAAAAAATTAATATAAAAGCTACAGATGTTTCGCCTCAAGTGATATTTGATCTTGATACGAATAACTTTTCTATTATAGGAAAATCAGTAGTTACTGAAGCTGACACCTTTTATGCACCATTAATTCAATGGTTAGGTGTATCCTTACAGGGCCATACCCAAAAAATTGACTTTGTTTTTGATTTAGAATACTTCAATATTTTTTCTTCCAAACGGATACTATTCATCTTGTATAAATTGAGTGACCTTCAGAAACTCGGATTAGACGTGAATGTGATTTGGCATTTTTCTTTAGAAGATGATGACATGAAAGAAGTTGGTGAAGACTTTGCGTGTATGGTAAATCTTCCTTTTGAATTTATTAGCAATACGATTCATGCTCAATACGCTTAATTTTTTTAATTCCGAGATACAATTCTTCACAATTCTTCACAAATTTTCGAACCTAGCTTAATTATATTGCTCACATTTGCAGCGATAAAAATTATCGCAGACTCTTAATCAATAAAACCAGATGAAAAACATTTTATTAGCAGTAAATGCTGTATTAGCTGTGGCTGTTGCCATATTATTTTATTTACATTTTTCTAGTCAACCAAAAGGCAAAGAACAAGCTGAGGATGTTGTTGTTAAAAAAGACACTGAAGAAGAATCTGTAACCGTAGCAAAAGTTCCTTCTAAAATTGGGTATTTAAATGTAGATTCTTTACAGTCTAATTATAAGTTATATACCGAGTTGATTAATAAGTTAAAAAGAAGACAAGCAAAGTATGAAAAAGAGTTGCAATCAAAATCATCAGTATTTGAAAAGAAAGTGATAGCCTTTCAAAAAAGTGCTCCAACTATGAGTCAGTTTGAAGGTCAAATGAAGCAAAAAGAATTGGCAGATGAAGAGCAAGTTTTGTATAAAATGAGAGATGAGTTTGCCTTAAAATTTCAAGATGAAGAAGGGCAACTGAATGATGAATTTCAGAAAAATGTAAAAGATTTTATTAAAGAGTTTAATCAAGAATCTCAATATAACTTAATTATTGGAGCCTCCCAATTAGGAAATGTGGTGTTAGATTATAATGAAGGAATTAACATTACAAATGAAGTTGTGGCAGGTTTAAATTCTCAATACGATATCGATAACGCTCCAAAAGAAGAGAAATAATGTTAATAGCTGTAGAAAAAAAAGAATCCAATATTGCGGAGTACATTTTGTACATGTGGCAAATAGAAGATATTATTCGTTCGCACCATTTTGATTTATCTCAAATTACAGAAAGTGTGATCAGTAGATTTAATGCGCCAGCAGAGGTTCAGTATGACATGAAGCTTTGGTATCAGAATTTAATTGAGCAAATGATGAAAGAGGGTGTTGCTGATAAAGGGCACTTAAGTGCTACAATGAAACACTTAGAGGAATTAAATAACCTGCACAATTCTCTTTTAACGACCATGCAAGATGCCAAATACCAAGAAGCTTATTTAGCGGCAAAAGACAACATGAATAATTTTATGTTGAAGTCTGGTGGAGAATCTATGAATGAGATTCATACCTGTTTAAATGGCCTTTATGGTTTTTTAATGTTAAAGCTAAAAGGGACTGAAATTAGTTCGGCAACCAAAGAAGCAATGTCTTCTTTTAGCAAGTTATTGGCTGTTTTAGTAGACCGGTACAATAAATTAAAAAAAGGAGAACTTTCTTTTCCTAAAGAAAAAAGCAACTAAATACAATATTTTAAAATCTATAGCGTAGTATAATGGCTATATTAGGAGCTGATTTTGAAAAAGTTAGGATTTATCATATTATTGCTTATTGGATCTTTGAAGGTTACAGCTGAATGTACTTCTCAAATAGTAGCGGTTCCTTTTGTTCAAAGTATTTCTGTAGATCTTGCAGGAAATGTTACCATCTGTTGGGAGGCTGTAGTAGATGCTTCAGGGATAGATTCTTACATTATTTTCGCAATTAACCCAGGCACCGGAGCTAATGATAGTATCGATGAGGTTGTGTTCGATCCAACTATGCCCTTGGTTTACTGTTTTACACTCCCTTTTGGACATGTTTTAAATGATTCGGATACGGAAATTGTTGAATTGGGTATTGTTGCTGTAGATATCTGTGATAACCAAAGTGGCGTAGGAGTTAACTATCACCATACCGTTTTACTTCAAGATACTTTTGACGTTTGTAATAGCACTATTTTATTAGCGTGGAATGCTTACGATGATTTTAGCTCTGGAACAAACGTTAGCTATAACATTTATATCAATATAAATTCTGGGGGCTTTAATTTGTTTGGCACCACCACCAATCTAGATACTGTATATGCGAATGTAAATCAAGGTGATGTGTATGCCTTTTATGTGGAAATTATTGAAAATGGAGGATTAGGGCCATTTAGTTCCACATCAAACGATGTCTTAACCAATAGCTCTGCAGCTTTAATAGCACCTGCGTACAACTATTTTTATACCGCTAATGTTGTTGACTCTACTGAAATTTCACTACAATTTACTATAGATACAAAAGCAGATATAAGCGCTTACACCATTAAACGAGCAACGAGTTTAACCGGAAATTATAGTACAATTGGTTCTGTGAATGCATATGCAGGAATGGATTCTATGCAAAATTTTACCGACAATAATGGGATCATAGCAAATCAACGCTCTTATTATTATAAAGTGTTTCCAGTAACTATTTGTGGTGTAGAAGGAGATCCCTATAATTATGGAAAGACCATTTTGGTAGACGTGGTTTCTAGCCCCGTAGAAGCTATCAATACGATTAGCATTACACCCTATGAAGATTGGGGTAATGGTGTGGATCGATATGAATTATATCGAGCAGTTGCAGGAGTTTGGGAGGCCAGTCCTGTTGCCGTATTCTCTACTTTAGGGGTTGATTTTTCTTATGAAGATGACATTACCAACGCTTTTTATGGCAATGGAGAGTTCTGTTACAAAGTAGAAGCGCATGAACGAGGAGGGATTCATGTAGATAATTTTTCAATCCCTGCAAGTAGCCAATCTAATGTTGCTTGTGCTTTGCATCTGCCCGTGCTTTATGTTCCCAATGCTTTTCATCCAACAAAAGGCGTAAATGCCACGTTTAAACCCATTTTAACCTTTGTAGACCCAGAAACTTATTTGTTTCAGATTTATAATAAATGGGGACATGTAATTTTTGAAACGAATGAAGTCAATCAAGCTTGGAATGGTTCGGTAAAGAATTCAGGTGCAGCTTGTCAACAAGATATTTATATTTATCTGGTGCAGTTTTTCTCTGCCGAAGGAACTGAATATTCTAAAAGAGGTAAAGTTACCCTATTGCGATAGTATCCTATTAGGATGCGAGTAACATGTAGCCTTATTTTCTCTACAAAACCCTAAAAGGGTAATTCCTAATTCTTTCGCAAAATCTACGGCAAGACTTGACGGAGCAGAAACCGCTGCGAGTATCGGGATTTTTGCAGCAAATGCTTTGGCGATTATTTCATAAGAGATTCTTCCGCTTACCGTTAAGCATTTGGCCTTGTTTAAGTTCTCATTATCCAGTAGATGACCAATCACCTTATCTACGGCATTGTGCCTTCCTATGTCTTCTCTAATGGACAGTAAATCTCCGGTGTTAGTAAAGGCCGCTGCAGCGTGCGAACCTCCTGATTGATGAAAGGTCTCTTGAGCTTCTTTCATGCGGGCAAACATTTTTAACAATGCATTTAGATCAATTTGATTCTTGTCAGCTACTTGGCAAGAAGTGTCAATGTCGTCTAGTTCCGTTTTGCCACAAATGCCACATGATGATGCCGATAAAAAACTCCTGCTATTCGAATATCCAGACTTCAGAAGGTCTTCATCAACCGTAATTTCTGCTTCGGTAATTGATTTCTCTTTGTTCTCTAAGCACTCAATATTTAATGGATCTGAGCTCCTGTAAATGTCTTCAGAATAAAGTAAACCCCTTATCAGTTCAGTATCATCGCCAGGAGTTCTCATGGTAATTGAGAATGGCTTGCCGTTGATCTTTATTTGTAAAGCTTGTTCTACCGTTAACTTATCATTGACAAGAAGACTACTTCCATCAATAATTTTTTTTCCTTGATAATTTTCAATGGTCATCTTAGAACTTTAAATAAAAATCTTTGGTTAAAGATATGTAATCTTTCGTGTACTGATGCCTTGTTGCGGTTTCAATAATTAATTCTTTGTGAAATACCGGTTGAATGGTCAGTGAAAATTCCATTAAAACCCGTTTAACGGGTTTAGTAGAGGTTGGTTTTACTAACCATTTTTTGTTCAGAAAGAGCTCTTGTTCTTTTGCTAAGTCAATAAAACGTTCAGCTTCAAGAAGTGGCAGAATCAAAGAAAATAGGCCACTTGACTTCAGGAGTCTAAGCACAGCCTCAATTAAATCAATAAAGGGTAGGCCATCCGTATGTCTTGCCGAATTTCTCTCTGAATTAGTGGCTTTAGTAGAATTGATAAAGAAAGGTGGATTACTTACGATTAAATCATACTTTTTAGGGGGATAATAATCTTGAATAGTAGTGTGGTGAATAGCGATCCTAGAGGACCAATTGCAATTTTCACTATTGACTTTCGCTTCTTGGCAAGCATCGGTTTCTAATTCTACCGCATCAATAATTGCCGTTTTGCTTCGTTGAGCAATCATGATGGCTATTAAGCCTGTTCCTGAACCAATGTCTAAAACATTTCCCTCTTTAATAGTCGTCCAAGCTCCCAATAACACGCCGTCCGTACCCACTTTCATCGCGGTATTGTTTTGTTGGATCGAGAATTTTTTGAACTGGAAGGGGGGCATATTTATAGGGAATGGCTAATAAATGAAGTCAGGTAGTGTTGTAAAAACCACAGCACCACAAAGAGTACAAAAGTAATTCCGAAGGCTAAAATTCTCTTTTTGAATGTTGCGCTTGGTTTGGTAGGTTTGGTCAGTGTTTGATAAGCTTCAATTACTTTGCACTTATTCATCCAGAGAACGATAAGTGTTGAAATTTGGAGAATGATGGCCGTAATTAATGCCCCTTGAAGGACTTCGAAAAATATAATTTGAAGAATAACATTGACCAGTATGGCTGAGGTTAGAAAACAACCGATAATTCTTGTTCGTTTATAAAAAATTAAAAGAGCACCTGTAACCTCCAAGAAACCAATAATCAAAGCATACGGTAGAGAGTAACCATAAAATGCCCACATGAGTTCCATGCCAGTTAATTCAGGAAGTGTTTTGGCTACGGAGATAGCTCCACTAAATTGGTTGATTTTTCCACAACCGTAGACGAGCATCATAAAAACAACAATCCAAGCGATTGTATTTTCAAGGATGTCAATTTTTTCTTGTTTTGAAAATTGGATTTTCACGATTGATGTGAGATTAAAGTGAATTACTCCAAATACAAATCGATTAAACCCTCAGGAGTGGTAACGGTAATGGTTTTGTTTTCTCTGTCAACTTTATCAATAATGTGATCAACAACAGGAATCAGAATCTCTTTGTCGTCAGCATTGATCACTTCAAAAATGGATTGTTTGGTTTGATTCAAAATGTGAAAGACAGTACCTACTTCTCCATAGTTGGTGTCAATAACCTTAAAGTCTATTACTTCGTGGTGATAAAATTGATTCCCAGCTTGGGTTGGTAGCGTTGTATTCAGGATGTAAATGCCTTTAGCAGAAATGTTTTTTGCGGAAGCGATGTCATCGACATCTTCAAATTTAACACGTAAGGTGCCGTCATTTTGAAAGTGAGAGTTGGCAATAAAAAAAGGAATCAGTGAATTGTCCGTAGTATTCATTTGGACAAGTACTGATTCCAGTTTTTTACATTCTTCAAGAAAATCTACAGCTAACTTAATGATGAGTTCCCCTTGTTTTCCATGAACTTTAGAGGTGTATCCGATATAGTGGCACTCTTCTAAGTTCATCTGTTTTAGTCTTCTTTTTTGTCTTCAGTAGCAGGAGCTTCAGTTGCTTCTGGAGCAGCTTCAGCAGCAGGAGCTTCAGTAGCAGGAGCAGCTTCTACAACAGGAGCTTCTTCTTTAACTGGATTAGCTAATGCAGCTTTTTCAGCAGCAGCAGCAGCTTTTATAGCCGCTTTTTCAGCAGCTTCAGCTTCAACAGCAGCAGCTAATTCAGATTGCTTTGCCAATACTTCAGCAGCTCTTTTGTTTTTTATTTCAGTTTCAGCAGCTAATCTAGCTTTAACATCTGCATCAGCAGCTTTAGCTAAGCCATCTTTTTTACCGTCAACTTTTGATTCTTTTTCTGTTAACCAAGCTTCAAATTTCTTGTCAGCTTGCTCTTGAGTTAAAGCACCTTTAGTAACACCTCTATCAAGGTGGTCTTTATGCATTACTCCTTTATAGGATAATAAAGCTCTAACCGTATCAGTAGGTTGTGCACCTTCTTTTACCCAGTGAAGGGATCTCTCAAAACTGATATCAATCCTTGCAGGATTTTCGTTCGGGTTGTACGTACCTAATTTTTCAATGAATTTCCCATCACGTGGGGCACGAGCGTCTGCTACAACTACGTGGTAATAAGCGTAACGTTTTTTACCGTGTCTTTGTAATCTAATTTTTGTAGGCATTCTTTAAGAATTTAATTAATAAATAGTTAATCCCAATAAAAATTATCGGGGTGCAAATTTAGGATTTAATTGGAGATAAATAACATCTCTTGTAAAAAAAATACAGCACTACTTCCAGTCTACTTAAGGCCCAAATTTAAACGCTTTCGCTGTTCTTTCTGATCACGGTAAGTGTCCATTCACTGTTTGAAACCCATTCTCAACGTTCCAATCGATAAATTATAGCGTAAATCGATTTGCCACAATATGACGATACATTTTAGGCGCTTGAAAATGAAATTTACAGCAAGACGATTCCCCATTCACATTTTCAGGAAGATGAGCCACAGGGCTAAAACCGTCCAATAGAATTCGGTGCAATATTCCCAAAGATTCGATTTATTTAAACCATTTACAAATTAAGTTTTTTCCTAAAAACGCTTTATTGGATTGAATTTAACAAGAGCATTCCAAAATGGTTGGAAAGCGAATCCCTTAAGTTTTCTGGATGAAATTGTACCCCCATAGTAAAAGGGTGAGTCGAGTTGCTGTGGATGCTTATGGCTTCAATAACACGATCTGGTGAATAAGCGACCACCTCAAATCCTTTGGCAAGTTTCGCTATTGCTTGGTGGTGCCTACTGTTTACCCAAAAGAACTCTTCTTGAAACGCATTGTTGATCCAAGATCCTTTTACGGGGATGATTAAATGCGCGCTATCTTTTTTGCTCCTATGCATTATGTCTCCTTTAATGTAGGTGGGGAGGTCTGGTATTAGCGAGCCTCCATGTGCTACATTTAGGAGTTGTTGGCCCCTACAAATCCCCATGATTGGTACCTGTTGTGAAGCTGCAAAACGAATCATTTTAAGCTCTAATGTATCTCTGTAATTGTCGAATTTCCCGCAAATAGAGGTGTACTCTGGTTTGTTGTATAAAGCTGGATTCACATCATTTCCTCCTCCAATAATCATCGCATCCGCTATTTTTAGGTAGAAATTTAAAGAATCATCCGATAAACCATAGCACTCTTTAATGGTGAGTTCATGATTTAACAGTTGCATCCAATCTTTAATATGGCCACCATTGTCTTTAGAGATTAAGAGTACCGTTACTTCTTTCTTCGCAGCACTTTTTTTTTCACGTGAGGGTTGAGAATCACACCCAAAGAATAGAAATAAGGAGAGGATGATTAAGGGTTTAAGGAGGGGAGTCATCATGAGCTTAGGGACTATCAAAAAGTTTATCCAAATAAATTACTAAAAACCTCTTCTACTTTACTCACAAAAACGATTTCAATTTTATGGTCAATTTCGGCCATTCCTTTTTTGTTGTATTTAGAAATAAATATTTTCTCGAACCCTAGTTTTTCGGCTTCCATTATTCGTTGATCAATTCTACTAATGGGTCTTATTTCCCCAGACAAACCTACTTCAGCAGAAAAGCAAACATTAGAGCTGATGTGAATGTCCTCCCCCGAAGAGAGGATGGCGCTAATTACAGCTAAATCTATAGAAGGATCATTTACTTTTAGACCTCCTGCAATGTTTAAGAAGACATCTTTGGAGCCTAAACGAAAGCCACAACGTTTCTCTAACACCGCCAATAGCATGTTTAACCGTTTCCCATCAAAACCCGTGGTGGACCTTTGTGGCGTTCCGTAAGCAGCAGAACTCACTAAGGCCTGTATCTCTATTAATAAAGGACGATTCCCTTCCATGGTTGCGCCAACGGCAGTTCCGCTTAGTTGTTCCTCTTTATTGCTAATGAGTATTTCTGAAGGGTTGTCCACTTCACGTAAACCTGCTCCGTGCATCTCATAAATTCCTAATTCATTGGTAGAACCAAACCTGTTTTTTATCGAACGCAATAACCGGTAAATATGATTTCGATCCCCTTCAAACTGAAGCACAACATCCACCATGTGTTCCAGTATTTTTGGACCAGCAATGTGTCCATCTTTGGTAATGTGACCAATTAAGAAAACAGGAGTTGCCGTTTCTTTGGCATAACGCATTAATTCTGAAGTACATTCTCTTACCTGAGAAATGCTTCCGGGAGAAGAGTCTATCGATGCCGTATGTAAGGTTTGAATAGAATCAATCACCAAGACTTCAGGATGTAATTCTTTGATGTGATGAAATATGTTTTGTGTGGAAGTTTCTGTTAAAATAAAACAATCAGGATTTTTGTTTCCAATCCTGTCTGCACGCATTTTTGTTTGTTGTTCACTTTCCTCCCCTGTTACGTACAAGATTTTTTTACCCTTTAAACGCAACGACATTTGTAGCATTAAGGTAGATTTGCCTATTCCAGGATCTCCGCCAAAAAGAATCAGGGATCCAGGAACTAAACCACCACCAAGTACTCTGTTTAATTCTGTTCCTGGTAATTTTATCCGGGGAACATCAGAAAGCTCAATGAAATCTAATTGTTGCGGCTTGTTCGTTCTACTGGTGTTGAATGTTGCTTTAACAGCATTAGAATCGGGTTTGCTTACTACTTCTTCAACAATGGTATTCCACTCGCTACAAGAAGTACATTTCCCTACCCACTTTGCATATTGAGCGCCACAACTTTGGCAAAAAAAAGCCGTTTTTACTTTAGTCTTTGCCATCAAATATGGAGTTAAATAAGTTCTAAGTTAAGTTGTTTCTTACTGATGGATGCTTGAATGTCTTCTACCTCTCCCTTAGGAATGGCGTGAATTAACTCTTTGGTGTAATCCGTTTTAGGGTTGGCATAAATTTCATCTGCTAAACCTAATTCAACTACTTTTCCTTCCTGCATCACAATCATTCTGTCGCTCATAAACTTTACCACAGATAAATCATGCGAAATAAAGATGTAAGTAAATTTAAACTCTTCTTTTAATTCATTCAATAAATTTAAAACCTGAGCTTGAACTGACACATCTAGTGCCGAAACAGACTCATCGCAAATAATAAATTTGGGATTGAGCGCTAAAGATCTTGCAATACAAATTCGTTGCCTTTGCCCACCAGAAAATTCGTGAGGATACCTGTTAAAATGTTCTGCTAAGAGACTTACTCTTTTTAGGAGTTGGATTACTTTTTCTTTACGTTCCGTATCATTATCAAATACTTTATGAACGCGCATGGGTTCCATAATGGCCTCTCCAATAGTAATTCGAGGGTTTAACGAAGAATAAGGATCCTGAAAAATGATTTGTATCTCTTTCCGATACGATCTCATTTGCTTTTGCGTGAAGCCTGTTAAGTCTTTATTCTTATAAATAATTTGACCCTCCGTAGGCTCAATTAATTTTAAGATGGTTCTTCCTAAAGTTGTTTTTCCACATCCAGATTCTCCAACTAAACCTAAGGTTTCTCCAGGGTAAACTTGAAAAGAAATGTCGTCAACCGCTTTTACAAATTCTTTGGATCTACCAAAAAATCCTTTGTTAATAGGGAAGTAGGTTTTAAGATTTTTTATTTCTAAGATGGGTTCTTTCGCGTATAAGATTTTATGTTTTGCTGCCGTTTCTTCGGGGCTAATCACAAAATTATTGGTAACCTCTTTTACCGATTTGTTGGTCTCGCGCATCACCCCTGCATCATCAACAGACATAAAATCCGAAACCGTAGGGAGCCATTGTAGTCTTCTGTGTAGTGGAGGTCTACAAGCCAATAATCCTTTAGTGTAAGGATGTTGAGGATTGGTAAAGATGTCGAGGACATTTCCTTGCTCAACAATTTTACCTTTGTACATCACAATTACTTTGTCCGCCAATTCAGCCACTACACCTAAATCATGTGTGATGAATAGGATTCCCATATCCTGTTCTTGCTGTAATTTTAACATCAATTCAAGAATGGTTTTTTGTACCGTTACATCTAATGCCGTTGTCGGTTCATCTGCAATTAATATCGAAGGGTTGCAAGACATCGCCATGGCAATCATTACCCGTTGTTTTTGTCCACCAGAAATTTGGTGAGGGTAGGATTCATAAATAGATTCAGGTCGGGGTAATTCAACCTGAGTAAATAAATCAACCGTTATAATTTTTGCCTCTTTTTTTGTTGCTTTTTGATGGAGCATTATTGCCTCAGCAACTTGTTCTCCACAAGTATACACAGGGTTTAATGAGGTCATTGGCTCCTGAAAGATCATAGCAATTTCATTCCCCCTTATGGATCTCATTTCCTTTTCAGAAAGCTGTACTAAATCTTTTACCTCATCTCCATGGTGAAACAAAATTTCTCCGCCAGTAATCTTTCCTGGAGGATTAGGAATTAAGCGCATTGTAGACAACGAAGTCACCGATTTTCCGGATCCCGACTCTCCAACAATACCAACGGTCTCCCCTTTGTTGAGGGTGAAAGAGACATCATTTACCGCTTTAACAATACCTTGCTCGGTATGGAATTCGGTCACCAAATTTTTTATTTCTAATAATCTTCTATTGTTCATAGTTCTTAAAACAAGCTTGAAAGGGCCTTAAAGTTAGTCTAAAAACACTACTAAAGCAATGTTTTTATTAAAGAATACATGCGTGTTTCGACTAGTGTTAATTTTTAAAAGACGAATAGTGATTATGGATATATCAATCAATAATCAAGGTCAGTAATCAATAAGGTAAGGTAGCCATAACTGTCACTATCGTTAATCAGGGCTATAGCCACTCTTCTTATTGGAGTAATAGTTTGAGTTTGCCAGGTTATATAGCCCTTCTCTTTTGTATTTCCGATGCTATATTTTCTGTTAAAATGTGTTGAAAATTTTTTATAGAGAAGTCCTACATCCTCTTTTTTGGCTAAAAATACAGCCATTTCAATTGCATACAATTCATTGTTGTCAGAAAAATGATAACGTATCGTATAGGAATTTCCTTTACTCATTTCATATTCATAAAGGAGGTAGTTGGGAGTGCTTTCTATTAAGAAACTATCATTTTCTAAGGGGTGAATGGCTTCAATTTTCGCACCTATATTTGCACCCCTAAGGTGGCCAGTTTCGGATGTGAACAGTTCATCATAAAAAGGACTTTTGTTGTAGTTGCAAGAAGATAGCAAGCAAATGCCCAGAATAGTTATTGTTTGGATTGAAATTAATTTCATGGAGATAGGATGATGTTTTCTTGTTCAACTAAATCTTCGTTCCTAAATCTAAGAAACAATTGAGTTAATGCGATGACGTCTTTTTCGCAATATACGGCAATTCTTTTTAGGTCCTTATCTTTCCAGTACACCTCATTGACCATGCTGCCATCAATATCATCTTTTGGTGTAGGAATGTTAAAAATAGTCGTTAATAAACTTAAAGAAGTGTAGTGTTTGTAATCTCCAAATTTCCAAAGCTGAAGGGTGTCTAAATGCTTTACTTCCCAAGGTTTTTTACCCGCTAAATCTAAAATTTCTGGAATTGTAATGCCATTCACTAATGCTCTTCGAGCAATGTATGGAAAATCAAACTCTTTACCATTGTGAGCACAAAGCAATGCTTCTCTATGGCTGTAATGTTGTTGGAGTAATTCACAAAAATTATGCAGTAAAATGGCTTCATCATCATTGGCGTAAGATTTTATGCGGAGTGTTTTTCTGCCTTTTTCTAGTTTAATAAAACCAACAGAAATGCAGACAATCTTACCAAACTCAGCATAAATGCCTGCTCGACCATATGTGTCTTCGGGAGTTTCCTCTTTTGTGCCAATAAAGTTAGATTTTTTCTCCCAATGTACTTTGAAAGCTGAATCTAACTTCGAAAATTCTGGATGTTGTGCCACCGTTTCTATGTCAATAAAAAGTACTTTCTCTAAGTTGATTTCTGATAACATAACCGTTGATTTTTGTAATACAGATACAAGTTAATACTTTTTATTTTCTTGATAAAAGGAATAAAGAGAATAATTTTACGATGAAAATAAAACCAACGTTGTGGCTTTTTTTTTCAAACGATGGTCAGTAATGTGTTTTGAAAAGGTAGGAAATAGATGCTTTTAAGGTGTCGCTTATTCTCAACTTTGGGAATGAGTTTTAAGGTGATTACGGTCATGTGAATCTCGGAAAGTATTGTGCTTAGTTGCCCCTGAAAAACTCATTTAAAGCTGAAATTTGAATAGTATTCTTACCCTTTAATTTTTCTGGAGTCATCAGAGGGTGAATTTTTATTATCTTTTCTTTCAGCTCAACAAATCAAAATAATAGATCAGAATTTGAACCCCAAATTTCTGAGGGATCAACTAAAAATAGACTTAGCTTTGACTGCTGATTTTTAATTAAATCACACCATTCAATTCTATCATCTCGTTTGTAGTTAACGACTAATTCAGAATTTTTTAAATGGGCTATAAGTTTGTTTCTTCCGACTTTAATTCCACACTTTGCAAACAATTTTCTAAGCTTTCGGAGTGTTTCTTCACGCGCTGATAATCCCTCTTTATTTACCTCAAGACGATTCTCTTTAATGGTGAGTTCGATTTCATCTCTCAATTTAGGTGTTCAGTAATTTCATTTTTAGTTAAGAGTTTGCACAAGGTAATTGTTTAAAGGGCCTTCGCATACTTTATGTAACTAAGACAGTTTAGGAGTCGCTTTTTCGACCTTATATTCTGCCATTTTTAATAAATGATAGCTCTGTTTCCATCTGAATAATGAAGAAGGTTGAATGTCAAATTTATTTTTTAGGGACTCCAAAATAGCAAGATCAACATGCTGGATGTAAATTCTTTATTTTTTTTTCAAATGCTTGTTTCACTCACTTGGTTTTTTCAGGAAGAAAATCAGTGTTTAAAAATTACTTGATCATTACCCCTTGTTTATTTACTACAGGGATGTTGATCAAGTTTTCTTCGGTAATGGTTTCTGGTAAAAAGATGTATTTTTTATCATGGATTCTGCCGTCCTTAAAATAGCTTACCCAGTATTCGTTGTTTAATGGAAATACATTTTCCATGATTGGCTCTATGATAGCATAATCGTTAGGCGCTAAACTCCCCATGGCATGACGTAAAGTAGAAGTTTTGGTTTCTACACCTTTTACATCCGTTAAGTAACCTTTAGAGGTTACCAATACTTCATCAATGGTATTATTTTGGTAGTTGATGATGTATACATTCCAAATGTCTTCTTGATCATCATTTTTGTCTTTTACAACAGCAATGGCAAGGTCTTTAACAATTGGTGGATTCAGGTCTTTTTTCATGGTTTATTCAGGTATTTAAATACTAAGTTTTACTTCTTTTAAGCAGAGAAAGGCATCCGCTGATATGCTTAGTGAGTGTTCTTTTTATTTCCAATTCACCTTGCTGAGAGAGCTAATGGCTTTTTGTACTGTGTTATCCGACTCATTGATGACCACATAGTAGCCCAAATCATTAAATAGATTTCTACTGATTGAAGCTTTTAAACTGTTTGAAATCAGCTCTTTAGAAGTTTTTATTTCCGATAAATTCCTTTCAATCTTATTTTCTTCAGCAAACTTTATAATGCTGTTAAACAAGTTGTTGTCCACTTTAAATTTGTTTTTAAAGGTGATGGCATCTAGATAAGTAGTTTTCAGTAGCTCTCGTTGTTTGTCTACGTAGTTTAAGGCAAAATTTTGGATGGTACCGTTGTACCTTAAAGCGTATAAATAATTTGTTCCATTGTTGGTGTCTAAAGGGATAAAAAGATCTGGCATAATTCCCCCACCACCATAAACCACCTTACCTTCTGGAGTGTAAAACTTTAACGAATCAGGAAACTGAATGCTATCTGCCGATAACAACTCTCCATTTTCATAACGGTTATAAGCCTCTGCTTGGTATTGTTCTATTGTTTCTCCATAAGGCTTTTGGATGCATCTTCCGGTTGGTGTGTAGTACCTTGCAACCGTTAACCGCAGTCCAGAACCATCTGGCCACATCACTTGTTCTTGTACGAGTCCTTTACCAAAAGATCGTCTTCCAATAATGGTTCCTCTGTCGTTATCTTGTATTGCTCCTGCTAGGATCTCACTTGCTGAGGCAGAGTTTTCATTAATTAAGATGGCAATTGCACAGGTTTCTAAAATGCCGTTGGCCGTAGAAAAGTGCTCCGTTTTATTTCGTGTTCTTCCATCCGTGTAAACAATCATCTTGTTCTTCCTTAGAATTTCGTCTGCAATTTGTGTGGCAGCCCCTAAAACCCCTCCTCCGTTGCTTCTTAAGTCGATAATGAGCTTTTTCATGCCTTTATTTTTTAAGGCTCTCGAAGCTTTCATAAACTCATCATACGTTGTTTTGGAAAATCGAGTAATTCTCATATACCCGATCTCATCTTTAATCATGTAGGGCGCATCAATACTAAAAATTGGAATACGACCTCGTGTAATGGTGAAGGGGATTCTATTTTTGGATCCTTGCCTTATAATTTTAACAGTTACGGTGGTTCCTCTCGGGCCTTTTAAAAGTTTGATCACTTTGGAGTTGGTAATCCCTACTCCAGCAACTTCAGTAGTATCTACCTTTACAATTCTGTCGCCCGCCTTAATCCCTATTTTGTCTGAAGGACCATTTACAATAGGAGAAATAATTAAAATGGTATCGTTTTTTATTCTAAACTCAACACCAATGCCATCAAAATTACCCTCTAAAGGCTCATTCATCCCCTCAAACTCTTTTGCAGGAATGTAATAGGAGTGAGGGTCTAAAGTCGTGAGCATGGATTTGATAGAGCGCTCTGTTAAATCTGTTTTATCTACCGAATCTACATACGTATCCTCAATAAAATTTAAAATTTCGTTGAGTTTAGTCGCGTTATTGAAACGTTTTGCTTGTGGAAAAATTAAGGCGTCGTTGTTGGATGGCGTTAGAAAAGCGCCTAAAAATATGCCCAATACAATAGCTGTTGCGATTACTAAGGGTAGGAAAATAAAAAGAACTGCTCTTTTTTTACTCATCAAATTTTTCGATTTGCGTTAATTGAATTCCTGAAGCACTTAAAAAATCAATGCCTGAAGAATCCTTATAACCATTCATATATACTACTCTTTTAATACCTGCCTGTAGAATTAATTTGCTGCAATCTTTACATGGAGAAAGGGTGATGTATAATGTTGCTCCATTGGTATTGTGGTTTGATTTTGCAACCTTGGTTAACGCGTTTGCTTCGGCATGTAAAACATACCAATGTGTTTCTCCATTGCTGTTCTCGCAACAATTATCATAGCCTGATGGAGTTCCGTTGTATCCGTCAGAAATAATCATCCCATCTTTAACAATTAGGGCACCAACCTGTTTTCTTGAACAATGAGAAAGTTTTGCCCATTCTCGAGCCATTTTTAAATAAGCAGTATCGTATCGGTGTTGTTTTGGGTTGTTATAATCCATTCAATAATTGAAAAAACCAAAAGTAGACAAATCCTTAAAAGGTGCGTGTTAAAATGGGTTAATTCTGTAAGGTTAGTTTCTGTAGGACTTGATGTAGATTTTGGAATACATTTGGAGGCTTTTCACGTTTGGTTAACGATTCATTACCCTAAATTAATTCAGCCCCTTGTTCATTACTCTTCAATACTAAAAAGAATACGTCAACCCACCCAATACCCCAAATCGTTGCGTAGGATAGTCTTGCCATTTTTGATAAGGAGAAGAAATCATGTTGTTGAACTGGAGAAAAGCAGACAGTTTTTTCGTGTATCGATATTCAACGTTCAGGTTCAAGTCAAAAATGCCATCTAGCTCCTTCACGGCTTCAGTTGTAACCGAACTGTTGTTGTTGATTACCGTGTTGTAAATTTTAGCATATTGTTTGCTAAAGTAGAAAAAGTCAGCCCTCACTATTATTTTATCACTTAAATCATAAATACCAGCTAAGGTAATTTTTAGATTTGGCTTGTGCCATGCTTTAATTTCATTGGCTAGACTATAATTAAAATACTTCCCGCCTAAAATTACTTTAAATTTTTCTAGTTTTTGATACGTCAATTCTCCAGTAATTGTTGATACGGAAACCGTATCATAAACTACGGAAAATTGATTATTCAGTAAGGTGTTGATTTCTTTCACATAAAGCGGCATTCCCTCAACTTTTTGTTGACTAACACTGGTGTTGAATGTTATTTTAGAACTTAAGCTCCCTCTTATTCCTCCGTAGAGATCATATTGTTGATTACTATTTTGTGTGGCCAGTGTTTGCGTGTTAATGAAAGGGTTCTCGTTGTAGAATTCGTTCAGGTTATTACTCACTAATCCACCCTGAATTCCTACGTAAGGGATAATAATATGCTCCACAACATTGTAGTTAAATTCAGCTTTCGGATAAAAATGGAATTTGGTATCAGGGTAAGAGTTTAAGTACAATCCAACACCAATTTTAAACTGCCATTTGTCAGTGTTGGTACTAATTTGAGGGTTAATGCCAACCACCAAATTGTTGTCTTGACTTAATGCATTGATTAATTTATTATAATTCACATCCACTCCAATGGAGTAAAGCTCACTTTGGTGGTACTTACTGAGCTCTCCACTCACCTCAAAATGGTTTTCTGAAACATCAAATTTGTCCTTAATGGTATGAAAGTCCAGTGCTGCAGCATAATCAAACTGATTGGTGTCCGTAAAGTTTCTCGTGAGAGAAAATGCAGCATCAAACTTTCCGAGTTGTTGTTTGCTTGCCGCTACATTTTCAGTGCTTAAGGTATTGCCTAGAGAACTCCCATAATAATGGTTTACGTTTCTGGTGTACCCTAGTTTAGCCGAAGTGGTAAAATCTTTAGAGAAATGCTTGCCGAAAACACGCAACTGATTGTCGCTAAATCCGCTATTTTCTGTACTCGAAATTCCCGTTGAAGAAAAGTGTTTTCCGAAAAAACCATAAGACAATTTTTTAGAGCGTTTAGAATTGTAATAAAGCTCTAAAAGAGGAGTGGTGTTGGTTCCAAAACCTGCTTTGGCATAACCTCTATAAAGTTTCTTTAGGGGCTCTCCTTTAATTTTTGCAGGACGAATAAGATCAATCTTAAACTGAACAGGAATTTGTTTGTCTAAAAAACGATAGCTTAATGTTGGAATCAGTTTGTTGGTGTCTTTAATTGCGGGGTTGTCCTTAATCTTAAAGGCATCCTTTAAAATAGGTTCAAAACCACTGTTAATAACAAGTGTTTTAGAATCTACGGCTCTGTTTTGACAAAATCCAGTAGCGGAGCTCATTAATAATGAAATCACCACCCATGCTATGTTTCTTAAATTACTCATTTTCAGGGGTCTCTTCGTCTTTTTTATCTTCAATTTCAAGATCTATTTCTTCTTTTGTTTCCTCTTTTGTTTCCTTTTTTGTTTCCTCTTCTGTTGGTTCAATGGTTTCTTCTTTTTTGGTTTGAGGATCAACTTTTGTTGGCAATTCTTCTTCCATCAGCTTTTCATCTTCTGAAAATAGTTTTTGAAATTCAGCGTCATCAAATAATTCAACATCAATTTCTACTTCTTCCTCATCAATTTGAAGCGCAGCTTCTTGAGCTTCAATTTTTTCGAATTTTGATTTTGCGGTACTCACTAATTCTGGAAATTTACTTTTATCCATCACATTTTTCAAGGTTATTTTTGCTTGAAATAGATCCTCTTTAGCCGTATAGTTATCTGCCAATAGAATGAAAGATTTACCGATCCAATACCCATAAGAAGGAAACTTTTTAAATAAGCTAAACACTTCTGATTCACAGTTGTCATATTCACCTCTCATGTGTATAATTTGCGCAGCACTATATTTTCCCTCAGCCCCAAATTCGTTGCTTGATGATGCTGCCGTAGCAAATTCTGTTAATGCTAAATTGTAATCATCTTTCGCCATTGCCACTTTACCATAAATTAAATGGGCTTCGGTAATTAATTTAGTATTATCAACGTCTTTATTGATGATGATTTCACAATATTTTAGTGTTGCTTCTGCATTTTTTAGTTGATGGTTTAATCTCATTTGTGCCACTTGCGCTTTAAATACGTTAGAAGGAGCATCTGCTAAATACTCCAATTGATTGTAGTTATTCAGTGCAGCCTCCGTCTCCCCTAAATTCATGTTAATTTGAGCAGCTTTAACTAATGAGGGTTCTGTAAAACTGTTTTTAGGCTGATTTAGCACGTAGTTAAAATCAATTAAAGCCTCGTTCTCAAAGCCTGAATTAAACTCGCAATCTGCTTTGTAAAAATGTGCGTTAAGGAGGTGTGCCCCATTCGGATACTTTTCTAAATACTTGGCAAATTCTTTAACGGCTTCCGTACAACTTCCTTTCATATATTTTGCTTCAGCCACTATGTAGTAATCGGCATCCATAACTTGTGCAGAAGAATCCGCACCACCAATTGTTGCTAAGTAATTTTCATAGGATTCTAGTTCGCCTTTATCAATGTGTATCTTTTTAATCTGTAGCACTGCTTCATTGGCTTCTGCTGTTTTAGGGTAATCTCTTACCACCCTTTTAAAAGCGATTAATGCCTTGTCGTCCGCTTTTTTATTGTAATGAATTAGCCCTTCCTTAATTAACGCTTGTTTTAAATACGGACTATTGGGATGGGCTGTAATGATGAGCTGGAAGTTGGCTAAAGCATGGTCTGTTTCATTTAGAATCTCTTGTGTTTTTCCCAATTGAAAAATAGCATCATCAGTCAAATACGACTTTTGGTTTCTACTTAACAAGGTAATTAGCAAGTTTTTTTTGTCAATGTAATTTCCAATAACCCCATTTGCATCGGCACTTTGATAAAGAGAGTAGTCTGGTTTGTCTATGCCTAGCATTGCTGCCTTATCATAATACTCTATTGCCGCAGTGTATTTTTTTTGAATGTAAAAGCAATCTCCAATTCTATTTAAGGCATCGTTTTTAGCTTTTGTAGTCGCGCCCTTTTCATTTTGGATATACTTTCTAAACCAGGTGTTGGCATTTTCGTACTCCTTCAATTTAAAATAAGCATATCCAATTCCATAATGCGCTTTGTTTACTTCGTTTGCGGCAATTGCTGCAGGCTCATAAATGTATTTTTTAAATTCACCAATTGCTGCAGGGTAATCATTTAAACGATAATTGGCTTCCGCTTTCCAGTAGCTATTGTCTGCTTTTACTTTTTTATTACTGCTGTACTTGTCCGCTTTATTAAAATGAAGAATAGCTTCAGGGTATTTTCGGTTGTTGAACAATTCAACACCCCTATAGTAAGCTATCTTTTGATACGCTTCCTCTAACTTTAAATCTAAATTTTTAATATTTTCTAAAGACGCTAATGCCGCTTTATAGTTTTTTGTGGTAAAATATACAGCAATTAAAAACTCATACGCAGTACTCAATTTTGTAGAGTTGGGATAGGTGTTGATGAATTCTTCAAAAGCAACAATGGCATCATTGTAAGGGTGTAAAGAAAGTTCGTAAGAGATTTTTGCGAAACTGAATAATGCATCTTCTTTAATTTGAGGATCAAAATCAATATCAGAAGCCACTCTAAACGAAGTTTGTGCATATTTTTTCTCGCCTGTTTTTAAATAACATTCCGCTAAATGGTAGTGAGCTGCTTGCGATAAGCTGTCCTCTTTTGCAATTGATTTTTTGAACCATTTGATGGCCTGTTCGCAGCTGTCCGTTTTGTAATAGGCATAACCCAATTGGTACTTGTCGGCACGTTGAGCAGCATATGGTTTTTCTTTATGAAAACGAAGTAAATAAGGAATAGCGTTATGGTATTGTTGAGTATTGTAATAGGCTTCACCTAATAATCGAGCAATCTCTGGTGCTCTTTTTGGTATTGAATTTTCTAATAATGCTGGAGCATATTCGATGACTTTATCGTGTTTTTTTTGAAGAAAATAAATCTGCGTAATGTAATAGGGGATTATTGGACTAAATTTTTCATCTTGTTTTAAGCTGATAAAGGTTTCTAGTGCCGATTGATATTTTTGTTGTAAATAAGCTATGTGTCCATAATAATATCTTGAAGGAGCCGTGTATTTGGTGTCGGCATCTTTAATTTCATAAAAAGATTTGGAGGCTTCCACTAATTTTTCTTGCTGAAAATAACTGTATCCAGTTTTAAAATAATACTCCGCTAATTCGTTATCATTTAAATCATAAATGTTTATTTTATTGAACCACTCCGTAGCTTCTTCATATTTCTTTTTTCTAAAATGGTAACGTCCCAAATGAAAGTGCGCCAATTTTACTTTTGGACTTTCTGGATAAGCGTAAAGAAACTCGATTAAAAGATTTTCAGCATTAATATTAAAGAGTGCTAATCCACAAATGGCATGATAGTATTTAGCGTTTACAGCAACTTCAGACTTGGGATCTCTAAGTTGTTTTAAAACGACACTAAATTTTTCTTGAGCTGCGCTAAACTTTTCTTTGTCGTAAAGTTCTAATGCCGCATTGTACGTTGCGTTTTGATGG
>JAWUVT010000188.1:0-9107 GCA_034112225.1 Flavobacteriales bacterium | reverse complement strand
GGGTATCGATATCAGTTCGTTGTTTCTACAACCTTCCGATCAACTCCGTATACATTGAAGTCAACTGAGGTTCTGCAACTGCAGCTGCAGCTAAAATATCAGCAATAGCAACCGGCTTTAAATGTTCAGGATCGCACTCATCGGTTAACACCGAAATGGCACAGCAGGGTAAATCCATGTGTCGAGCTACAATAACTTCTGGTACCGTACTCATTCCAACAGCATCACCACCTAATATGCGAATCATCTTGTATTCTGCCCGAGTTTCTAAATTAGGACCAGTTACAGGCACGTAAACCCCTTCGTGAAGGACAATGTCTTTTTCTTTAGAGATGGTTCTTAAAAGGTCGTTTAATTGATTGGAATACGGTTCGCTCATGTCCGGAAATCGGGGTCCGAAATCGTCCCAATTTTTTCCAATTAAAGGGTTGTCAGGATATAAGTTAATGTGATCGGTAATGAGCATTAAAGAGCTCTTTTTAAAGGCTAAGTTAACTGCTCCTGCAGCATTAGAGATTAAGAGGTGTTGAATGCCTAATAACTTCATTACCCGAATTGGAAAGGTAATTTCCTTCATGTTATAGCCTTCATAATAATGAAATCGGCCTTGCATCACCACCACCTTTTTTCCGCGAATCGTTCCGTAAATTAATTTACCATGATGAGATTCTACCGTAGAAACTGGAAAGTGAGGAATTTCATCATAGTCTATGGCTTTGATCACCTCAATTTCCGAAACTAATCCTCCAAGACCTGTTCCTAAAACAATTCCGATTGCAGGGTTCAAAAAGCCTTCATTTTTAAGGTAGGTTACTGTTTCTTGAAGTTTTTCTTGCATATTTTCGACTATAAATAAAATTGCGAGGTACGAAACAATCTCCTTATTAAAAGATGGCTTCGTACCTCGCAATGATGAGAGATTGAGTTGTTCTTATTTTACTGTTCTTCCTTTAGCCTTAGTACTTGTTGTTTTGTAATCTTTTACTTTTTTCATTTCAAACTTGAGGTAAGCACTTGCTCCTCCTTGTTGAATGTAATAGACTTTTCCACCAAAGTTAATTTTTCCTTTACCATTTTTCCATTCGGCACCCATTAAGCTGTATCGCCCTCTGTTGTTTGGATCTCCAAACACTAAGTATTTGTCATCGGAGTCAAAAAAGCTAATGGCTAATTTATTACCAGGCAATACTTTAACGCAAACACCAGGTGTTTTTCCATCCACCAAAATGTTATCTAAACTTGCAGAGCTTGAGATGACCAATTTTCCCTCAGCATCTAATTCTTGAGAGTTAGAACCGAATTCGCCACGTTGTAATGTGATGTCACTTGAAATGTAGAATTGCATTTTTTTCAACTTAGCCTCATCTAAATTATATTTACTTTTTAAGGCGTTTGTAAAAGGTGTTGTAGATGTACAAGAGCTGAAAAGAGTGATTGCTCCTAACGCTAAAATAAAGATGGATTGATTCATTCTTGAATATTTCATAGGTTTATGTTTTTATAAAGCGTCTTTGTTAACAAATATTGTTCCAAACAAAAGTATTTAATTTTCTTAACTTAAAAAGGATCTATTTTAAATTCATTTTAAAATAGAAAAAAAACGAATTCCTGTTAAAAAATAAGGACAGTTATCGTTTTCAATTGATTAGCAAATTACAGCCACGGAGGTCACTATTGTCAAAACGTCCTAAAACTTCAAATTCATGGGCAGAAAATTTTCTTCCGAGGTCTTGAGTGGCAATAAAACTGCACGAATCAATATTGGCTAAATCTATAATGTTGATTCCTCCTGTTTTATTATGTGCTAGCACATGAAAGGGGTCGTTAACCTCTCTAATGATAACTTTCATCCAATTCGGAGTCTTAAAAACACCATGTCCTTTTGAATAGGCTTGAGATAACAATTCGGTCATCCCATATTCGGAATGAATTTCGGAAACGTTAAAACTTTTTTTATAGATGCGATGCAATTCAGTTCTCGTGAGTTCTTTTCTCCGCCCTTTCATGCCTCCAGTTTCCATAACAATAACCTGCTCTAGGTCAATTTGATGTGTTTCCGCCAAATCTAATAATGCAAAAGAAACGCCAATCAGGATTGTTTTTTGATTGTTTTTAATGTTCTCTTTTAGGATGTCGATCAGTTCAGTATGGTTCTCTAAAAAGAATCCACTTTGCGGATGCTTGCTCTTTTTAATTAAATCTTCGGTCATATAAATTAAAGAAGAACCTTCTCTTTCTAGATAAGAGGGGAGCAATGCTAGTATACAGTAATCTTCGATGTTTCCATAAAAATGGCGGAAGGCGTTGAGGTAACTTTTTTGATACAGCGCCACTTCTTTTACAAAGTGTTTACTTTGATGAACACCTGTAGTTCCACTACTTAAAAAAGTTTTTTCTTCCTTAAAGTTTCCGGTTTTAATGCGGTGAGATTTAAAAAAAGATATGGGTAAATATGGAATATGTGCAATGTCAGAGACTTTTGATGGCACAATGTTAAGGAGGTTACAGAATTGATGGTAAACAGAATTGTTCTTGTATTGATATTGAAAAACTTCAAGCGCCGTTTTATTAAATTCAGCTTCGGAGTTCATCGTAAAAATTCTATTTTTTAAGCTCAACAAAATAATTGGTAATTTTATGGTGTGCAAAACATAGCGAAATTAATCATATTATTTACTTGCCTCATCTCTCTAGGGTGTAAAAAGGAGGAACCAATACCTGTTGCTCCTGTTATTACTTTTATTGATGCAAGTGTAGCGTCTAACAAGGCCAGTGCAGTCGTAAATATTGAGTTTTTTGATGAGAATGGTGATTTAGGGTTAAGTCAAGAAGAAAATGAAGGACAGCAAGAATACAACGTTTTTGTAGATTATTATGAGAAGGTAAATGGGGAATGGATTTTGAAATCTCCTTTAATTATTTGGAAACCAGACATTCAAAACCCTTTGGGTGGAACGTTTGATACCTCAGTAACAAACCTTCGAATACCCTTTATAGAAAATGAGGCCCAAAGAGCGCTACAAGGAGAAATTAGCTTGGATTTACTATTCAATGCTCAAAGTTTTGCTTTTACGCTTCACCCAGATACTGTTAAGTATGCTCTATCTATCCAAGATAGAGCTTTCCAGAAAAGCAATGTAATTACAACTACAGAGATCATTATAGATTAGTCTACTAACATTTATTGTTGTTGATGACTTTCCTGTCCGTGCAATTCAAACAAGGTTCCTCAAAAAAAAGAATTTTAACATCCTCTTTCTTTAACTTTCTCATCAACCCCTTTTATATTGCTAACGCCAACATAAAAACTGGCTATTCTTTTGCCATTTTATTTTTCGTAAAACTCTAGGCAATCTCCACCTGAATACAGCAGATTTAAAGCTTAGCTTTTTCCTGTAAAGTACTCCCAAAACTATAAATGAAGTAAAGCAAAACGACAGATCAAGTTCAAAAGTTAGGGCATAGCACAAGACCCTCTTGAATGTTGCCCTAAAAAATCACAAGGTGAGTAATCGGACGTTTCGTACTTGCTGTTTTTTAGCAAAATGGTATCAAAGGGCTCTCCTAAAGTTTACAATTAACCAACCCTTAAAAAGGATTCAATTTCTAGTTGCAATCTAACACACACTAAAACTCAAATAACTAAACCATGAAATAAGCGAAATGAAATCGATTTTGGACGTTGAAATGCAAGCGCCTTCTGCAATAAAAAATGGATAAGCGTTGCCCCTTAGAAAAGAGTACTTTGCGAAAACCTTTGCATGCTTTGCGGTTAAAAGATAAGGTTTGAATCCATCAAGTTTTTCTCTAGATTTTACCTTGTACCACCTCCCTCTTCCTTTGCTTAGTCCATAAATGTTTGTTGATTAAACGAAGGTGAACATCCCCTAAGGGGTAGAGTTTAGCAGTGGATTCTCAGTTATATTTAAGTATTACTTTTTTAAATAAAGTATGTTTTTCAACACTTAAATCAAGGGGTATGTTAAATTTTCAAACGAATGGAAAGCTACAGTCAAAAGTTTTACCTACTGGATTACTTTGTTTTTGTTTGCTGTTTATTTTAGAGCTGAATGCAACTGCCTATTTTACAAAAGCAACTGGAAATTGGAATGCTAGGAGTACATGGTCTACTGTATCATGTGGTAAGTTAACCAATACAGGAAATTTTCCTGTTGCAGGAGATGTTGTAACCATTTGTAACCCTCATAAAGTTACAATAACGACGAATACCGCTTGTTTTGCGATTACTATTCTTGATGGTGGAGTCTTAACTGCTTTCAACTATTTTACGCTTACCGTTACGAACCATATGGATGTACAATTGGGAGGGAGTGTCAATTTAGATGGGAAAGGAAATGAGGGCGGAAATGGAAGTAGCCCAGGAGTTTATATTAACACGTGTAGAACTCCTACATTAGGTTCTGGTGGTGGTGGCTATGGCGGGTTTGGAGGAAATGGTGGAAGGTCCTCTGGTGGAACAACAATTTATGGATCTTTTACAGCCCCTTTATCTCTAGGGAGTGGGGGAGGAAATACGTTTTGTACCATAGGGAACGATGGTGGCAGTGGAGGTGGAGCATTAAAAATCGTGGTTACTCATACATTGACAGTAAATGGGAGTATACGTGCCAATGGGATGGCTGGCGGAAATTATACTGGCGGCGGATCTGGTGGATCCTTGTGGTTAATTTCAGAGCTGTTTTCTGGGGCAACAGGCACCATCAGTGCAAATGGTGGGGAAGGATACTATGACCCTCCTTTTTATGGCGGTGGAGGAGGCGGAGGACGAATTGCACTTTATTATACCTCCAACAATTATTCTGGAGCGATATCGGCAACTGGAGGTGATGCTCAAGGTTCTGCTCAGAACGGTGGTACAGGAACAATCTATGAAAAACCTGCCCAATTAGAAGGACGTTTAAGGGTCGGTTACAGTGGAAAACCAAAAGTATTGATGTCTTTAGATTCGCGGTAGCCTAACCTATCCATCAGTTGGTGATTCTTCCGATACTAATTTAAGAACGTTGCAAGAATAGCTTTCCAATAATTGAGCTGAAAAACATTTACTACCTCCCTGTTAATCAGCTGTAGGCAATTAAAACTGGGTGTTTTCTTGATTACAACGGTAACTTTTGTTGACTGTTAAGTCTTTCCATTACTACCTTGGGCGAGATTGTTTTTCTGTTTTTAGGTGCAAAATAGGCCGCTGATTTTCGGCTTCTTTCATGGAGGTCTTTTCCC
Organism: Flavobacteriales bacterium; assembly: GCA_034112225.1. Lineage (GTDB taxonomy): Bacteria > Bacteroidota > Bacteroidia > Flavobacteriales_E > Vicingaceae. The sequence goes on along the minus strand of JAWUVT010000188.1, from coordinate 3,866 downwards.
CTCTTGACCGTATTTTCGTTGTAGAAGTTGAGCGCTTCTTCAATTGTTTCAGCTTGCTTAAAAGCAGCTTCCAAAATTACGGCATCCACCATTGCAGAATAGGCCCCTGCTCCTGTTCTGGGACTTGCCATATGTGCCGCATCTCCTAAAAGGAGTATCCGATTTTGGACTACTTTTTCCGTTACAAACTCCCAAACTGGATGCGGGGATACTTTACCGTATTGAATGGCGATTTCCCAAAACTGTAAAGTGGGCTTGTCAAATAAATGGTCAATAAAAGGTAAAAACCAATCCGGTATTTGTTTAAAATTATTAGAGCTTACCTGCCTATTTCTTGTTGGTTTTTCTACTTCCGACTCGGGCATTGCCATATAAACGCCACAATTCCATAAAGATTCTTGGTTGGCCCCGATAAAAGGAAACCCAAGAGTCTCGTATCGAATTCCATTGATGGTTTTACTTCCATTTGGTGGGTAGCCGATTTTGGCTGTTGAAAGCAGCGTTCTCCACAAAGTATAGCCTGCATATTGAGGGACTGCATCCGTAACATATTTTCTGAGGGTTGATTTTCCTCCGTCTGCACCAATGATCAAGTCAAAGCCTTGTGGTTTCCCTTCAATGGTTACTCCTGGTTGAAGGCTTTCCGTATCGTGTATTTCTTGAATATCAACACCAAATTTAACCGTAGATTTAGGCAAACCGTCATATAGTTCTTGCCATAAATCGCCATAAAAATGACCGTGATTTCGAATGTTTTTTTGAAGGTTTCCTGTGGATAAAATCGCCTGAAGCAATTGTAAATCAACTGCACCTAAAGCTCCACCACGATTCTGAAACCCTTCTGAAAAGGCTTCAAAAACAGTGACCTCAAAACCAAGGCGATTGAGCACATTGGCGGCACTCAATCCGCCAATAGAGCAACCAATTACGGCAACTTTTAGGCGTTGAATGCTCACCGTTAAAGATTGTTTTCCTTATTTAGTTTGCCCCAAGTTACTCTTGAAATAATAACCAATACGACCACCAGAATAGCGGGTACAGATAATTCAAACGGTTCGCCAATCATTTGGTGTGCAATGAAGGCCAATGTTGCGTTAAAGAATAGACCTGCATACGTCCATTCTTTTAACCATTTTGGATTTGCTGACACATTAAAAATAATGGTTACAAGGGAAATTACGGCCATAAATTTAGTAACGCCTAAAAGCGGGTGTAACCATCTAGGAAATTGTAAGGCGTAAAAGATGTCTGATATTTCTTGAAATTCAAGGAAATACCGAGAACCTGCACCAAGGTACATTAACGCTAAAATACCTGTTGTGATTCTGAAAATTAATTTGGTCTTGTTCATCTTCCTTTATTTATTTAGTGATTAAGAAGACAAAGGTACGATGAATTCAAATGGATAAAAAGCGACTGGTTTCAGAAATGAAATGAAACTAGTTTAACTTTTAGCTTGCTTTTTTTTTATTCGAGAAAGATACTGGGTGGTCATCCCCAAGTAAGAAGCAATCGAGAACTGAGGAACACGCTGTAAAAACCCAGGGTATGCGGAAGCAAATTGTTCGTACCGTTCTTCGGCAGTAAGTGTTAAGCTAGCGATTAATCTGCGTTGCACAAAAGCAAGGCCTCTTTCTGCAACGGTTCTAAAAAAGGATTCGAATTGGTGGCTATGGGCTTTTAATACTTGTTCATTTTCAACATCCAATTGTAAGATGATACTGTCTTCCAATGCTTCTACAAACATGGTAGCAGGTTGCTGATAGATGAAACTATTAGGATCTGAAATCCACCAACCTCCCATTGCCAACGAAACAACATGTTCTTGACCATTCTTATCGATTACATAGGCCTTAAAAGCTCCTTGGGCAACAAAAACGCGATACTTCGCAATAAAGTCAGGTTGTATTATGAATTGTCTTTTTTTGACCTTCCGTTCAGTAAAATGAGCAACAAAAAACTGAGCTTCCTCTTCTGTAAAAGAATGGCTTGCTATTAATTCATTTTGTAGCGATTGAATTTCTATCATTTGACACTATCTCTGTAAATGTATAAGTTGAAAAAATCGAGATTCTATTTTTTATAGTTTCAATCTATGGTCAAATGTAATTAAAATTGATTAAGTATTATCACGTAGTTTCTGATAAGCATTCTCAATTTTTTAGTAGATTCATTTTTAGCTAACCATCCCCCTAAACTTCCTTTTTTCCATCGGAATTAAGTCCTACAGCAATACAGCTCCAGCAAAGAAAGTGACTAAAATGTCCGTTTGAAAACGAAAGGTACAGGGATTTTCCAATTAAGATTTTCATTCGTAGTAATTTCACTTGCAGCTAACGTTATTGCTAAACTGTGTTTTAATGCAGTTTAGGTTTTGTTGTTGCAAGTTAGATTTAATGTAATTCAAATTTATTTGATCAATATCTTCAAACGAAATAAATTAGACTAAAGAACCGAGTGGAAAACCCGTCATAATTCTCTTACTCCAATTCATATCTTTTTAGTGCTGATTGACGCCACTCATAACAATGAATTATAACTTTATCATTTTGAACAATTACCTCTGGCTTTTTTAAGTCGTAGTTCAATAGTACACCGTTGTAGACTGTTGTCCAGCCACCATCAACTATATCTAGAACAACATAGCTTCCATTGGCGGTAATGTATAGTTCACAATCGACAGCCCAAAAGAGCATTTCTTTATCATCAGGTTTACTCGACTTGTGTTTATATGTTAACGGTCCTATCACGGTATCAATGTGGGTACTCAGGTAATATTCGGTATATCTCTCGTCATCATACTTAGGATTTTCTTTAAGCTTCCCATAAAGATACCCCCATGTTTTCCCATCTTCAGATATATAATAGGTAATTAGTGCATGCCCCTCCGGTATTTTCAGATCTATATTGGTCTCATTGGTTTGAGCGATTCCATTCTCACTAATAAAACATGAGATTGTGAAAATTAGGATGAATAAAATCTTAGCTGACATTAATTTCATAATACACTTTTATTTGAATTTGTATGTGTAAATAGTTGTTCTATTTACTAAAACGGTTCATTGTATGGTGAGTTGCGTTAGGTACTAAGATAGCAAAAAAGAACTGCGATGAGGAAATTCGGCAGGATTTTCTTGGTAATCATTAAACACGATCAAGCAATTAACTATACACGTTGTTGAACTAATCCTCCCTAAGGTGAGGAGGCTTTTTATTTGCTTAAAAGTAACTATAAATACTTTTTTTGAGTCTTTATGATAAAAGATATGTTTTAAAAAAAAGGTTGAGCCTAGTAGAAGTTGCCCAATTAGAGGTTCCAAATTTGGTCTAAAGGCAAGTCCAAATTGCTTACATAACAACTGTATCGATAGCCAGGCATATCATCAAAAAGCATTTTCCTCCTGATTTAGGGCGTAATTCTACTTGCTTTTTAAATAATTACATACCTTCTCAATTTACCGTTTTCATGCTTAAAAGTCATCTCATTTAACTCAATTCCTTTTGCAAGAGCAATTCAATCTTGTAATCCACCAACAGCATTTTTTACATTGGGATACATTCGTGTAGCTATACTATAATTGAGGTGCTTAGTTTCTAAATAACTCAACAACTCTTCAGTGTAAAAACCACTATCAGCTCGAACTAATCCTATTTTTTTATCGTTGAGAACTTCAAAATGTTTCTTCCATAAATGCTTTACAGCCACTACTGTCTGCTGTATTACTTGGTCTTAACCATGCGTTGGCTACCATTCTTGTTTGACTTACAAAAGCTATCAAAGGGTGGTGTGAATTACGTCCTTTTTTGTTCGGATTGTAACCTTTTGCACTTCCTTGTTGATCTCCATACCTTGTAATTACGGTACT
>JAWUVT010000187.1:0-7136 GCA_034112225.1 Flavobacteriales bacterium | reverse complement strand
GATGATGTTGCTGTCCAAACAAAAAAAGAATATCATATTAAAAGCGGAGAATCATTATCTAGTATAGCCAAAGATAATAATATGACATTAGATGAATTGCTTAAATTAAATCCTGATATTACTAATCCAAGTTTGGTATATCCAAACCAAAAAATAATAATACAATAAAATCATGAAGTTATTACCACTAAAAATTATCGTAATTGTACTCATATTACTTGCTTTGTTTCTTTTTTATAAACAGCATACTACAAAAAAAAGAAATATAATTCTTGAAAATTTAGTAAAACAGCACGAGTTAGTCTATTCTTTAATTGGAAAAGAAAAAGAGGAATTAGTAAGTATTGTTTCAAATGATAATCGATTTAAAAACTATAATTTAATAGATAATAACCAAACAATAGTATTAGAATATAAAGAAAATAATACAGGTGATTTTTATGGATTTTACTTTTTTATTGATAACACGAAAGTTACTAAAATAGAGTTGTTTAAACCATAAAAAATAATATTAAATTAAATCTAGACAAATAAAAAAATGTAGGCCACTAAGTTCTTTTTTTACTCACATGACAAAAACAATATTTATGGGATTACTAGCTTCATTTTTATGCCTTTTCGGATGTAAAAGCAAAGAAGAGAAATTTTTGGAGAAACACGAGGTTTTGTTTTGCAAAACAGAAACTTTTGACACATTTGTCAGAAAAGCAAAAATAAAACCTAAAGTAGCTTTGGAATTAATGAGTAATTATTCAAAAGAGAATAATGTACAACACTCTCATCTATTTTATTTCATAATAGATGGTCATTATGTTTTCTCTAGTTATATACATCTGAAAATACCAGAAGTTTACACTGGTGGTATTTGGGTTAATAGTGAAAATGGAGAAATAAAACTAGTGAAAAAAGGATTGTACATAAGAGCATATCATGAATATAATTGGAAAAAGGAATAATAATAAGTTTAATTTTTTTCTATTCTTGTTTTATCATTATTGGTAATTAGTTGTGATTTTAAAACAATACAATCAGATATGAGAATAAACAAAAGCAAAGCCATAGCATATAACAGTAAAGACTTTGTTGAATGGGAAAGTTCAAAAAAAATAAAAATGGAAGAGGCCTTTAAAACTCATCTTGATTATATTAAAAAAAATAAAGAAAAGATAAAATTAAAAAAAGAGAATGGGTACCCAATGTCTTATGCATATGACGACTATTATGTTTTTTCAACAGTAACAAATATTCATAAACTAGGTGAATTTAATCTTACCGGTATATGGGTCAATGCAATAACAGGTGAAGTCAAACTTGTAAAGATTCCTCCTGAGGAAAATTTTTCTACAAATGGTCATTTTTGGACAGCATACATTGGACAGCTAAATGAGGCTAATAAACCTTTTTACAAATATAATACAGAAGAATACAATCAAAAAATAAAAGAATTTGATGTGTCAATAGATAAAGCAGTTGAAATTGCTACCAATTTTCTAAATAACAAGGAAGAAAAAAAACAAGAATTAATATTAGATATTGTTTATGGCGATTTCTATATTTTTAAACCATCTGAGATTCTGTATAATCATAAAACTGGGCATTATTCTTTATCAGGTATTTGGGTTAACGGAAAAACAGGAGATGTAGTAGAAAAGGATACTGAAAAGTATGTTAAAATAACACTTAAAATTCCTTTTACAGATTCAACAAGATATCAGAAAGCTGTTAAATTTTAATGAGATTAGGAAAATAAGGTCTATTGTAAAAAGTATAAATGAAGGCGGGCACATATTAGTAAACGGCATAACGAAATTAATATGGCACTTAAAATAAGTATTATATAGTAGCCTTTTATAAAACCAAAAAGAAAAAACAATGTGTAAACTAACAGGAAGAGCAATATTTAACGATACAGTAGCAGAAGCTCCCTTAGATGTTAAATCTGAAGAAGCATTATCAATTATTTTTAACCCTAGTAGCGATATAATTGATAATACTGTAGACGAATATAAAGGAGCGGTAGACCTAATTTTACCTAAAATACCTTTAACAGATAGTTGGACTTTTGATGGTATGGTAGATGCCTTTGCTGAATTATATGGAGATGAAAAACTTGCTCAACTGCTCTATGTTTTTACTCCCGAAGGACAAGGTGCAGGTCTTGGTTACCAAGTGACTAAAAGTGATTTTTGGATAGATAATTATTCTGTAGACCACGACAAAAAAATTATATCCTTTGATAGTGAAGAAGCGTTTAGTAATTTTTCTAACGAAGAGGCAGCCCATTCTATGAACAATGCCTTTGCAGATATTGCAAAACACATAAGCTATGAAAGTGAAACTTTTTGGGGTGCTGTATGGAGGGTTACAAAAGGGACAGGAATTACTGTTCTTGGTGGCGTTGAAGTAGTTATTGGAGCCATTGGTGTAATAGCACCCGAACCAGCCACATCGGTTGGTGGGGCATTATTGGTAGGCTATGGAGCCTCCACGGTAGGCGAAGGTATAAGTATGATGTTTGGCGCTAACGATGGTGAAGGTTACAATTTAATAGAGGAAGGTTTTGCTAAAGTAGGAGGTGCTATAGATGCCGAAAGTGGTGATGCTTATGCTAGAGGTGCATTTTTAGTAACCAATATTGTAGTTTCTCTTGGTGGCTCATATAAAATTTTAAAAATTCCTAATCAAAAGTTTTTATATAAAGGGACATATACAGGAGAAGGCTTTAAAAAGTTTTGGGATGTTGGTTATACTGTTGGTAGATTGCAACTAAATTACACTTTTGAATTAACTGATAAAGTAACAAAAGTCGTCACAAAATGCCGTGTCCTAATAAATGTTACAAATAATACTAACCAATGGATTTTACGCTTTCAAACGATTGGAAAAACACTGGTGATGAATGGAAGAATAGTAAATGTTGCGCAATTGGCTCATAGAGTATCAAGTAAAAGGGAAATGTTAAAAGTATTAATCAAATTAGCAGCACATGGATTTAAAAAAGGACTTTGATATTAGATATATACCAAGGAAAAAAGACAGCCAATTTATTTTATTTTCGGAATTGCAAGAAGATTATTTTGGAATTATTGATGAAGATGGAATCGCTCGGTTTGGAGAAGAAATCTTAGTATTAGATGTTATATCTCCTACGAAATATTTTTCTAAATATGACGTAATGTATTATGATGATTTTGATACTATGCTAAAGGATATTTACTGGTTAGTAAAATCAATGGGAGATAGACCTTCTACGATGGTATTTCATGAAATAGAAGATTTAGATGAGTGGATAAAGAATGTAGAGAAATTTGAAAAAGGTGTTAAGAATCCTTTATTATTACTATCACACCCTGATTATAAATTCACTTACGATTTGATATGGAGATAAACATGGATTTAAAAAAGGACTTTAATATTAAATATACACCTCGAAAAAAAGATAGTAAATTTATCCTTTTTGCAGAACTTCAAGAAGATATAATAAGTGTTTTTGATGATAGAAAAGTACTTCGATTCGGTCATGAAATTGCAAAAACGATGCTAAATTCAACTATATATTTTGAACAATATGATGCTTTGTATTATGATAATTTTGATTTGATGCTTAAAGATATTCAATGGATTTTAGAAAAATCAAATAATCAAATTTATCCTTTTATATTTCATGAAATTGAAAATATTGATGAATGGTTGTCAAATGCAAAGAAATTTGAAAGAAGTATTAAAAGTTCTTTATTTTTATTATCTAATCCTAAATATAAATTCACATATGATTTGATATGGAGATAAACATGGATTTAAAAAAGGACTTTGATATTAGATATACACCACGAAAAAAGGATAGTAAGTTTATTCTTTTTGCCGAACTTCAAGAGGATTATTTTTCTGTAAGAGATGAAAACGGGGTTTCTCGATTTGGCGAAGAAATATTAGAACTAGATGTTTTCAATCCTACAAAATATTTTTCAAAGTATGATGCTATGTATTATGATGATTTTGACATCATGGCTAAAGATGTATCTTGGTTAGCAAAATTAATAAGCTATAGAGCTCCATTGATATTTCATGAAATAGAAGATTTGGATGAATGGATTAAGAATGCAGAAGGATTTGAAGGAGGTGTTAAGAATTCTTTATTATTACTGTCGCACCCTGATTATAAATTCACTTACGATTTAATTTGGAGATAATTAATTCACATTTTTAAATGAATAAAAAGATAACGATATTATTAATTATTTTTATAACTCTAATTGGGGCGTTACTATGTTTTAAAACAGTTTTTAATAAAGAAGAAGGTGCCATAACATTTTTAGATTACCCAAAAAAAATATCTACTAAGATAGAAACCATTGAGGTAACCTATATAGATTGGGCGTGTGCATGCGCAAATTGGCTGCCAACAACTTATTTAGAAAATCCAGACTATGATACTACAGAAAATGCCTCAGACTGTATTTTTTTAGAAGCGGAAAATAACAATGCTAAAATTAACGATATACATTTAGCAAACGGGGCTAATACCTTTAGACTTTCAGGAAGTTATTATGAAGAACAAGGAATTTCTAGAGATTATAAAAAAATAACCTCACAAAAACCCGAAAAAGCGAAGGTTTTTAGATACACAAAAGCAGAATTAATAAAAAAATAAAGAGTAATGGCCATACAATTAAAAAAAATAGCAGAAAGCCCAACAACCTACGCTGCTTATAAAGCATTAATGGAACAATGGCAAGGTCTTTTTGGCAACCAAAATGCAGTATTTGCAAATGATGGTACAACCGAAGTGCCAGAAGACGCTAAAAACAAAATAGCCACTATAAAAGTTTTTGACAAAGACGATAAAGCTATAGGCTATAGTAAAACCTATAGCGATGAAAACGCAGCACAAGCACAAGAAGAAACATGGTATAAGGTAACCTTAGACGGTGCAGATAAAGACACTTTAGAAAAAGACCTGAAAACAGTAAAATTTTGCTTTTGGGTACAAAACCCAAAAGGAGAAACCCTAGTTATTGAAGGCTCAAAAAAGGCAATCATGATAACTGTAAAAGGCAATGCATCTTCTAGCGATAGCACAACCGATATACTAGAACCAAAAAATACCGAAACACTTACCAAGAACTTAGCAAAAGCCTACCACTACGCCAAAATAGAATATACCAAAGAAGAAGCCATCCTAAAAATAAAATGGAGCAAATGGCTAGACCGCCATTTTGTACGTGTAGAAACCTACCAAAAACAAATAAACATAAAAGTAGATGGAGGTAATACAACAGCATCTCGTTACGTAAAGGCACAACCCGAAATTATAAAAGGCTATTGGACAAACGATAATAAAGACACTATAACCAACAAAATAGTAGGCTATAAAGACACCGTATATATGTGCCTAAAAACCTTAGGTATGCAAGACAAAAACCTAGCGTTAGAACTTTGGGAAGACGATTATGGTTACGGCGACGAGCAAATAGAAATAGAAAATACCGCTTTCGAGATTACCAATCGCTACACCTATAAAAAACTAGAACTGCCCGAAAAAACCGACGACGACTACCAAAAACAACGTGGTGGCAGTGAAGGGAACCAACTAGAACTCTATTTTAAATTACCCCAAGAAAAAGAAACCGAAGGCTATAAAAGCGGTTATGCAAAAAACCTAAAACTAATAACGCACGAAAAACTAACCGAAGCCTATTTTGCAAAAGAAGAAAAGCGAGAACAAATACAAGACAGCACCTTACCAGAGGCAGAGCAAACGCCAACAACTCATGCTGTGCGCCCAAACCCAAGAGAAACCATTACAGATGTTGCCACACAATATGGCTTAGACGCCCAAGAGCTAGCTACACTCAATAGCGTAACACTTACTGAAAACCTTACCTATGGCACAAGTGTACAACTAAAAAGCCCTGCCCAAATAGCAGCCGATAAAAAAGCAAAAGCAGCCCGAAACAAAAAGCAAGAAGCCGCCAAAACCGAACCCTCTTACCAGCGCATAGAAAGTGCCAGTTTAGGCAGCGAAGTATGGCTGGTAATAGAAAGCGCTAACCTACAAGGCAAAACAGCCAGTGTACAAATTTTTGACAACGAAGAATTACTAGAAGACAGTAACGACACAGCCATTACTATTTTAAAAGGCGATGCCGAAGTAACCAAACTAGACAACCTAAAATTTGATGATGAAGGCATAGCCAAAGTAAAAATAAAACTGCGTAAAAAGAGTGATGAAGATTACAAGAAGCAAAAAGACAAATTTAAAGATGATAAAATTGCTAAGTTATTCTTAAAAGTAAAATGTAAAGGTGAAGACGATGAGCATAAAATTAAGTTTTTAGATGGCGAGGAGTTTGAGATTAAGTTTAGTTGTTTCTGTAATAGAGATTTAACAGAGGAAGAGGTCAAAGATATTGTAATAGCAATGCGCAAATCTGAAACTTCAGTTTACACTGGAGGCAATAAAGAAAAATTATTTTTTAAATCGAATTGCCCTTTACCAGCTTCAGACAAAACATATGCAAAGTTTACTGAGGAGTTAAACAAAACCTTTAAGAGTTATGATATTGATACCTGTATGCGAAGAATGCATTTTTTAGCGCAGGTATATCATGAAACAGATCGGTTTAGAACTACGAAAGAGTATTCAACATCAGGTTCTTATGCTCCATATATTGGTAGAGGATTAATGCAACTTACTTGGGAATCTAATTACATAAAATATAAAAGTTATAGTGGAGTTGATTGTGTTACAGATTATGAAAAAGTGGCAAGTAATTTATTCCATTCTTTTAATTCAGCGGGATGGTTTTGGAAACAAGGTAAAACTTTGAGCGTAGGAACTACATGGTCTCCTCCCTCAAGCGCACCTTCATATGTTACTGCATATAATGCTGGTAGTTATTCTAAAACAACTATTACTTATGATAATAATGGAACTTCTAGTACATATGGCACTATTGATTTAAATTTATTAGCTGATGATGACTATGTTGATATAATTAGTTGGTTGGTTAATGGAGGGAGTAATGGTTTGCAAGAAAGAAGAGATTATTTAAAAGAACTAAAAGATGTATTCAAATATGAATCTAATTGTGAGAATAAGTAAGAAATTTATAGCATTGTTTTCTATATTTCTT
>JAWUVT010000186.1:0-10385 GCA_034112225.1 Flavobacteriales bacterium | reverse complement strand
TGAAACACGCGGTAACAAAAGTAAACGATTGCAATAATGAACAAGTCATGGTAACCGACCGTGGAACTATGTTTGGCTACCAAGATATGATTGTAGATTTTAGAGGAATTCCTGAAATGCGCGAATTTGCACCTACTATATTAGACGTTACACATTCATTACAGCAACCAAATCAAACTACAGGTGTAACAGGCGGCACACCTGAAATTATTGAAACAATTGCAAGAGCAGGAAATGTAAATAATGTAGATGGCTTATTTATAGAAACTCATTTTGATCCTAAAAACGCAAAATCTGATGGAGCAAATATGCTGCACCTAGATAACTTAGAAGGTTTGTTAACCAACTTAGTTGCCATTAGACAAACAGTTAATAAATTATAAATTTATTCTATTTAGACCATTCTGATTTTTAAATTTAAATGGTTTTATTTAGGACTGTAAACAGTCCGTAACTATTCAGCGGAAGCTTGTTAGCTATTAACAATTTCACTTATATTTTCAATTTTTTTATGGTATAATTTAAAAAAAAGCACTGTTTTATTCACATTGGTTCATTAGTTAATGATTGTATTTTCGGCTAAATTTTGGTCATTATTATTTAGTTGCCGAGCTTAGATAAAACAATTAGTTTTGTCCGATAAAGAGATTATAAAGCAGCTATTAAGAGATTTTGAGATTCTAAAAAAAGAGAATAATGCATTATGTTTGGGTATTGTAAAAAGAAAATGTATTCCTTTTGATTTTGGGCCAAGCAGAGGATTTAGAAATAGATTTCAACGGTATCATTTTTTAGTTTTAGGCGGCCCAGAAGGAAGGCATAATCTGTCTGTTTTACCAATGCAAATTGTCAAAATAGAATTAACAGGTTTAAATTTTAATCCTTCGAAGTATATAAAGTGGAAGCCTAAATGGTTTTTAAAGAGAAATTGGGGTGTTTATTCTTAATTAAAACTGAAAAGAGAAGTATTTATATTTCTCTTTTTTTGTTAACTTCGGACAATATTTTTTTACTATGATGAACTGGGAGAAATTACTATCGTTAAAACGATTTGGAGATACAGAAAAACGTCAGAGAGCCAAGCAAGATGAAACGCGTTTGGGCTTTGATGTAGATTTTGATAGAATTATATTTTCATCAGCATTTAGAAGCTTACAAGATAAAACACAGGTAATTCCGTTATCAGAAACCGACTTCGTGCATACGCGTTTAACGCATAGTTTAGAAGTGTCTGTTGTTGGTAGAAGCATTGGTAGACGTGTTGGTAAAGCATTGTTAGAACGGCATCCTAATTTGGTAGATTTAGGATATACATTCAACGATTTTGGTGCTATTGTAGCAGCAGCTTCTGTAACTCATGATATTGGAAACCCGCCTTTTGGGCATTCTGGAGAAAAAGCAATCGGAGAGTATTTTAAAACAGGAAATGGCGCAAAATATAAAGAGCATTTGTCTGAAAAGGAATATCAAGACTTGATAGAGTTTGAAGGAAATGCAAACGGATTTAAAATTTTAACAGAAAGTAGAGAAGGAATTTCTGGCGGATTACGATTGTCATATGCAACTTTAGGTGCATTTATGAAATATCCAAAAGAATCATTACCAAAAAAACCAACGACTCATATTGTAGATAAAAAATACGGAGTTTTTCAATCAGAAAAAGACAAGTTTATAGATGTAGCTCAAAATTTAGGACTGCAACAAAAATCAACTGCAGAAGGAAATCTATCATTTTACCGTCATCCTTTAGCTTATTTAGTAGAAGCAGCAGATGATATCTGTTATACAATTATCGATTTTGAAGATGGCATAAACTTAGGCTTAATTGAAGAAGAATTTGCCTTAGAATACTTGATTAAATTGGTTAAAAACTCTATTGACACTAAAAAATACCACAGCCTAAAACACACAAAAGATAGAATAAGTTATTTGCGTGCTTTGGCTATAAATACACTAATTAATGAAGCTGTAACGATCTTTTTATCGAATGAAGAAGCCATTTTAAATGGCTCTTTTGATAAGTCTTTATTGGAGAAGTGTGCTTATGAAGCACAAATTAATGATATTATTAAAATAAGTGTTGATAAAATTTACAAAAGCAAAGAGGTTATTGAAAAAGAGATAGCAGGTTATAAGATAATAGGAAGCCTTTTAAACGTGTTTATTGAGGCAACGAATAAAAATTTTGAGAAAGAGATGTCGAATTATCATAAATTAACGTTAAATTTATTACCTCTGGAATATCATGAAGACAAAGGAAATCTGTATGACAGAATTATGATGGTTTGTAATTATGTCGCAAGCATGTCGGATAGTTATGCTATTAGACTGTATAAAAAGATACAAGGAGATTTGATATAAACCTATTTTAGTAAAATTGAATACATAAAATTATGAAACTAAAATACTATTTATTTACATAATTTGGCTTAAAAAATCGAACTGTTTTTAAAACGAAAATAGGAACAGACAGAGTTTAAATTACACTCCCCTCCCCTCACAAATGTCACGTTCAAGGGCTACATCTCTTAATTCTTTTTTTAGGCTTTTAGTTCCTGGGATTCTAAAGAAAGTACTTTCTTTTTATTAAAGCCTCCAGACCTTGCTGCAAACTCTCGTTTCCAACGACCAATCATCCCTGGATTTATTTCCATATTTAAATAGTTCTACCATTATAAACTTAAACTCATTATCATACTTTTTCACCATAATTCTAACATATAAATATTTATGGACTCTAAAAAAGCGTCACTTCAAAGTTAGATACTTCACTACATCAAATTAAATTGTCTTTCCTCTTTATCAAATTCTGCTTTTATACCTAACAATAGATTTTCTTTTGATAAATAATTTGACTCCTCTTCTAATGCCAAAAGGGAGGCATGCATAATGGCAGCAATAATCTGAGCGCCCGTTAATTCGTACTGTTTTCCTATGAGTTGAATTAAATCTGTTTCTACATACACATTCTTAGGTACCGAATTTGTCCAAAGTTTTATTCGTTCTTCAACGGTAGGTTTTGAAAATCTAATAATAGAATTAAATCGTCTTAAAAACGCATCATCAATATTGTTTTTAAAATTAGAAGTTAAAATCACCAAGCCATTAAATTGTTCTACACGCTGCAAAAGATAACTCACTTCTTGATTTGCATACCTGTCATTTGATGATTTTGTACTTGTTCTTTTGCCAAAAAGTGCATCGGCTTCGTCAAACAGTAAAATCCACTCTTTATGTTCAGCGAGAGTGAAAACTTTTTCTAGGTTTTTTTCTGTTTCACCAATATATTTAGACACCACTTGAGACAAATCGATACAATAAACAGGTCTATTAAACTCTTTTCCTAATAGCATCGCTGTCAATGTTTTTCCTGTTCCTGAGGGACCATAGAATAAAGTTCTAAATCCTGGAAGAATATGTTTTTTCATATCCCACTCTTCCAATAGTGTTTGTTGATGTTTAATCCATAGCTTTATTTGGGTAACTTGGTTGTGGACCACTTTATTTACGATTAGATCTTCCCATTCCATAGAAGTATTTACCTCTTTTGCAGGAAAATGGGTGCCGAATTTTGGTTTTAGAACTTTTCCATAACAAAGTAAATGGACTATTTCTTTTGGTAAAATTAATTTACCGCTCATGGCAGGTTCGCCATCTTTTATATCTTCTAAAAACAAAACATGTTCTTTAAAAAACCAATGATCAGAGGAAAACAATTGCTGTATTTGCAATCTGTAATTTACATCATCTTTTGCTAATACATATAAAACCGTTTCACCAGTAGGAAGCATGCCTCTATGATTTTCTGCTTTTACGCCTCCTAGTTTTGGTAAATCGCCTCCATCTGGATACACTTCTTTTATAATGTCATCCAAGAAATTAGGAAACACATGAGGTACTAAAGCTAAAGATATAATAAAACCCTCTTCATGTGTTGTGGTTTTTTTAAAGATATCGGAAAAGGTGTTTTGAAAACTAACTTCTTGTTTCAATTCTGAATTTGATTGAAGCGATTGAATTATGTATGATTTTATATTTTTGAAAAGCATATAGATTGTTTATTTCTGACCAATTAAAAGATCAATTAACATTCCTGTAATACCATGATTAATCATCTGATTAACCAAATCAATATGGATAATGGTATTGCCTTCAAAATTTAATAAATTAAATAGTCTTCTACCATTAGTTAATGAATCATCAATTTCCATTTTAATTAGATTGCGAATTACTTTATTGTCTTTAGGTCCTAATTCATCAAATAATTCATATTCTGATTTTTTCCAATCAAACCCATCAACCAATTCCAAAATATTTAAAACATAAAAAGGTTTCATTTTTTTATTTTCAAAATGAACATCAATGAACTCATAGTAAGTATTTTCTTTTGTTTGTTGCAAAAATAATTTTACTTTTTCTGAGACCACTAATTTTCCTCCTAATGCATACAAAAAATCTAAAGATTTACCAGATACGTTTTTCAATGTAGCTTTTGGCGATTTCATATTTTCTAGTGATACACCATCATATAAAATAGTTTCAAATTCGATATCATAAATCAATTTTGATATATAGGTATTTTTCTTTTCTAACTTTGGATAAAGTCTTCTGTAATTATTCATAATTGATTATTTTAAAAAACAACATTGTTAATGTGTGTTCCTGCTCCATTACTTATTGCCGTTCTCGCTCTTCCTATTAATGCGTCAACTCTTGCCAATGCTTGTGCTTCTGTGATAGCACCTCTTGTAAGTGCCGTTCTTATGGTTATTAATCCACTTTCAATTCTTGCGGTATATGCTGAGTGTGATCCTAAATGTAATGCAGAATTTCCAAAATGCGAAGCTAAACTTGGATGACGAGCAATAGCAGCCGTTCTTGTTGCTAAATCTGGAGGAACCATTAACCCATTTCTAAGACCATTTTCAATATCAAAACCTATAGCTCTAAAGAAATCATCAAAAGCACCTCTTAATTCTCTTGGTATAAGATGATGTGCTTGAAAATTAGGTGGATGTATATTACCTGGAAGATGTGTTGGAATACCCCTTCTCAATGCAGCTGTAGTTTCTCCATTTTGAATAATTCTTAACCTTTCTGCTGATGTTAATCTATTTCCGGCAGATCCTCTCAAGTTTCTGAATTCTTCAATTTTAGCAGCACGAGAAGTAATATGATCCAATTCACTTACAAATCTACTTGGATTTCTATCTACCCCAACTACAATGCCTCTAGAATTCCCCGAACCTATTAGTACCTCATCTCCTAAACGAACCGTATCATCTAGCAAACCTCTTCCACCTGCTGGTCTTAATCTACTTTGCTCAATAAATTCCAAATCACCAGTCGCTAAAAGTACCCAGGGATTTATATATCCTTCTAATCTAAACCTTCCTCTGTTAAAACGAATTCTGAATCTTCGGAAGCGCACTCTTGTGAATAATCGTTCTGCAAGATCTTCCAGTGAACGCACACCTTGTCCTACTCTACCCCTAACCCCTTGCAATATCAATTTACCTCGTGTTATTACAGCGCCTGTGGTTCTTAATACATATCGACCTCCTGCAGCAACTGTTCTTGCTAATCCTGTGCCTAGACGCCCTGTGCTAGCAAGCACTCTTCCTGTGCCTCTTACCAATGAACCCGCTGCTCTTCCTGCCAATCTACCTGCTCCAACAACCCCTCCTTTTAAAGATTTCCAAAATGCCGAACTTCCTAATAAGGCAAAAATGGCTTCTACGGCTGCTACTGCAAATGCTCTAGCTAATGCTCTACTTGCCCCTGGAATGTCGCCACTAATAGATTTATAGACATACTCACCCAAATAATAAGCGGCTCTAACCACAGCAACTCCAATCATAATAGGAATTAAAGCCCCAAATATTGCTGGTAATGCTCCTGTAATTGCTCCTCCTGATAGTATTTCGGCCAGCACAATAACAATAAGAACTCCGATGATGCTAGGGATGAGCCAACTTCTATTACATCGCCACCAATGCCCCATTCCTGAAGACATTTGATTCATAGTATAACGCCCTCTTTGAGAACGTGTAAGCGGTCCAAATTTAGCCGATTCTGGGAATACATTTGCGGCAGCATCAGGGCTAGTCCCTCCTTCATTTGCTGGTGGTGTACAAGCCTGCCTTGCCATTTCTTGACTGCTCTGTGCCATCATTTCTTGCATGCGAATTTCTGTTTCTTGCTCATGTGTCATGGGTGCCTGTTCTTGTAAATTTGCATTAACGGCACCTACTCCTGCTGTTGTTTCACCTTTAGTTGCAACGCTTCCCGAAGGAATCATTTCGGAAAGAATACTATGTACCGTTCTTGAACTGTCCTCAGAATTACCAAACTCTATAGTACCATCTTCATTACCTGTTCTACTTAAAATACTTTGTTGTAATTCTGCACTTGGAGCGAATTTACCTAGACTGCTTACATCTATATGTTGATTGGTAAATTCTGAACGACTAAATAATGACGCATCGCTTGCATGCACTTGATTTGCCAATCCAGAAGATTGAAATTGTGATTCTAATGAAGGTACTTCAAAACGTGTTCTTTCAAAGGGTAAAGCCGTTGTTAAATTAACACCTAATAATTCTTCTTCCATTTGCCCTTCAAACTCTGCCGGAGCTCCTGCAGCTGCAACAATTTGATTGCTTAACAGGCTTAAATCCATTTCAGATACCATACGTGCCACTCTATTGGCTATTGTTATTTTTTCTTGATCAGATTTCTCAAAAGTTTGTTGCAAAAATTGAATAATCCTTGCTTTTACTTGTCCCCAAGTGTTGCCAAACATGGCAAAATTTGGCATGACTCTAAGAACACCAATCATAACTCTTAACACAAAATTGATAATTGGGGGTTTAAAACAGTCTGGTAGTATTCTCCAATACCAAGCCATAAGCACAATAGGAATTAACCATGGGTTAAAGGCTAAAATAATAAGCTTTGTTACTAGTATAACAGCAGGTCTTATAAATGCCCATACGCTTTGTGCTACCTCTGCAATAAATCGACCTATACGTCTAGCTTGGGTAGCAATCCATCCTGTTAGTCTTCTAATCATGTTAGCTACACTTCTAACCACAGCTCTTAAAAAGACAAAGATAGACGATCGTGTTACGGCATTTATCAGTGATTGAAATGCAGCTTGTAGGCTTTGAAATACAGCACTAAGCCATTGCATCGCAATCTTTATTAAGCTTTGTAATTGTTGTATGCCTCTTTTAATGAGATCAAAAATTTGTTCCTTTAAATAGTTTCTAAAACGCACAAAGACTTCATTATTCCAATGAGTTCTTACCCATTGCACGGCTCTGTAAATTCCATATACTGCGGCACCAATAACCGCAAAAATACCTACCGGAGATAACAAGAGAATAATTCCCCCAATAATCATTAACGGCACTCTAATTGGTTCAATGGCTCGTTTAATCCAATTCCAGGCTTCTGTTGCTTTTTCTACCAACCAATCCCAAGCTGATGTAAGACTTCCCCAAGCAATATTAAATTGTTTTTTAATCCAATTCCAAGCTCTTTGAATTGCATCGCGAATAGGTTTGATTAAATCCCATAACCATTTTGCTTTTGCTTTTACCCAATCCCAAGCAGCTCTAGCATAATGTTTGATAGCATCTATGGCTGGCTTGCCATAATCGCTCCACATTCCGCTAAAAAACCCACTTATTCTATTGAATACTGATCGCAAACGGGCTAAAGCACTACTGCTTAAACTTCTTATAAAGTTGAATATTTTTTCAGCTAATTGAGCAAAACTTCTACAAGCATCGGTAATATTTCCTTGTAAGGTTAAAATAATATTGTCTACAAATTCATGAAGAATACCAGATAAGCCTTCTTCTTGTAAACGTGTAAATAAACCGCCTGTCATTGCGTCTAGACCACTGGCAATCAAATCTCTAATAGGTTCCCAAATACTGGAACGTAAAAAACGGAGTAATCCTGGAGCAATTTCATTAATAATTTGTTCTGCTCTATCTTCAACCCATTCAATAACTCTACCCCCAAAACGAATTGCAGCTCCACCTGTATGATCCCAAGCAGAAGAGGCACCACTTGCAATACCACTACCAATATCTGACAAAGTATCGCGTATTCCACGTTGAATGAAAACACTATAGCTTGATTTTTTTTGAAGTTTTTTTACTTGGCTCCCGCTTTGTTGCACCGTATGGGTGAGTTCATGTGCTAATAAATGCTTTCCGTTATTTGAATTTGGATTGTACTGACCTTGATTAAAATAAATATCATTGCCAACCGTAAATGCTTTTGCATTGAGGTCTTGACTCATTTGAGCAGCTTGACTATTGGTATGGATGTTTACCTCCGAGAAATCGACGCCAAATCGATCTTCCATAAAGCTTTTCGCCTTGCTATCCATAAAGCTTCCTGTACCTCGGGTTACATTAATTTGACTTTCAATATGTGAAGGGGCTTGCTCTCTATTCTCTGAAGATAAAGAGCTACTTTGAATTAATGGAGTGATATTTTCGGCTAAAGGCTTCCTGCTGATTCTTTCTTCTTCTTCGCAGTTCGTACATTTTTTTTGAATCTTTCCTAGCCCAAAAGAACTAGATTGTATGATAGCACCAGTATGATTAAAACGTTTATCAGGACTGTATTGCATTTCTAAGACACTATCAGCCATCGCATCATGTTCAGTCTCATTAGCATCATTAGGGGCACCAATATGCATTTTTTTTTGAACTACAGGACTAAAGAATGACATTTTAGCCTTTGCTCCCTTTGGTTTAACTTCTTTATGTATAGTTGTATGATTCATTAACTTAAACCGTATATTACTTTAATGTTTAAAATTCCCTAATTAATCTAAAACGTTTAAAACATAATTTTTATCGAGAAAATAAAGTTCATCTATATTCTTATTGGTTTATGAAGGCAAAGATTATAAAACCTTGGAATCATATGTGGTTCATTTTTTTTATTTCCTTTTTTTAATTTTATCCAAAATCTACTAATATTAAGACTAATACTATTTATCAATTAATCTAAGAGCTTTTAATCAATAGTGAATTTGTGTTTTAAACCAATCTATATCAACAGTGTTAAGCTTTTTATGCCATTTTTTAGAATTTATCAATTTTTCTAAGGCCTTTCTTATTGTAGTCTTATTTGGTAATTCATATTTTTTCCTATTCCAAATACAATTAGATAAACAATACTTTAAATAATCTTCGGCATTTTCAGCTCTTCCTTTTAATGCATAAGCTTTCACAATAAGAAATGGTATTCCATCTATTAATTCAATAGGCAAAAAACTCCATTTTGACAAATCCGATTTTCCTACAAGTTCAGGTTTCCCTAACATTGGAGATCTAAATTCTTTTCCTTTTGAAATAAAAAGCATCCTACAAAGCAATATCACCTGATATTGACTGTTTTTATTTTTCGAAGCAATTTTAAGAGATTCTAGCGCGTCTGATTTAGAGATACTTTGCAGAGCTATCAATGTTTTCAAATATGTATATACCGAATACTCAGCAGCTATAATAATGTTATAATAATTTTTAATCATGCCTATATATTTTAAACATCCATTATGGATGAGACCCTATTTTACTCCAACGTTTTTTTTCACCTCGACAACAATTCCACCAGGCATTCGCATAATGATACCCCTTATCAATAGGTGTATCATTCCACCATTTAGGTCTGCTTGAACTTGCTGGTAATCCTCCACTATATTTATTAGGACTCCATTTTGTATTTAAATTTCCTGTTTTTTTCATACAGAAAAATTTAAGATATCCAACATCAGAATGTGTTCCTGAGGAATTAGGCTTTTTACCTTCTGAAAAATTATCAGAATAACCGTATTTACTAAAATCTACATCTACTTTGTCTCCTTTCTTATGATGCCATGACTCCCAAAATGTTTCCTTTGGTTTTATATTACTATAATTCACCGGAGATTCTGAACAGCCTTTCTTTACTTCGTGGATGTTTACTTTTTGAACCATAAATCCTTCACAAGGAGCTGGTTTATCTAATTCAAATTTCCATTTATATGAGTATGATCCGCAATTCGATACAGGTGATGTTCCAATCGGCGATACTTTCATTCTTTGAACCTTTCTTCCAGCACCTCCACCTTGCTGTACGGTATGCGTTAACTCATGAGCCAATAAATGTTTTCCACTATTTGAATTAGGGCTGTATTTGCCTTGATTAAATTAAATATCATTACCTACAGGGAAGGCCTGAGCGTTAAGGTCGCGACTCATTTGCACCGCTTGACTGTTTGTATGAATTTTCACCTCTGAAAAATCGATGCCAAAACGACTTTCCATAAAGTTTTTTGTCCTAGTATCCATACGGCTTCCACCTCCTCTTGA
>JAWUVT010000185.1:0-15076 GCA_034112225.1 Flavobacteriales bacterium | reverse complement strand
GAGTAGAAATGCGATAACAATTCCAATTTTTTTAATTCCTTTAAACATAATTATTTCCTCCTAACTTTAATTGCTGAGTAGAACTTCAGCGGATTTATATTTGATTACCATCCGTTTATGTTTCCACCGATACTGAAATGTATTTCTGTATGGTTATTTGGATCTGTTCTTCCAGGAATATCATCAAAACGGTAGCCCCAATCTAATCCTAACAATCCAAACATTGGCATAAAAATTCTAATTCCAACACCAGCAGATTTATAAACGTCAAAAGGATTTACTTTATCAAAAGAATCCCATGAATTTCCTGCTTCTCCAAATACCAAGCCATAAATTGTTGCACTCGGGTTTAAAGAAAATGGATACCTTACTTCTGCGGTATATTTATTGATGAAAGTTGCTCCTGTACTTGGTGATAAATCTCCTGAACCAAAACCTCTTAAGGAAATAACCTCAGTAGCAACAAATTGATTTACCCCTGAAAGTCCATCTCCTCCTAAATAAAATCTTTCAAATGGTGAGGTTCCTAATTGACTATTAAAAGATCCTAAATATCCAAATCCAGCTTTGGTATTTAACACCAATGCTCTTTTACCATGTGTTAATTTAGAAAACCAAGAGGTTTGAAATTTCCATTTATGGTATTCCACAAATAAGTTTTTGTCTTGAACAGAAAGGGTGTTATAATCTTCTCCCTTAAATCGTACCCATGAATAAGGCAATGTATGTTTCAATGTTAAAGTGGTGGTAGATCCTGTTGTTGGATAAATAGGGCTAGGTCCAGCAGAGCTTCTGGAAAGCACATGTTTAAAACTTAGGTTATTGGCAAATCCATTAGAAAAATCACTTAAAACCGTGTAATTCTCAATTACATAATATTGATAAGAAACTTCATTATATAAGGTAAAGTAATCATCTGGAAATTTCAATCTTCGTCCTAAACCTAAAGCAGCACCATAGGATTTAAATGATTGTGTAACGTCTCCAAGAGCGTTGGATTGGCTAACGTGAGATAAACTAACACTTAAGGAGTTGGGCTTTCTACCACCTAACCAAGGCTCTGTAAATGACATGCTGTAAGATTGATAACCTACACCTGTAGATTGTGCTCTTAAGCTCAACCGTTGTCCATCTCCAGCAGGTAATGGTCTCCATGCTCCTTTTTTAAACATGTTTCTGGCAGAAAAATTATTGAAGGAGACTCCCAGAGACCCCACAATTCTTCCTCCTCCCCATCCTCCAGAGAGTTCAATTTGATCTGATGGTTTTTCTTCTAAAACATATTCGATATCAACAGTACCATCTTCTTGGTTTGGTTTAGGGTTTACACCCATTGACTCGGGGTTAAAATAGCCTAATTGCATTAACTCTCTTTGTGTTCTAATAATATCTGACCGACTAAACAATTCGCCTGGTCGTGTTCTAATTTCTCTACGAATAACATGATCATTTGTTTTATCGTTTCCAACAATGATAACCCGGTTAACTCTTGCTTGTTTCCCTTCATAGATTCTCATTTCAAAATCAATAGAATCATTTTCAATCTTTACCTCAACAGCATTTACTTGAAAAAATAAATAGCCATCATCTAAATACAAAGAACTTACATCTCTCCCATTTTGATTCATCAACAATTTAGAATCAAGAGACTTTTTATTGTAAATCGCTCCTTTTTTTATGTCTAAAATTCTATCTAAAATTTTAGAAGCATGAACGGTATTTCCTACCCATTTTATATCTCTAAAATAATACTGATTTCCTTCTTCCACATTGATGTCAATAGTTACTCTACTCTTGCTAATTCTAGAAATGGTATCCAATGAAATTTTAGCATCTCTATAGCCTTTCTCATTATATTTTTGAACAATTGCAGGTTTATCTGAAGCATATAGGTTTGGAATGTATTTAGAGATGGTGAAAACATTATAGAATCTAGCTCTTTTTGTTTCTTCTAATGATCTTCTTAAAGCTCCTGATTCAATGGCAATGTTTCCTGAAAAATTGATGTCCTGAACCTTCACTCTTGGTCCTTTTTCTACATTAATTATGAGAATTACATTGTTTTGTGCACTCCTATCTTTTTCTTGATTGATGACAACATCAGCATCAAGAAATCCTTTTTTTACATAGTAACTTTTAATTTTATTCGCGGTATTGATTAGTAAATTTTCAGTAACTACTTTCCCTCTAATCAATTCTATTTCTTCTCTTAAATCTTTTTGTTTGGCCTTCTTTACTCCCGTAAACTTAAACTTAGTTAATCGAGGCAATTCCGTGATTTTTAATTCTAAAAATATTTTTCCTGCTTCAATTTTAGTTGCGCTTAATTGCACATCTGAAAAAAGTTTTTGTTCCCATAATTTTTTTATCGCTTGCGTAGCTTTCTCCCCAGGAACAGTTATTTTATCACCAACAGCTAATCCTGATATGGATTTAATAGTAGTTGGGTTAAAATAATTGACTCCAGAAATTGTAATCCCGCCAATTTCATATTCTTGGGGGTTTGAATAATTAATATCCTCCAAACCTGGATTTATTGAAAATTGAGCATTTCCAATAAATGGAAGCCCTAATAATAGGATTGTATAAATATAATTTCTCATTAACTTTCTAATTGTTCACTTGTTTTACCGTATCTTCTTTCTCTTCCTTGATAATCAACAACCGCTTTAAATAAATCTTCTTTCGTAAAATCTGGCCAATATTTATCGGTAAAATAAAGTTCAGAATAAGCAATTTGCCACAACAAAAAATTGCTCAACCGATATTCACCGCTGGTTCTAATCAATAATTCTGGATCAACAATAGCTGAAGTGTCTAAATAGTTTCCGATAAGTTTCTCGTCAATATCATTAACCTCCAACTTCTGGGCTACTGCATCAGCAGCGATTTTCTTCACTGCATTTACAATTTCAATTTTAGAACTATAACTTAAAGCCAACACTAAAGTTAGCCCCGTGTTTTTCTCAGTTTTTTCCTTTGCTTTTTGTAGTTCTCTTTCACAATTCCCTGGTAACCTAGATAAATCACCAATGGTAGTTAATCTCACATTATTCTTATTTAACGCTGCAACTTCATTTGTAATCGTGGCAACCAATAACTGCATTAAAGCGGCAACTTCTAATTTTGGTCTTTTCCAGTTCTCTGTGCTAAATGCATAAAGTGTTAAGAACTCCAACCCTATTTCACCAGCACCTTCAACGATATTTCTTACAGAAAGTACCCCATTCTTATGCCCAAAAATCCTTGGTTTCCCATGCTCCTTAGCCCAACGTCCATTGCCATCCATTATTACGGCAATATGTTTTGGGACAGTAGATGTATTTATTAAAGATTTATAATCCATTATAGGTCCCTTTTTTTTCAGATCGAGCAAAGATAGCATTATTACTAATTAATAACCCCCGGGCAGTTATCTCTTTTTGTTAAAAATTTATAATTTAAAGTGATCCCTAAAATTGAGTACCAATCGTTGTTTTGAGAGTTGCTTAATTGATAGTTATCCAAATAAATTGGAGGAAGACCATCCAATTCATCCGTAAATGTTTTTCTAAGACCCCATTCTATTCCAAGGCCTAAGTTTTCTATGAAATTAAATTTTAGCCCTACTCCAAAGGGCATGGAAGGTGATACTACATCTTCAATTACCCCTTCAACCTGCGCCTCTAGTCTTTCGTTAGTAGCAATGTCTGCATAAAACACCGCTATGCCAATAAAAACGAAGGGGGTAAAAGGACTGGTCTGTTTGTTATTGATCTGATATGGAATAAAGTTAAACTCTAAAATGCCATATCCTTCGAACAAATTTGCTGATAAAGTTAAAGCTCTATAATCTCCTAAATTAGTCTCGATAAAATCATCACTTGCCGAAAGACCCATGTAATTTATCCCTCCTCTTAAAGAATACCTTTTGTTATTGTTTTTCCTGTAAAAAATGCCCGCTGCAGGATTCACTTTATTAATAAGGTGTCGAGAAGGGTTTAATTCTCCAAGGTAATAAGAGGTACCCAAAACAACTCCAATTTCAGTATGCTGTGCAACTAAAGAACTACTTAGTAAAAGGAAAAAAAAAACGAATAACTTCATAAACATTCACACCAACGTGGTTTTAGGAAATAAAGTATCTCAAGGACAATAAAAAAATATGATTAAAATTTCGGAAGGCTTCTCCCTCTTCGAGCGGGCTTATAATTAATAGAAATTATGCCTAACATATATGCATCTTTATCTGATGCATCACCTCGATTCTGTGGCTCACCATATCCACCAGCATTAAAAGTTCCCGAAGGATCTGCAAAATATAAAGTCTCAGCGCTTGCATTTGGAACATTTCCAAAACCGATCCCCTCACTGTCGTAATAAGCATTACTCACGTCATCAATGTAATCAGAAAAAGTCTTTCTCATGGTTAGTTCTAAACTAATACTCCAAGATCCATAACTCCTAGATCTAGCCCCCGAGCTTAAACTCCTTCGAAGACCGATTCCATAGGGAATAACCGCAGTAAACTGACTGTAATCCTTAATTCCATTTGGTAATCCTTGTCCTTCTGTGTTTAATTCTGCCAAGCCATACCATTTCCCGTCCTTTTGTCCTTTTGGACTGTACCAAAGAGCACCTATTCCTGCCAAAACATACATCTCAAACCTAAACCAACTTTTACCTTTTACTCCTCTTAGCTTATAGATATGTCCTGATTTTTGTTTGATAAACTTATACTCGAAAACTCCAGTTAATTCAATCATGTTGGATTTAAAGTTCAACCCTCTTGCAGCCCTTGACGGCTCCAATGTTAAGGCATCTGAACCACTGACTTGAATATAGTTCAAATCTCCTTTTATATAAAAATCTCTTGCAACCTGATACCTATATCCTAAACCAATTGCATAACGAGTTGCTTTTAGTTCAAGATCTTGAACGAAATTTGAGCCAATTTCATCTCTACCACCTAAATCCCCTAAAAAGTTACTTGCACCAATACCAAAGGCATACTCCACACGTTGACGCTTCCATTTTTGCGCATGGGTAACTAAAGGGATAAACGCTAGGCCTAACAATAATAAAATTAATCTTTGCATATTATTTTTATATCTTGTAAAAAAAAAGATTGTTTACAAATATATTCTTTTATTTTATTATAAATAATATAATTACAATCTAATTAATAGTTACGTTTATCTTGACCCCACATCAATTTTGTTCGCAACGTATTCAAAAAACTATACTGTTTTAATCTAATTAGTTTAATTTGATGCCCCGCTTTTCTTATCTTAATCTCATTGGACAGCGGTACAGTCAATGAACGCGAATCTAAAGCGACTAAAAAATTTTCTGTGCGTCCTGCAATTTTTAATGTAAGTTCAGAATGATCAGGAACAACAACAGGCCTAACATTTAAATTATGAGGCGCAATTGGATTGATAATAATATTTCCGGACCCGGGCAAAATAATTGGGCCATTACAACTTAAAGAGTAAGCTGTAGAACCGGTTGGTGTGGAAATAATTAACCCATCAGCCCAATAAGAATTTAAAAATTCGTCCCCTATATAAACCTGTATCGTAATCATCGAAGAAGAATCCTTCTTTTGCAAGGTGATTTCATTTAAAGCATAATTAATATCGCCAAACAGCTGGTCATCGGTTTCTAAGCTTAGTAATGTTCTGGTATCTAAATCAAAATTACCTGACAACACATCTTCAATAGCGCTATCAACTTCTTCTGTTGCAATACTTGTTAGAAAACCTAAACGCCCAGTGTTAATTCCTAAAATTGGTATTGACTTATCTCTCACAAACGTTATTGTTTTTAAAAGTGTTCCATCGCCACCAATACTAAAGAGGTAATCAACTCCATTGAGCTCTTCGTGTGTTTCGAAAATTTTTAATTCCTGATTTAAGGCAATCTTTCCTGCTAAAACTTCATGAAAGTTTTTATAGATGAGTACTTCAACATTCTTTTCTAATAATTTTTTAAACAGCAGCTCAACAAAAGAGATGTACTTATCATCAAGCTTGTAACTGTAAATTGCTATTCTAACTTTTTCCATAATTTATTTTGTGAAGAGATTTAAAAATTTAAATAGGTGCTATAAAATGGATGAAGAGTCCTTTTTCCTTGAGCCGGTTTATTGAAAACTCTGTTCGCAAAACTACATCATAATAACTAACAAAGTCTAGAGAAATTCCCCCGCCGAGCATCACCTCGTTTTCTAAAAACCCAACTGTGCTTGTTATTTTTGAATCGACATAGCCTACATCAAAATAAGAGCCTAAGTAAATACTTAAAGGGATTTTATTAAACTTATTTGCTTTTAATGCCTTTACATTAAATGTTTTGTTTTGTAACAAGCCATACCTCAACTGACTTTTAACTAGTCCAAAATGTTCTCCATTTACCGCATAAAGCTCATAGCCTCTGACCAAATCATTGCCCTCACCTAATCCTCTTAACAAATAGAATGGGGCCTCTTGAAAAGTGTACTTTAACTTTAATGAACCTGAAAAATAAATTTTAGTTGCCAATTTCCAAAATGTCTTTAGGTGAGTTGTTGCAAAAAAGGAATGGAGTTCTTCATCCAAAATTCCGAATCCAGATTTACTGATCCCAAAATCATAATAAGAGCCTTTAATTGGGTAATTTTTATTGTCTCTTTTATCTCTCTTTACTTTATAACTGAGCGTAAAAAACTGCATCCTGTTTTTGTTTTCTGACAGAAAATTTGGATTGTAACTCAATATGGAATCTGTTACATTTACTGACTTGTACTCCATTTTAATGGTATGCTTCAAATGGATTTTTGGTCTTAACTCATAGTTGAATACAACCCCCAACTCTTTTTGGACATAACCAGCATCAGATCGATAATAATTTCTTTTATTGTTGGTTACTGAATAAAAAACTTCATGGTTTCTCCCAAAATTAATGGCAAGTCCTAGTCCACTTGTTTTCTTCTTATTTATAAAGGGAACCTTATATTCTGCTCCAATTTTCTCTGAATAGCCAGTCTGTAGAAGCAAGGTAAATTTCTCCTTTCTCCCTCTAAAATTTTCTTTCGCCAAAAAGAGTCCATAACTCACCTTATTAAAATCCTTTTCTTCCCACCACGAATTAACATTTGTTTCTTCGGTCTGAAAAATCGGAATTGGCCACCAATACCAACGTTCTTCAACAGTGATGTAAAAAGAAATGCGTTGTTCATTAAAATAAACCGGGGCTACAGAAACAAAATTAAAAAGAGAGGTATTGATAAGGTTACTTTGAATCGTTTCAGCAATAGTTTTTAATTTTTCATTTAAAATTGTATCTCCAATAACTAAAGGAATTTCTCTAATAATGATCTTTTCTTTTGTTGTCTTATTTCCAATAATTTTAAATTCTGATACGACAACAAAATCGGTTTCCCTATTATTTTCTTGAGAAAAAGAAACACAACAACTCCCAAAAACGAGGAGCAAAGTAAGTACAACCTTTAGAAAATAAGCTGACATTTAGGGGTTTAAAAATCGCATAAACTGGTCATACTTGTCTTGTAAGTCTTTTTGGTATTCACTTTCATTATAAGCCGCTAAAACCGTGTAGTTAAACCTTTCAAAAGTGTGCAGAATTCTACTGATTTCTGTTTTATTAATTTTCAATGTCACTTCCAATTTCGTTGAATCGGTATGAGAGGTGATGAATGAGGATAAGACCTTGGCTTCATCAGACTCTACCATTCTTGAGATTTCTGACAAAGAATAATCTCTTAGGTTAACTTCTAAAGTGACAATACTTCCGGGAGTAGCTACTGAAATTGCTTTGGCAAAATGATGTAAAATCTTTTTGATCGTAATTACCCCTAAATAATTATCCTCCAAATCTACCACTGGTAAAATATCTACATCGTATTGAACAAGCATTGCAATGACTTCAAACAAATGTTTATTACTGAGTATGCTTGGAGTCGTAAAGGATAAATTGTAAGCTTGAATTGCCTCATCAATATCGTCTCTATCTAAGATTTCTGATTCTCCAATTAAACCTACATACTTTCCTTCATCAACAACAGGTAGTTCAATCGTCTTAAATTCCTCCATCCAACCTAAGGCTTTTATTCCTGTATCGGAAAGTTTTAATGGTGGAATGTCATAAGATATTAATTCAGAAGCAATCATATTGTTTGAATAGTTTCTACTTTTGTAATTGTTGTTAGCAAACAAAGCTGTTAGTATACAGCTAATTTAAACCAAAATTACGAATACAATGACCAAATTAAGTGTAAACATCAATAAAATTGCGACCCTAAGAAATGCAAGAGGAACCAATTTACCCAACTTAATTGAAGTAGCTAAAGATTTTGAACGCCTTGGTGCTGAGGGAATTACGGTTCATCCGAGGCCTGACGAAAGACACATCACTTACCAAGATTGTTACGATTTAAAACCTGTTTTAACTACTGAGTTTAATATTGAAGGATTTCCAAACCCCTCTTTTATGAAGTTGGTTTTAGACCTCAAACCTGAGCAAGTGACCCTTGTTCCTGACCCTCCTGGAGTTTTAACTTCTAATGCGGGATGGGACACGGTGAAACAAAAGGAATTTTTGAAAGAAGTTATTCAGCAGTTTAAAGCCGCAGGAATTAGAACCTCGATATTTGTAGACACTGACCTTGTCAACATCAAAAATGCTGTTGATACTGGAACAGATCGAATAGAGTTGTATACGGGTCCTTTTTCAGACCATTTTAGCAAAGGCAAAGAGGCGGCTATCGCTCCATTTATAAAGGCGGCAAACTTAGCCCATGAATTAGGTTTAGGGATCAATGCGGGTCACGATCTAAATCTAGAAAACCTCCACTATTTTAAAAATAATATCCATGGACTTTTAGAAGTTTCTATAGGACATGCGTTAATTTGTGACGCCCTTTATTTAGGAATGGAAAAAACGATGGCCAATTATTTAATTTGTTTACATCCAAAAAGATAGCTAAATTTAATCCTTAATGATTTAAAATCATCGCTATGAAAACTTCAAAAAAAATTACATCAATAGCTTTAGTATTGCTTTTGTTTTTTGCGATTACCGCCACATCGTGTACTGGCATTAAAAAGTGTAATGGTTCTAGAGGAGTAAGAACCCCTATGGGAAATATGTAGCGAATAGTCTTTGCAGAAAATGAACATCTATATTATGAAAAAAAACATCTTTATCTTATCAATATTGCTTCCTCTGGCAATATTCTCCTCCTGTACGAGTAGTCAAAACCTTAACGAAAAAGGGAATGCCATCAACTTTACAGCAATTAAAAGAGGCGGAAATAGTAATTACACGAAGTTTACAACCGTAGAAATTCACAATTTTAAAGAATTGGGTGAAGTTTGGGGCAACTTTTATGCTAAATACGATAGAAAACCTCCGATTCCTACTATTGATTTTGAAAAGAACATGTTAATTGCTGTTGCCTTAGGAGAGCGAAACGCTGGAAGTTATTCTATTCAGGTGAAATCTATTTTAGAAACCAAGACCAACATAACTATTGTTGTTGAAGAAAATAAACCTGGGGCATCTTGTACAACTGCTTCTGTAATGGTGTATCCTTTTCAATTAATAGAAATTACACAACAGAATAAGCCAATTACTTATGCTAAAACGTTAAAAGTAAATGACTGCAACAAAGGGATGTAATGCTTCTGCTGTTCTTTGGTTTTAGTGCAACAGTCCTTTACTTTGGATCAGCTTAAGCTTACATTGCTCAGGGGAGCACTTCACGTTACAATAGTTTTTTAGGTGTAGTCGCAATAAAGTCTTTTAAGTAATAGGGTTCAAAGTAAGCCACATCTTCAAATTCTTGCCTTTTATATTTTTCTAAAGCGATTTGATTAATATATTGAGCGGAAGGCAATCCTTCTTGACTAAAAATTGCATTTGAATTGCTAGCCAACAGTTCTTTACACTTGGCTGATCCGTCTCCAAAAAACACAACTTTATGAGCCGCTAAAGTTGCGGAGAAAGAATTTTCATCAATAATTTTAGCCGTAATTGGTTCAACCATTTCATTCTTTCGATCATAAAGGGCGGTATACACTTCCATTCTTCGTGCATCAATCATCGGACAAAATAAATCGCCAGACAATGACGGGTTTCTTGCCATTGCCTGCAAGGTGTCAACCGCAATTAAAGGTTTATCTAAAGCATAACACAATCCTTTTGCTACAGATACGCCTATTCGTAACCCGGTATAAGATCCGGGACCTTTACTTACGGCAATAACATCTACGTCTTTTAAAACTAAATTGGCGCTCTTTAGCACTTTTTGAATAAAAATCGTCAACTTTTCTGAATGAGAATAGTCGCCCCCCTCCTCTTCTAATGCCAATAATTTATCGCCATTAGAAATGGCTACAGCACAAATTTTAGTGGAAGTTTCAATTCCCAGAATGATACTCATTTGATAATATTTTTATTTCTACTCTTCTATTTGATGAGGATTGGTATGAACTTTTAGGGCTTGGATAAAGCATTTGAGAATTTCCGAACCCTTTAAAGTCTATTCGGTCTTTTTCTATCCCCCCTTCAATCAAATAACGCTTCACCGCATAAGCTCTACTATAGGATAATTGCTTGTACTCTTTTGAGTTTTTCTGCCCAGGTCCATTTACATGTCCTTCAATCTCAATCACCACATTGGAATTCTCTTTCATAAAAGAAAGTAAAGCCATTAAAGAGCTTGTTGCTTTGGGTAAAAAGGCAGCCTTATTGCCATAAAATTGAATGTTTTTTAGGTTTACTTTTTGACCCGCTTCAATTTTTTGCAACAACACTTCGGCTAAAAAAGTGGCTCTATTTTTACCCACTTTTACTGCTTGAGACTTCAACATGTACCCTTTTGCTGAAGCGTCAATAATGAGTTCGTGATTCTTTTTAATGAGCTCTTTTTGATAGGTTGATTTTCTAGCAATCTCCACTATTCCCTCTTTAAATCCCGAAATCGTTACAAAAGCGAGAACAGGCTCTTTAGTAACAGCATCTTTTACGGCCAGCTTAAATGCTGTAACTACCGAAATAGGCGCTTCTACCTCTATTTCAACTTTAGGTTTTACGACAACTTTTGGTCTCCGTTTTTTAACTTTATTTTTTTTAGGGTAATGAAGAATTAAGCTGTGCTTGCCTCCTGATCGCTTTGAGTTATTCACCACCAATACATATCGATCGGCTTTTGTTACTCGTATTGGTCGGCTATAATTCGCATTCACTCCTGCTCCAACAAAACTTTCTTTTCCTTTTCGAGACAATCCAGTAATCGAACTACGCGACAAATTAGACCTTATCGCCACCAGTTGATCATTGTCCACCTTTTTACAAAAGTCTTTTGAATACGCATACAATACAAAATCCCAATCGTCAGCGGTACTTGCTGAAATGATATCAAACGTTAATAAAGCATCTTCTTTGGCTCTAATAAAATACCAAATGGAGTTGGCTTCCTTTTCAAAGGTTTTTGAATTCTCTAAGGCATTTCCTGTAAACTCTTTTTTAGCTCCAACACCAACAATTGCTTTGGTATGGTAAATGGTATCTTTTAAAATTAATAACTGATCACAATCCGCATTTTGACTTCCGCCGCTCGTTAAAAGTAGCAAGAGAAAAGTGACAAGTGATATGCTTGATTTCTGAAACATTGAACGCAAAGATAATTTTTTAGAAACTTATCCCAAAATTGTACCGACTTGATTTTCTCTTAAAAAAAAAGCGCTGTTCGTTTAACAACATTTTAGTGCTCGTTAAAATGTGAAATAGAAGAGCCTTAGCTACAATTCCAGAAATGAATTTACAAATCTGGTGTACAAAACAATAACATTGATTATAAAAATTTAGAATCCTGCGATAATAGAGATATAGATTTTTACATTAGCAGAATGAATAAACATCAGTTCTTTCTGGTTTGTCTAATTTCTTTATTTTCTAATGAAATGGTTTTTAGTCAAATTGAATATTTTTCTAAATCACATGAAATTTATTTACAAGAAAACATTATTATTGAGGAGATCGTTATTAAAGGAAAGGTGACCAATAAAGATGGGGCTCAAATATCTATTCCTTATAATAGTTTAGAAAAAATTTCTAATTTAAAACTTGAATATGTTGCTCAACGAATAAAAAAAATAAAACAAAAGGATTTTATTGAGACCTCTTTAGCTACACGAAGCTTTTATGATGGAATAAAAGCGCTTAACCATTATATAGAAAGCCCATCAAACTTTACACTTCAGTATAAGATTACTAGAAATGATTTGATGTATTTTTCAACATTAGACTTCTATACTTACTATAAATGTGACTCCATTTTTTATGAACTTGATATCCCAAAGGATAAAACCTTTTTTTATAATTTACCTGTTGATATTGAGAACCTTCAAATAGATAGTACTGAAACAGAACAAGGGAAAAGATATACATTTCTACAAAGTAAAAACACTCAAGAAGCTATCGTTGATTTAAAGAATAATAATTCTATTTATGTTGTATCAAATCACAAATCTCATGTTGTTAGAATCTTAATTAGTGATATTGATCGTCCACAAAAATCACTTAATGATTGGTATTTTAAATTAGTTGAAGGTACCGGAGAATTAAATGAAAATTCTAAACGAGAGATAGACTCTTTATTAATTGGAGTTACAGGTAATGAAGGCATTGAAAAAATGTTATTTAAATTTGTTCAAGAAAAAATACGTTACCTAGATATTGAAGACGGAATTAATGCTTTTGTCCCTAGAAATGTAAATGATATTTTATCCAAAAGACAGGGAGATTGTAAGGACATGTCTAACTTATTAGTGAAAGCCTATAATTACAAAGGTATAAAAGCAAACATCGCTTTATCGTCAAGTTTAAGTCACCGCTTGGAATTAGATTTTCCAAACTTAGCTAGTGCAAATCATGTAGTTTGTGTTGTAAAAAAAGAGACTAAATGGGTAGTTTTTGATGCTACAGATAAATATTGCAAGTATTCAAATCCAAGTTCACATACCCAAGGAAGAAACCTCTTTATTATAGACAAAGAAAAAGGCATTTTTTATCGGGTAAGAAAAATCAACTATAAGCAGAATAGAGACTCAACATATTCTGAATTAAAATTCATTAATGATAAATTGTTGGGTACTGTAGCAATGACTAAAAATGGTTTGTCTAATCGAAAATTTATTGCCATTCACGATTACTATAGCGAAGAGGGTTTCGATGGGAAATTGAAAATGTTACTTTCAAAAAAATATAATTCATACCATATTGATAGTTTAGAGTATGTCATCAATTCCTCAAGTTCTATTTTTAAATTTAACATTCGTCAACGAACTACTACACTAACAAAGGTTAAAGAAAAAGTGTATTTACCAATTAGACAATTGATTGATAACGTTCATCCTTTCCCAAAGGCAATAACTAGTAATGAACGAATCATTACTTATGGAGCTATCCATAAAAAAAATAAAATTATATTAGAATTAGCTTCCGATTTTAACTTACTCAAACAATTGGACACCTCTTTTTTTAAAGAACCATTCAGCTTTTCATTTAAAGTTGAAAAACGATCAGAAAAGAAGTTGATCATAGAATT
Organism: Flavobacteriales bacterium; assembly: GCA_034112225.1. Classification (GTDB taxonomy): domain Bacteria; phylum Bacteroidota; class Bacteroidia; order Flavobacteriales_E; family Vicingaceae. Next base: position 1,482 of record JAWUVT010000185.1, on the reverse strand, counting down.
TGAAATGATTATAAAGGAAGTTGAAATCAAAGGAAAAGATATAGAAACGTATATGGAATTTGACAAAATGTTAAATTCTATTCTGAATAAATCAATAGTTTATGTTAATCAATAAAATGCTTAGAAACACACTAATAGTAGTTCTATTAACGAGTAGTAGCTCATTTTTCGCTCAAAAATATAAGGACCATAAATGGTTTAAGGCCTCAACTCATACTGCTATTCCAGACAGTTTAAGTGGGAAAGATGCTGTCATGATTTATAATAACCAATATGTTTATAATGATATTGTAGATATAAGTTCTGGTAAGTTTTCATCTAAAAGAACCGTGATGCAAAAGATTAAGATTTTAACGCAGAAAGGCTTAGAAGAATACTCTAAAGTTTTTGTTAATATTTATCCTAAAGAATACATTAAAGTAGTTGATGCTAGAACTATTAAACCCAATGGAAAAGTGGTAAACCTTAAAAGTAAGGACATTAAGCAACTCGATTTTAAATCTAGATTTTATGAAGATTCAAGGTTTCAACAGTTACGATTTTCTATTCCAGGTGTTGAAATAGGTGATGAAATTGAAGTTATTTACACCGTTAAAACAAGTATTCTTCGTCAAGGTGCTGATATTATCATGCACAGTTATTTACCTTGTATGTCAGCTAATCTTACCTACGGTTCTAGTAAAGCTTTTGTGCATGAATTTAAAATGTATAACCGTATGCCAAACTTTGAGAATCAGAGCTCCCAAACTAATACTACATTGGTTTGGAGAATGTCAAATTTAGAGTCTATAGGAAATCAATACAGGTCAATTTACACGAATGAAATACCCTATGTAAGGTATGTAATTAGGCGATATAGTAATGGTTATCATTCAATTGATTTATCAACTAATAACTGGAACAATATTTATAAAAAGTACACCCACTACTACAATGATCCTTCATTTATTAATGGAAATAAATACATCAAAGGTTTTATTCAAAAGTTTAAAGATAAAGATCCACAAGCGAATAATACTAAGGTGTTTATGGATATTCATAAGTATATTCACGATAACATTGATGTTCAAGTGTTAAAAAATGGTGAAGACAAAAGGTTGCTCAGATATTACCTAGAAAATAAAATAATTAATAACTATAATTTATATATGTTATATGAACAACTCTTTAAATTTTTAGAAATAAAACGCTATTTATGTTTTGGCAGAAATAAATATGAAGGCATATTAGATAGAAATTTTGTTGCTCCACACATTATACAACACGACTTTTTTTCATTTAAAAATGGGAGTAAACTTCATTTTGTTTACCCTTCATTCTCTTATAAAAAATACTTACTAGATGAGTTACCTATTGCTCTTGAAGGTACAAATATTATGATGATCGCTGATGCGGAGAAAGGTTCAATTTTTAATGACACCAAAGAGATAAAAATTCCTATGAGTAGCCCTGAGAGTAATTTTAAATCTAAAAAAATAACTA
>JAWUVT010000184.1:0-9419 GCA_034112225.1 Flavobacteriales bacterium | reverse complement strand
AACATTTCAGCTGCCGAACCAACAAAAGAGGAGTTAAAGACCTTACACAAAACCATCAAAAAAATTAAAGAAGACATTGAGCGTTACTCCTTCAATACGCCTGTTTCTACTTTTATGATTTGTGTGAATGAGCTAACCGCTTTAAAATGCAACAAGAAAGCCATTCTTTCTGATTTGTGCATTATCCTTTCTCCTTTTGCTCCGCATATTGCAGAAGAGTTATGGAGCAAATTAGGAAACTCGGAAGGCATCTCTTATGCCGTTTTTCCAAAACACAACGAGGAATACTTAACGGAAGCCAACCACAAATACCCCGTTTCATTCAATGGTAAAATGCGGTTTATGTTAGAATTGCCCAAAACAATGAGTAAGACTGATATTGAAGCTGCAGTAATGGCAAATGAACAAACCGCAAAATACTTGGAGGGCAATGCTCCTAAAAAAGTAATTGTAGTTCCGAATAGAATTGTGAACATTGTGCTCTAAACAGCCTCAAATAAATTATTTCTCAAAGCCTCTTTCTATGAAAGAGGCTTTTTTTATTGCCTGCCTTCTCCTGAAAAAAAAAGATCCAGTTCAAAAGTTAGGAAGTAGAACAACATCAACTGGAACATTGCCATAAAAAAACAGGAGGTTAGTAATCGTTAGTAATTAGTAGTTAGTTACTGAAAGCTATTTATCTCCCTTCTACCCCCCTCTCTTTGTCTTTCATTTTTTTAGCACGATAGTCATTGCATCTTGTGGATCAATAGCTTGGTTAGATGGAAATACTTATAGTGCGAATAACAACAGTGCAACATTTACCTTAACCAATGCTGCCGGTTGTGATTCCATTGTAACACTTGATTTAACCATTGACAATATTGATGTAACGGTAACCAATATGTCGCCAGCATTGACGGCCAATCAGAATGGTGCGCCCTACCAATGGCTTGATTGTGACAATGGAAATTCACCGATTGCGCTAGCAACAAACCAAAGTTATGCAACTACTGCGAATGGAAACCTCGCAGTAGAAATTACCCTGGGAAGTTGTATTGATACATCAGCCTGTCAAAACGTTTCAACAGTTCGTGTCAAAGAAATAGGAATGAGTACAATTACTATCTACCCTAATCCAACTAAAGAGTTGACCCATGTTAACTTTGGTGCTCTGCAAGGTGCTGTTAATTATACCCTAACTTCAATTGAAGGACGATTAATTAAAGAACAACAAAATGTTACCGAAAAGTCAGTAACATTTGATTTATCTAATGAAAGTAAAGGGATCTACTTGTTAAAAGTGGACAACACCTCTTCTGTAAATGTGTTCAGAATAGTAAGACAGTAACCAAAAAAAAGTAAGCCAGTTTTAAAGCCCTCTTCAATGAAAGGGGCTTTTTTTGTTTTTAACGGTACAAATGCATCCGTTTTCGGTCGTAATAGACAAATAATCAAACTGTTGAGATTTTGGAAAGATGACTTATTTTGTTACTTTTAAGGACTGAACTAACTAAACTAACTTGAAATAATGATTAACTCCCTAAAGAAAGCCGTTCTGACTTTTTTTTCATTTGCATTAATTGCAAGTGTATCAGCTCAAAACAACAGTCAAATTTGGTCAAAAGTGACTAACAACTTATCACCTCAACTCAATAAAGTTGAAAAAGATATCCCTAAAAATAAAGAAATTTACACCTTAAACACAAGCGCGTTACGAGAGGTTTTAGTCAATGCTCCACTAAGAGGGCAGTCGCAAGGAGTTTCCAATGTAATCGTGTCATTCCCTGTATCAAATGGGGCGATAGAACAGTTTAGAATAATGGAAGCCCCAGTAATGCATCCTGACTTAGCTGCTAAATATCCGGGGATCAAATCTTATGTTGGAAAAGGAATTGATGACCCTTCGGCAACCATAAGGTTTAGTCTCTCTAACGAGAAAGGACTAAGTAGTATGCTCCTTTCAGGAACAAGAAACTCGATATTTATTGCTCCTTACGCTACAGACTTATCCAATTATGCGGTGTATGAAAGAACAAACTCAGAAAATCGTCAACACGTTTTTTCTTGTTTAACAGAAGATCTTCCTTATCATTTTAAAAAGAATACTGAAAATGCCAACAAGGATGCCGACGATCAAACATTAAGAACTTTTCGTTTAGCGATGTCTAGTACTGGTGAGTATACGGCTTATCATGGAGGGACAAAGGCTGCAGCACTTGCTGCTATGAATACAACAATGACTAGAGTAAATGGAGTTTATGAAACTGATTTTGCAATCACTATGCTTCTTATCGCTAATAATGACGATGTAATTTACGTCAATTCTGGTACGGATCCATACACGAATAATTTGAACAATGAATTGCAATCTACTTTAACCAGTGTTATTACTGAATCAGATTATGACATTGGTCATTTAGTTCATCAAGAAAATAACAGCAATGGGAATGCAGGATGTATCGGTTGCGTTTGTGTTGATGGACAAAAGGGAAGTGGTTTTACCTCTCACATTACTCCGAATGGAGATGATTTTGATATTGATTTTGTTGCTCATGAAATGGGACATCAATTTGGGGGGAACCATACCCACACCCACTCTGGAAGTAGTGAAGGAACTGGTGCTCAAATGGAACCAGGAAGTGGATCTACAATTATGGGCTATGCTGGAATTACTGGTGCTAATTCTGATGTTCAACCACATAGTGATGCTTATTTTCACTTTTTCAACATTCAACAAATCACTAATTATGTAGGAAGTACGAGTTGTCAAACTACAATTGCGTTGGCCAATGCTGTTCCAATAGCTGATGCGGGGAGCAACTATATCATACCAAAAGGAACTGCTTTTATTTTAGAAGGTGCTGGTTCTGATGCTGATGCTGGTGATGTATTAACTTATTGTTGGGAACAAGCAAATCAGGGTTTTGATGCGTCAAGTGGTGTAACTGCGACAAGTACAACAAGTCCCAACTTTAGATCCTTTTCACCAACAACTTCTCCTGATAGATATCTGCCAACATTAAGTGCTGTACTTACAGGGAATTTAAGTACAACTTGGGAAACCGTATCAAACGTTGCGCGAACAATGGACTTTGCGTTAACTGTTAGAGATAATGTTGCAGGTGGTGGTCAGAATAAAATTGCTCAAATGACAGTTACTGTGAATGGAACAGCAGGACCATTTACGGTTACTTCGCAAGGAACCACTACCTCGTTTAATGCTTTTGACAATACCACAGTAACATGGGATGTTGCAGGAACGAATAGTGGAGCAGTTAATGCGCCAAACGTTGATATTTTCTTATCGATGGATGGTGGATATACTTATCCGCTTACGCTAGCTTCTGGAACTCCTAATGATGGCTCAGAGAATATTATTATTCCAAATAATGCAACAACAAATGGGAGAATCATGGTAAGAGGATCGGGCAATATATTTTATGCGATCAATGCTGCAGATTTCACAGTCGTTTCGCCCTCTTTTGACTACTCATTATCACCAACTCCAGCTTCAATTACCTTATGCCCACCTTCAGATGCCGTTTATACCTTAAACACCAACTCTTTTGGCGGCTATAGTGATCTTATCACATTAACTGCTACAGGTGTTCCTGCAGGAGCAACAGCAACATTTTCTCAGAACCCAGTAACCCCAGGAAATAGTTCTATATTAACCATTTCTAACACCGGAGCTGCTGCTGCAGGAAACTTTACAATAACGGTTGAAGGAAACAGTACTTCTGGTATTAAAACAAGTGACCTTACCTTAATCATTTCTGATCCAACGCCAAACGCTGCAACATTAATAAGTCCAGCAGACGCAACAACCGGAGTGTTATTCCCTACTGATTTTACGTGGTCTACTAATGCAGGAGCAGGTATTTTATATGACATTGATATTGCAAGCGATGCAACATTTTCGTCAATAGTTGACAATTCAACTGGATTAGCCACCAACAGTTATACTTCAGGGGCACTCACTTCTGGAACACTATACTATTGGAGAGTTAAAGCTTACAATGCTTGTGGAACTGCTGCTTTCTCAAGTACCTTCTCTTTTGAAACAAGTTCTATCATTAATTTACCAACAACAGGTACCGCAACAACACAGACATTGTGTACAGGTATTTTGTTGGATAGTGGAGGAAGTGGAAGTGATTACGGATCAGATGAAGATTCGCAAATTACAATAGCCCCAACAGGAGCTACAACGGTAAGTTTAAACTTTAGTTCATTCACTGTTGAGGCTGGAGCAAACAATAGCTGTAATTATGATTATTTAGAAATTTATGATGGTCCAACAACCGGATCAACATTAATTGACAGGTATTGTAACAACAACATTCCTACAACTGTAACCTCAACAGGAAGTGCTATTACCCTACTTTTTCATTCCGATTATGTTGTTGAAGAAGGTGGATTTGAAATGACTTGGCAGTGTAATTCGATTGTTGGAATTGATGGCGTTTCTGCTGCAGAGATCAGTCTTTATCCCAACCCAACAAACAATTTGGTAACCGTGGATCTAGGAAATAACGATGCTGTTGAAAAAATAACTCTTTTTGATATCAAAGGAAAAGTCATTTATGAGACGGTAGAATTTACGAATTCACGAATTCAAATCAATATGGCCAATTTGAGTGAAGGAATTTACATCCTCAATGTGCAAGACAATAAGGGCGTAAAAAATTATAAAGTACTTAAACAATAGTTACAAATTAAAAAAAATAAGAGCGCTTCAGTTGATTACTGAAGCGCTTTTTTTATCCCCAAAATGAAAAAAAGGGGTAAAGTACAGTCTGTGGCACAAACTTTGAATGAAGCAAGAAACACTAAAACTTAACGTATGACAACTCGACCAGTTATTTTAACAGCCATAACAGCCATAGCAACCTTAGTCTTTTTTAGTTTCTCTAAACCAGAGCCCCCGAAAGTAGAAACAACAGACGCTACTCCAACTTTAAGAACGATTAACCACAATGCCTTTCAAGCAGGAGAGCATTTAGAATACCGTTTACATTACGGAATAATTAGCGCAGGAACTGCAACACTAGAAGTAAAACAATGGCCTACACAAATTGCTGGTAGAGACATCTACCACATCATTGGATCAGGAAAATCGAAAGGAGCATTCGATTGGTTTTTTAAAGTAAGAGATCGTTATGAAACTTATTTAGATGTGAATGGTGTTTTTCCATGGAAATTTAAAAGAGAGGTAAACGAGGGGGGATATAAAATAAAGCAGAACTACCAGTTTGCTCCATTAAAAAACAAAGTAGATAATGGCAAAGGCAAATCTTTTGAAGCTCCAAGTGGAATCCAAGACATGCTTTCTGCATTTTACTATGCAAGAGCACTGGATTATTCTAACGCGAAAATTGGTGAAGTTTTTACCATTTGGTCTTTTGTAGATGATGAAATATGGCCTTTAAGAATCCGATACTTAGGGAAAGACAACATCAGCGTGAGTGGTGACGCTTATAAAGCGTTAAAGTTTTGCCCAGTGGTTCAAGAAGGAAGATTGTTTGAAAATGAAGATGATGTTGCGGTTTGGATTTCTGATGATCAAAACAAAATTCCCTTACTCGCACAAGGGAAAGTATTAATTGGTTCCGTAAAAATGGAATTGACAAAAGCCACAGGACTTGCCAATGCATCGGCTAAGATTGACTAACATTATTCTGTTAAAAACAATAGGATCAATAAAGCGCTGGAGCAATTCAGCGCTTTATTTTTGCACCTATGAAAGATCATTCCCTATTCCTGAAAGTAAGCCTCTTAACCCTAGTTGTTCTCGCTCTCTTTTCTTGTGGTGAGGATCCCCTTCACAAAAACATAAAAGAGGTAGAAGAGGCAATTCCTGCAGATGAACCCAACATAGAATACGGATTAAATTTAGACTCTTTTATTGTGCATAAAAATGCCATTAAACCCAACGAATTTTTAGCCAACATCTTATTAAAATACCACGTGCCCTATTCTGAAATAGATCGGCTAGCGAAAGCTTCTTCAACTGTTTTTGATGTCAAGAGAATTGCTGCGGGAAAAGACTACACCATCCTTTGTAAAAAAGACTCCATAGAAAAGGCACAATACTTTATTTACGAAAGAAATGCAATTGACTACATCGTATATGACATGAGCGATTCTTTAGTGATTTCGGAAGGAAAGCGTAAAGTCACTACAAAAATAAATACCGCTTCAGGAAAAATCAAATCCTCTCTTTCACAAACTTTAGATGCTGCGGGGGTAAGCTCCGTTTTAGCAATTGAAATGGCGGACGTATTTGCGTGGACCATCGATTTCTACCGACTGCAAAAAGGGGATTGGTTTAAAGTGGTGTACGAAGAAAAATTTGTGGATGGAAATTCAATTGGTGTAGGTAAAGTTATCGCCGCTAATTTCAACCACTACAACAAAGATTTTTTTGCTTGCCGTTTCATTCAAGATAGCATTCCTGACTATTTTGATGAAGAAGCCAACAGCTTAAGAAGAGCCTTTTTAAAATCGCCATTAAAGTTTGGCCGATTAACTTCCGGGTTTACCATGAGAAGATTCCATCCTGTACAAAAAAGAAATAAGCCCCATTTAGGAACAGATTATGCAGCTCCAACAGGCACTCCAATAATGACTACTGGTGATGGTGTTGTTATTGCTTCGGCTTATTCTAAATACAACGGTAATTATGTAAAGATTAAACACAACAGCACTTACACTACACAATACTTACACATGAGCAAACGATTTGCAAAAGTTGGTCAACACGTTTCACAAAGTGATGTTATTGGAAAGGTTGGGAGTACAGGTTTAGCAACAGGACCGCATGTTTGTTACCGTTTTTGGAAAAATGGAAGTCAAACCAATCACTTAAAAGAAGATTTTCCTCCTTCAGAACCGGTTAATGCAAAGCACATGGCTCGTTTTAAAACTGATCTTGAAAAATATAAAGCTCAAGTAGATGCCATTAAATTGAAGAAGAAATTACTCTAACTCACTTTAATTTAGGGTTGTTATGGTGCCTGTCTTTATCTCTCTTTGTTTTCTTTGCTAAGTTTTTTTCTAAAGCATCCGTCAAATCTATTCCCGTTTGGTTCGCTAAACAGATTAACACAAATAAAACGTCAGCCATTTCTTCTCCCAAGTCTTTCTTTTTGTCGCTTTCTTTTTCTGATTGCTCCCCATACCGTCGTGCAATAATTCGTGCCACCTCCCAACCTCTTCAGTTAACATGGCTAAATTAGTGAGCTCATCAAAATAACGAACTCCGTGCTCTTTAATCCACTCATCAACTCCTTTTTGTGCTTGCTCTATCGTCATAATTTCTTTTTTTTGTCATTGCGAGGAACGAAGCAATCTTATACCCTGACAACACAGTTGGTTCATTTTATTTTTTAGAGACTTCGCCAAGCTAAGTCTTACAAAAATAAAATTCGTAATGACGAATATAAAACTACTCCTTTAATTCTATTTTGGTATTTTTAAATGCTATAACAAATAAGATGCGTCTCAAAAAACGATACTTCCCTCATTACCTGATTACAATAACTGTAATGATTGCAGTGGTTGGTTTTTTTGCAAGAAGAGAAAAACAACAAAAACAAAAAAAAATCTGCTGGGCAGCAATTGAAACTCAAATTAACACTATTACCGATTTAGATTCTTTGGTGGATTATGAAATCGAAACATTCCAAATTTTAGTCGAACAAAGCTTAACTGTACGGGCTCAAATGATGGTCATAGCGAATGAAATTAGTTCAACGCCTGATCAACCCATTTCCTCAAAACATTTAGAATTTTTAAAAGAAAACACCCAACGCTGCCTCACTTTAAGAGATCAATTATACGTGGTAACCAATCGTTATGCCTGTGCTTTAGATGCTACCGCTGCAGATTTAGCAAGGGAACAAATTCCAGAGGTCATTAGAACCAAAGCCGTGATGCTTTCTGTTGCCGCAGCGCTTACTTTATATGACAATTATATGATGGGCGCTTTAACATTTGAAAACGATAAGCGTTTACGAAGAATCTTGAACGATCCAGATAAAGGTTTTGGAATTTCTCCGAATGAATTACTGGAAATTACAATGGCTGCCAACTCCATGAGTAAACAAAAAAGAATACAAGATGGAATACGCTTTTTTGAAGCAAGGTCCAAGCGCTTTAGCACCCTAAAAGATGACGATTTAGACTATCTAAAACTACTGATCTACGCTAGTCCATCATATGTCCATCTAAAAAAAATAGGCACTACAGGCATGCTTAAAAAAAAGTTTAAGATGTTTGGTAAAATCTCCAGAGATGTGATTGCCGAAATGAGAAATGATGGCTTTGATGGTGTCAGTAAATTCTTTGGTAATTCTGTAGGCTTAATAGAATCTCGAAAAGGGAAATTGCATGGAAAAGACGCCATTAGAAAAGCCTTACTCCAACAATTACAACCCTTAGATATTCTCTTAGAAAAAACTCCTTTTAGGTTAACAGACAAGTTAATCCCTGGTCATTTTGGTCATGTTGCCATTTGGGTGGGAAACCAAAAAGAGTTAAAAGCAAAAGGATTATGGAATCATGAAGTTGTGGTGCCTTACCATGATAAAATTACCCCTGCAGGAAATAATGAAAACTCAAACGAAGGGTTTCAAATTGTAGAAGCATTGAGAGGAGGCGTAAAATTAAGCTCCCTTGAAGAGTTTATGAATATTGATGATATTGCTATTTTAAGACCCGTATTTGAGGATAAGGTTAATGAAAAAGAAAAGGAATCTTTACTGCTTACTTTTAGGCAGATCGGAAAAGAATATGATTTTAATTTTGATGTCAATACCACCGAAAAAATTGTGTGTTCAGAACTGGCCTATGTATGCTTTCCGCAGATCAATTGGCCCACAGAAAAAACAGCAGGACGGCACACGATTAGTCCCGACAATGTTGCCCACCTTTGTTGGAAGAGCGTTCCTTTAAAATTAATTTCATTTTACCATGATGGTGAAAAAGTGGATGAAGCGCAACAACTGAATGTGTTAAAAATTTTGATGACAGAGAAGTAAAAGACTTATTCCTCTATAATTAGCCTATACCCCACCCCTCTAATATTTTTGATCTGAATGGATGCATCATGCTCCAACTTCTTTCTCAATTTAGAAATAGTTACATCTAAAGTTCGGCCAACATAATGGCCCTCATCTCCCCAAACTTTATGAAGTATCGTTTCTTTAGTTACCGTTTCGTTGGCAAATTCGTTGAGTAAACTTAACAATTCATTTTCTTTACTGGTCAATTCAATTGTTTTCTTTTGATGAATAAGCACCCTCTTTTTAGGCTCATAAAGAGAAGCCCCCAACGTCATCTTGTTTTTATCAATCGGAACGTTAATTTTCATTTTACGAAATACAGCAACTCCCATTCCAAGCAGAATAAACAGCAACACAAAAAACAACCAG
>JAWUVT010000183.1:0-47467 GCA_034112225.1 Flavobacteriales bacterium | reverse complement strand
TTTCTTAGTGATATTTATTTTATTAATGCTCCTTTTCATGTCAAAAAAAAAATAAAAGTAATTAAATAAATATTAAAGTTTTAAAAAATTAATCGACAGAAACAACCTTTTCATCTATAATAACGTCTTGCTGGTGTGCGTATCGGTTTTGAATGAATTGAAATCGAATCACTTAATTTAATATACCTTAATTATGGACTCTGGAGTTATTGTTGGCATTGTTACATTACTCGTCTTAATTGGAATTATGTTATGGCTTTATTCTATTGGAAAAGATTACGAATCGGGGAAAAAAAATAAAAGAAAATAGATTTTTACCACCTATCATTTTTAATCCCCTTTTATAAAAAAATAACATTTTTAATCTTGAAAGCGGAGTAGTTTTGTTCTAGTATTTATTATTTCATACAGAATGATAGAAATTAAAGATTTACATAAATCCTATACAATAGGAAAGAATTCTTTACACGTTTTAAAAGGTATCAATCTTGCTATTGAAGAAGGCGAGCTAGTCGCTATTATGGGGTCCTCTGGATCTGGAAAGTCTACATTACTTAATATTCTAGGGATGTTGGATGTTGCTGATAAGGGAACTTACACTTTAGATGGTGTTCCTATTAAAGACTTAGACGAAACTAAGGCGGCAAAATATAGAAATAAATTTCTAGGATTTATATTTCAATCTTTTAACTTAATTAATTATAAAACGGCTGTAGAAAATGTAGCCCTTCCACTTTATTATCAGAAAGTTGGCCGTAAAGAACGTACAGAGAAAGCAATGCGTTATCTTGAAAAAGTGGGGCTTGCAGATTGGGCGTCTCATTTACCAAGTGAGTTATCTGGGGGGCAAAAGCAACGGATTGCAATTGCCAGAGCTTTAGCTGCAGAACCAAAAGTGCTACTAGCTGATGAGCCTACAGGAGCGTTAGATTCCACAACATCTTATGAAGTAATGAACCTCATTCAAAATATTAATGATGAAGGTAAAACGATTTTAGTGGTAACACATGAGAATGATATTGCTAAAATGTGTAAAAGGATTGTCCGTTTAAAAGATGGGGTGATTATAGAAGATCAAAAAGTAATTCAAGTACGCGCTTCAGCTCATGTTTAATAAAGACAGTTGGCAAGAAATATTCGAAACCATTTCAAAGAACAAGCTTAGAACTTTTCTTTCTGGGTTTACTGTGGCTTTAGGGATTTTCATTTTTGTCATCTTATTTGGTTTTGGTAATGGATTGAAAAATTCATTTCAAGAATTTTTCATGGACGATGCTACTAATATTTTCAAGCTTTTCCCTGGAAGAACAACACTCCCTCATAATGGATTTAAAGCAGGAAGAACTATTGAATTTGACAATGAAGATTTAGCAGAAATTCAACAAAACTTTGCATTCCAACTCCAATACATAACCCCTCGAATAGAAAGAAATTATACGGTGAAGTACAAAAACAAATCCAATAATTATGGATTAAGAGCCGTTGCTCCAGGGCATCAAGATGCAGAAAAAACCATACTGATGAAAGGACGGTTTATCAACAATTTAGATGTGGAAAATAAAACCAAATACGTTGTAATTGGACGATTGGTGGAGAAGGATCTCTTTAAAGGAAGCGATGCTTTAGGTGAATTTATCGCTATCGGTAAAAGATCCTTTAAGGTGGTAGGAGTTTTTAAAGATGACGGAGGCGACAATGAAGAACGTTTCGTTTATATCCCTTACACCACCAATCAATTAATAGAAAAAAATACCGATAAGGTAGATCAGCTGATTGTTGCATTTAAACCCATCATAGGTTATGCTGGAGCAATGCAATTTGAAGAAGAATTAATGAATTTGTTGAAAAAAAGACACGACATTAACCCCGCAGATGAAAGTGCTATTTACATCAGGAATGTAGCTGAAGACTTAGAGCAGAATCAACAATTTAGTAGTCTACTCCAAATGGTAGTAGCCTTTGTAGGCATCGGAACTTTAATAGCAGGAATTATAGGCATCAGTAATATTATGGTTTTCGTAGTGAAAGAACGGACCAAAGAATTGGGGATTCGAAAAGCAATCGGAGCAACTCCTCGAGCAGTTATTGCGATGATACTTCAGGAATCCATTTTTATTACCACTGCTGCTGGGTATATTGGGTTGTTTGGAGGCATTTTTTTGTTAAACTCTATTGGGGATTCTTTGGATGATTATTTTATTAAGAATCCCTATATCAATATGGGAACGGCTTTGTTTGCAACAATATTATTAATCATTTTTGGAGCCATTGCTGGTTATGTTCCAGCGAGAAGAGCGGCTAGAATTAAACCCATTGTAGCGTTAAGAGATGAGTAAGGAATATCGAATGTTGAGTGATGAATTTTAAATTTTTAAAAAAGAATGATTGGATAAGAAAATTAAAAAATGAGAGAATAAAATACAGTGAATATGATAAACCAAATACCAGACACTAAAAACTAAATACAAAAGAATTGTTACTACTAAGCAGAGATACATGGCAAGAGATTTTTGGTTCTATTCAAAAGAATAAGGCAAGAACGATAATTACTGTAATTGGTGTGCTTTGGGGAATCTTTATTTATATCGTTCTTTCAGGAGCAGCAAAAGGATTGGATAATGGTTTTGAAGAGCGCTTTGAAGATGTAGCAATGAACAGTATGTTTGCATGGGCTCAAACTACCAGTGTGCCTTATGCTGGATTTAAAACGGGTAGACCAATACAATTGAAATTAGGAGACGTTAGAACTTTGGCAACTCGTATTCCGGAGATTCAATTTATTGCACCAAGAATTGTGAAAGGAGCATTTGGAGGAGAATCGGGCGGAGTTATTTATGGACAAAGAACTGGATCCTACAGTATTTATGGAGATTTTCCGGTATTATCTAAAATAGCTACTCAAAAGATATATGTTGGTGGCCGATTTGTAAATGAAGGAGATATAAAAGAGCATAGAAAAGTATGTGTGATAGGAGAAAGGACTAAAAAAGAGTTGTTTGCTAAAGACGTTGATCCTATTGGTAAGTTTATAAGAATTGATAATGTTTTCTTTAAAGTGATAGGGGTTAAGAAATTTGAAGATGGAGGAGGATTTGGTGATGATGGAGATATTACGATTCCATTTTCAACCTACAGAAAATTATATAATACAGGGGATGATGTTGGTTGGTTAGCTATTGCAGCATATGATGATGCAGATGTTATGAAAGTGGAAGAGGATGTTAAAAAGGTATTGAAGAAAATCCACCAGATATCGCCTGAAGATGATAGAGCTATTGGTTCATTTAATTTAGGAGAGATCTTTACGAAGATAAGTGGTTTTGCTAAAGGACTTACTTTTTTATCATTAGTAGTTGGTATTGCAACTATAATTGCGGGCGTAATTGGAATTGGTAACATCCTATTAATTTCTGTTAAAGAAAGAACAAAAGAATTGGGAGTTAGGAGGGCTTTAGGTGCAACACCTAGCGAGGTTAGAGGGCAGATTATATTAGAGTCTGTGTTTCTTACAATGGTAGCTGGAATTTTTGGAATAATTTTGGGCTCATTTGCTTTAAAAGGAATATCACTAGCCAGTGAGGGAGCTGATATTCCTTACACAAACCCTACAGTACCAATACCCTATGTTTTAGGCGCTTTATTTACCATGGTGATTTTAGGAACTTTAATAGGGCTAATACCCGCTCAAAGAGCCGTTAGCATAAAACCAATTGATGCATTAAGAGAAGAATGAGATAAGGAATGGGGAATGTTGAGTGATCAATTTTACATTTTGTATAAAGAATGATTTAATGAGAGAAAGATAGATTGATAGAATATGCAGGTGCTTTATGTAGAATGTTATTCCGATGGAAGCGATAGCGGAATAGAAGAATCTTTTGAATTTATAACTGATAGTTAAGTCGAAATGAAAAAGTGCTCTAAATAGAGAATAAACAAATTGAGGTGTTGAAAGTGCGAATGAATTAATGATAGAATGAATACTACGAATAGGGAAAGAACGTTTTAAATAAATATTTTTTTTCACTTTCAACTTAGAGTAATTTATAAACGGGAACAACTAAAGATTAAAAACATGAAAAAAGCAGGGAAGTATATTATGATCATCGCTCTAATTTTGGGAGCAGTTTATGCAGCATATTTTTTTATATCTACAAATAATCAAGATCCAATTAAATATGAATCGGAAAATCCAGTAAAAACAACCATCGAAAAGAAAACGGTAGCCACTGGAAAAGTAGTACCTGAAGATGAAGTAGAGATTAAACCTCAAATCTCAGGTATTGTACAGGAAGTTTTTGTAAAAGAAGGACAAGTAGTAACCACCGGAGATCTAATTGCAACGATAAAAGTGGTGCCTAACGAACAGTCCTTAAATTCAGCAATAGGTAGGGTTGATAATGCAAAAATCGTTTTAGAGAATAGTACTATTGATTTCAACAGAAATAAAGAATTATACGAAAAAGGAATTGTTGCGAATCAAGATTTTATTGCCGTTGAATTAAGAAATAATCAAGCCCAACAAGAATTGGTGAATGCAGAGAATGATTTGAAAATTATTCAATTGGGTACCGCTGGAAGAGGAGCAATGAATACCAATATTAGAGCAACGGTTTCTGGAACAGTATTAACCGTTCCAGTTAAAAAAGGAGACCAATTGGTAGAGAGTAACAACTTTAACCCTGGAACAACAGTAGCCACTATTGCCGACTTAACAGATATGATTTTTGAAGGACAGGTGGATGAAGCAGAGGTGAGTAAATTAAGTATGAATATGCCCTTGCTGATCAGTTTAGGAGCAATTAATGATAAAAGCTTTGCTGCCAAATTACGCTTTGTAGCTCCTCAAGGAGTAGAGGAGCAAGGGGCTGTTCAATTTAAGATAGAAGCCAACGTGGTGTTAGATACTAACTTTTTTGTAAGAGCAGGTTACAGCGCCAATGCAACCATTGTTATTGGTCAAAGAGAAAATGTATTGGCCATTAAAGAAGCGTGGGTTCAATTTGATGAGCAAACAGATGAACCTTTTGTGCAATTAGAATTAGGGGATCAAGAGTTTGAACGTAAAACAATTGAATTAGGTATTTCTGACGGAATTATGGTCGAAGTTTTGGAAGGTTTAACGATAGAAGATAAAGTAAAGGTCTGGAACATAACCGAACCATTTAAAAAGAAATCGGATACCGATAAAAAGAAGAAAAGAAGATAGGTAGAGGTTTTTATGTTATCAACTGGGATAAAGGAGTGAAACAGTTTTTAGTTGTTAAAAGAAATTTTATTTTTTAAGGGAGAGCTATTTTTGTTTCCTTTCAGCAGGTAACCTTT
The DNA here is from genome assembly GCA_034112225.1 of Flavobacteriales bacterium. Taxonomy (GTDB): domain Bacteria; phylum Bacteroidota; class Bacteroidia; order Flavobacteriales_E; family Vicingaceae. Next base: position 42,142 of record JAWUVT010000183.1, on the reverse strand, counting down.
CCCAATTTTACCCTATTAAAATTCCAACAACAATAAAATTAAATAGAGGAATTACCCTCTTCATTTTGTATTCGTAATCTAACTTCGTCCATAGTTTATTCGTACGTAAAATCACAATCAGATAGCTTGTTTGAATCAAAGGCAGAAGAACTAGATGAGTTGCATTTTTTTTTACCTTAGTCTTAAAGCTGTTTGTATACCTATTATTTATTGAAGACCTAGGGCTTGTTCTCAATGCAAAATTTTAAAAATCAATTCTTTTAACAATTCACTATTAGAAGCCGAAGCATTGTTAACCCCTTTAGATTTTAAATCATAATCGCGTAAATATTCAATGACTTTAACCGCTTTACGAATGGGATAATTACGAGCAGCAGTTTCGTATTCTCCAACAAAAAAAGGACTAATACGCAAAATTGAAGCGAGGTTGTTCTTCGTTTTGTCTTTGGCATAATGGACCTTTAGTATGTTGCTAAAGAAACTGTACATCAATCCAATAGTTACTACTAAAGGATGATCTCTCTCATTCTTTGAAAAATGGAAAACAATCTTGTTGGCTTTTAAAATGTCTTTAGCACCTAAAGATTTGTTCAATTCAAAGTTATTAAAGTCTTTACTTATTCCAATGTTCTTTTCAACCGTTTCTGGAGTGATTTCATTCCCCTCTAAAACGTTAATGGTAAGTTTCTCTAGCTCATTCACTATTTTACTTAAATCAGCCCCTAAAGAATCAGCAATTAACATCGCTGCAGGAGGAGTAATTGAATATCGTTTCTTTTTTAAATAACCAGTAATCCAATCGGGTACCTGGTTGTCGTAAAGTTTTTTAGATTCAAAGAAAACGGCTTTCTTTTTTAAGAGTTTACCAATTGCTTTTCTTCCATCAACCTTTTTGTACTTGTAGCAAAAAACTAACAGCGTAGAAGGTGTAGGGTTTTCTAAATAGCTCTCTAATTTATCCAGTTGTGCCCCTAAGTGTTGTGCTTCTTTAATAATTACCACATTATTGTTGGCCATCATTGGGTAGCGTTTGGCTTCACCAATTATTGTTGTCATGTCACTTTCCTTACCATATAAAATGGTTTGATTAAAGTCTTTCTCTGTTTCGTCTAACACAGTTTTTTCAATGTAATCCGAAATTAAATCAATGTAATAAGTCTCATCACCAGTTAAAAAATAAACGGGGTGATAAACTTTGTTTTTGATGTCTTGTAATAGCTGAACGTGATCCATTAATCTTCCGTATAAGAGTATTTCAAGTGTTTAACACTCGCTCCGTTATTCTTAATTTCTTGTAACGATTTTATTCCAATTTCGATGTGACTTTCTACATAGTTCTTCGTAACCGATTCATCACTCTTGTCTGTTTTTACTCCCTCAGCAATCATGGGCTGATCAGAAACCAATAATAAAGCCCCAACAGAGATGCTATTGGCAAATCCAGTAATAAAAAGCGTAGCCGTTTCCATATCGATGGCCATTGCTCTAATTTCTCTCAAATAATCTTTAAACTCTTCATCGTGTTCCCAAACTCTTCTGTTGGTGGTATAAACCGTACCCGTCCAATAATCTTTACCCATTTCTCTAATCGTAGAAGAAACAGCTCTTTGGAGGGTGAAAGCAGGTAGTGCAGGTACTTCTGGTGGTAGATAATCATCAGAAGTACCTTCGCCTCTAATGGCAGCGATAGGTAATATGAAATCGCCAATTTCATTTTTCTTTTTTAACCCCCCACATTTCCCTAAAAACAAACAAGCTTTAGGTTTTATGGCGCTTAGTAAATCCATAATGGTGGCAGCATTTGCGCTTCCCATACTAAAGTTAATGATCGTAATTCCATCAGCTGTAGCATTGGGCATTGCTTTGTCTTTCCCATTTATTTCTACCCCATGTTGCGCAGCAAAAACTTCTACATAATTATTGAAATTAGTCAATAAAATGTATTGTCCAAAATCTTTAAGCTCAGTACCCGTATAACGAGGTAGCCAGTTGTTTACTATTTCTTCTTTTGATTTCATAGGCTTTTTGGAGGATTAAAATTAAGATAAAGAAAGTATTCTTTTTCTTTTGTCTTCCTACAAAATAAAGAAAAAAATCAAGGTGCACATGAATTGATTCAGCAAATTTTTATAAATAATTCAGAGGAGTGATTTTCGAGCAAGCTCTTAACTTCTTGGTTTTACTATGTTTTATTTCGTTTAGAGCATGCTATTCATGACTGCTACTTTTCGAAAATAATTAAATTAACAATACCCTAGATAACCGCTTCTATTTCTCAATATTTATTTTCACTTTTGTAGTCAGAAATTAAACGGACAAAATGAATAAATTTAAAGGAACAGGTGTCGCAATTGTAACTCCATTTAATACAGATAAGAGTGTTGATTATAAAGGCTTAGAGAGGCTGGTGGAGCATTTAATTACAAATGGTATCAATTACCTTGTTGTGCAAGGTACAACAGGTGAATCTGTAACTTTAACTCCACAAGAAAAACAACAAACGTTGGCCTTTATCATTAAAGTGAACAATGGCAGATTACCTATTGTTTTAGGACTAGGAGGCAATTGTACAGCAACAGTTGTAGAAGCATTTCAAACGACAGATTTTTCAGGTGTAGATGCAATACTCTCTGTAAGTCCATATTACAATAAACCAACACAAGAAGGAATTTATCAGCATTATAAAGCAATTTCCGAAGTTTCTAAATTGCCGATTATACTTTACAATGTTCCTGGTAGAACCAGTTCTAATGTTCTCCCAACAACAATTGTTCGCTTAGCTAATGATTTTGAAAACATTATTGGGGTGAAAGAAGCTTCAGGAAGTTTAGAGCAAAGCATGGAAATTATAAATACAAAACCTACAGATTTTTTAGTCATATCTGGTGATGATGCATTAACCTTACCAATGATCGCTAGCGGGGGAGATGGAGTGATCTCTGTTATCGCAAATGCTTTTCCTAAAGGCTTTTCAGGAATGGTTCAAGCGGCATTAAAAAATGAGATGGATGCTGCACGAAAACTCCATTACCAATATTTTGCTATGATTGCGTATCTATTTCTTGAAGGAAATCCTGCAGGAGTAAAAGCTGCGCTCAAAGAACTTCAGCTTATTGGAGATACGGTGCGATTGCCTTTAGTGAATGTGAGTGAAAAAACTAATAATGCAATAAAGGAACTGATGGCAGCATACTAAATAATAATAGTACATAATTTTTGGTCAATCACCAATATTAAATGGAAGAACAGATAAGGGGTTGGACTGGTAACAATTTTTTCATATTCTGAGAGAATTTTAAATCTGAAAAGGCAAAGAAAAAAATAATGAGTGATTTAAGTATGGATACAATAACATTAGGCGCAGGATGTTTTTGGTGTGTTGAAGCAATATTTCAAGACATAAAAGGGGTGGAAAGTGTTGTTTCTGGATATGCTAATGGAAGGGTTGAAAAACCAACCTATAAAGAAGTCTGTTCCGGAGAAACTGGTTCTGTTGAAGTTTGTCAGGTAGTCTATGATCCAACACTTGTTTCTTTAGCTGAAATTTTAGAAGTGTTTTGGCAAGTGCATGATCCTACCACTTTAAACAGACAAGGAGATGATGTCGGAACTCAATACCGTTCAGGTATTTATTACAATAATCAGATTCAAAAAGAAGTTGCAGACTCCATTTTAGAGAAGTTAAATGCTGATCAAGTTTTTGAAAACCCTATAGTTACAGAAATTATGGGGCTGGCTAACTTTTCTGCTGCCGAAGATTATCATCAAGACTATTTTAGCTCTAATGGAGAACAATCTTATTGTAGAGCGGTAATCGCTCCTAAGGTGGAGAAGTTTAAACAATCTTTTGCTGAGATTTTAAATTAAACCAACTCGTTGGTTTAGCTTTTGTGACTCTTTCTAATGAGAAGCCCAATGTTAAGTTTTTTAAGAACAATTCAATCAACTTTTAGCACCATATAAAATATCTTCAGAATCAAGTTATTAGTACATCAACAAGCTTAATTAAAAAATGTTTTTTTTTGAGATACATGTTATAGCTTATTAATCAGTAGCTTAACGGTTTCAGTTGGTACACATTTAGGTGCTCTTGATTTGCGGGTATGTCTACATAAAAATGAACTTAGTCGATGTTAAAATATTGCTTATCGATATTTTACCGTATAATATTGAAACTTATTTATTTATTTAGAGTATACTATTTCGGTACTGTTTCCGTTTGAGTGTTAAACTCGATACAGAGAAGAACCTTTACTAACCTTTACTAAACTTACCCCCATGATTAATCAATATGACTACTACTGTCCTAAATGCGATGAAAAATTAAATAAGGACAATCAAGTGTTGTTTAATATTTCAAGGAGTGGTGGTGATTTGGTTCAGCTGTTTTTAGATCCCAAACCTAGATCCTATAACTATAAATGTAAACCATGGGTGGATTTTGAAGAAAACGAAGTTGTAAACTTTACTTGTCCACACTGTGATTCCTCCTTAACTTCAGAAAAGTACCCCAACTTTATTAAAATTACATTAAAAGTAACCGAGAAGGTGTTGTTTGATGTTTTCTTTTCTCGTGTTTATGGCGATCATCGAACATATGTAGGAATAGAAGATTTTGAAGAAGAGTATGGACATAAAATAGCCATTTAGCTGCTAATGTTCTAGCTGTTCCATATTTCCCAAGCTTTTTCTGCTTGAATCTTTAGCATTTGCAACCCGTTAATTGTTATACTCCCCTTTTCTTTCCCTTTTTTTAAGAATTCAGTAAGTGCTGGATTGTAAACTAAATCATAAAGCAAATGTTTGTCCGTTAAGTACTCATAGGGTATCTCGGGACTATCACTTGCATTGGGAAATGTGCCTACAGGAGTCGTGTTTACGATGATTTGATGGTGTTTAATTACGTATTGATTCACCTCCTCATAACTGATTTCATCGGGTTTTTTTGGATTTCTAGAAACCATTAAACAGGTGATGTTTAATTCATTTAAAACAAATTTAACTGTTTTTGAAGCCCCTCCAGTTCCTAAAATTAAAGCACGTTCGTGGTTCAGGTCTAAAAATGGTTTTAAGGAATTTTTAAAACCATCGTAATCCGTATTAAACCCTTTAAGAGATTTGTTATCCTCAGAAAACTTTATCGTATTCACCGCACCAATTTCTTGTGCTCTGGGATCAATTTCTGTTAAGTACTCCATTACCTTTTCTTTATAAGGGATAGTAACGTTTAAACCTTTAAGGTGAGGGTTGTCCCTGATTATTTCTGAAATCTTATCGACATTTTCAATGTCAAATAAATCATAAGAAGATTCAGAAATACATTCTTGTTCAAACTTTTCACTAAAATAGTTCTTAGAAAAAGAATGTGATAGCGGGTGACCAATTAATCCATATTGTTTCATAAAGCGAAAGTATAAAAGATTGTTTTATAGGGCTCAATTTTAGTAAGGTTATATTGTTATTTTTGTTAACCTATGATGGATGAGATAGAAGACATAACAATTAAGGACAAAGAGTTATTAAAACAAGGAGTCAAACTCCCTATAATGGAAGAGTTTTATTCCATACAAGGCGAAGGAGCCAATACCGGTAAAGCAGCTTATTTTATAAGAGTAGGAGGCTGTGATGTGGGTTGCCATTGGTGTGACGTTAAAGAAAGTTGGAATCCAAATTTACATCCCTTAACGGATATTGAGCAAGTGGTGACCAATATTCAAACCTTTCCAGCACAATCCATTGTTATTACAGGTGGTGAACCATTGCTTTACAATTTAGATTGTCTCACCAATAAATTAGACAACATTGGTGTTGAAGTGTTCTTAGAGACTTCAGGTGCACATCCTTTAAGTGGTATTTGGCATTGGATTTGTCTATCCCCTAAAAAGAATTTACCTCCTTTACCTGAAGTTTATGAAAGAGCTGACGAATTAAAAGTGATCATTTTTAATAAAGATGATATTAAATGGGCAGAAAGTCATGCCGCTAAAGTTGGTGGAAATTGCAAATTGTACCTGCAGCCCGAATGGAGTAATCGAGCTAAAATGATGCCGATTATAATTGACTATATTATGGAAAACCCAAGATGGAATATGTCTTTACAAACGCATAAATACATGCAGATCCCTTAGGAAATTTAAGTGGTAAATGTTGAATTATAAATTGATCCAGTAAAGTTTAACGCTAATTGGAGTTAAAGAAGATTGAAAAAATGAATAGAATATTTCAAATCGTAACGGTTGTTTTCTTAGTGGTGTTTGTCAATAAGACTTTCGCTCAGCGCGATCAACCAGTTTCTTCAACTAGCAAAAAAGCAATTAAATTGTATAAAGAAGGATTAGGGTATTATGATTTACGAAATAATGAATTAGCAGAATTAAGTTTTTTGCAAGCTGTAGCTAAAGACCCCAATTTTGTAGAAGCAGAAATGTTATTAGCTTATGTTTATACCGATCAAAGAAAATATAAGGAATCTTTAAAACATTACACCAGGTGCATTGAAATTAACCCTGATTTTTTTCCTGAAGTATACTCTTCTGCAGGAGCAATAGAATTAAAATTAGGATTATATGAGCAGGCTAAAGCGCATTTTGAAGGTTACCTTAATTTTAAAGGCGCACCTTTAATGATGGCAGATTTGGTAAAGGATGGATTGAGAGATTGTAATTTTGCGATTGAAGCATTAAAACATCCTGTGCCATTTGAACCTATTAACTTAGGAGATAAAATTAATAGCCCTTTACCAGAATATTTCCCTTCAATCTCTGTAGACGGAACCAAACTTTTATATACCAGGCGATTAAAAAGTGAAATGACGTATACGGGTTTTAATGAAGATTTCTTTGTCAGTAGATTTGATGGTAAAAACTGGCGGCAGAGTGTTAACGTTCAGGCTATTAATAGCTTAACCAATGAAGGAGCTCCTTCTTTGTCAGCAAATGGACGTTTTTTAATTTTTACTTCTTGTGCCAATCCTGTTGAAGGTTATGGGCAAGGTCGTAAAGGCTTTGGGAGTTGTGATTTGTTTTATTCCTATAATGTTGGAGACAATTGGACTCCACCCAAAAACTTAGGCGCAACATTTAATACTCGAAATTGGGTAACTCAACCTTCTTTTTCTGCGGATGGTAAAACACTTTATTTTATTAGAGGAATTGGAAGAGGCAGCAGTAGACAACAAGACATTTGGACTTCATCAATCACTAAAGAAGGGAGTTGGTCAGCTCCTGTTCGCTTAAGCAATACTGTTAATACTGTAGGAGTAGAAGAGTCTGTATTTATTCACCCTGATGGAAAAACACTTTATTTTTCATCGAATGGTCATCCCGGTATGGGAGGATTAGATTTATTTATGACTCAAAAAGATGCCAAAGGAAATTGGTCTGAACCCAAAAACTTAGGGTATCCTATCAATACGTTTAATGATGAAAATAGTCTGTTAGTTTCTTCAAGTGGAGAACTCGCTTATTTTGCATCTGATAGAGCAGGAGGTTTTGGAGCGTTAGATTTATATCAATTTAAGATGCCTCAAGGTACAAGGCCTAATGTTGTGAATTATTTAACAGGGAGAGTATATGATGTGAAAACAAAAAAAGAGGTACCCGCACATTTTCAATTGGTGGATTTAGAAACAGGAGAAACAGCAGTAGAGTCTTATGCTGATGAAGCTACTGGAGAATATTTAGTCAGTTTACCAATTGATAAAGAATATGCATTAAGCGCTTCTTTTGATGGCTACTTGTTCTTTTCAGAGAATTTTTTGTTAACTGAAGGGGCAGCTCATGAGCCTTTTCGAAAAAATGTGCCCTTACAAAAAATAGAAGTTGGAAAAAGTGTGGTGTTGAAGAACGTATTTTTTGAAATAGACCGTTTTGATTTGAAGGAGAAGTCTAAGATTGAACTAGATCGATTGATTATTTTCCTTGCGAAGAACAAAACGGTAAACATTGAGTTGGGTGGGCATACAGATAATGTAGGTTCAGCAAAATCAAATCAAATTCTTTCAGAGAATCGGGCCAAATCGGTTTATAGCTATTTGTTGGAGAATGGAGTTCCTAAAGATCGATTGACAGCAAAAGGTTATGGAGATACCAAGCCTATTGCTGATAACTCTACAGCACAAGGAAGAGCTGATAACAGAAGAAGTGAATTTATGATTACTTCTCAATAGTTTTTTGTATTCTTCTTAAAAAGACGGTAAGGGAATTTATCGTTTAATTATAGAATTATTTAAAGGAGTTACATTCCATACGGTAAACACTTAAAATAATATTCCAAGAAATTAAGATTGGATTTAATCTTGTTGGAATTTTTTAGAGTAAGTACCTTCGAGCAAAGCAATCAAGATCTACTTTTAGTCGACAAAAGCCATTGTTGAATTATAGGGTTGATTTTTATTGTAAACCATTGAATTTGGATCTTGAAATTGATGGCAATAGCCATGATAATATGATTTAGGCTTAAAAAGGCGAGAAGAGTTAGAGGCTTACGGTTTGATTTTTCTTAGATTTGATGATCAAGAAGTAAAACAAGATATCAATAACGTATTGCAAACAATTGAAGGTTGGATTGATGAACATAAATAAAATCCCCCCAGCCCCCTTTCTAAGGGGGAGTTTTATTATTGATTCAAAATCACCTTTAACTAATGGATGGAGAAGTCTTCTTTTAAGAGTGAATTTTATTCCTGATCGAAAATCATATTTAAAAACTAATCGTATAATCCCCCTTTCAAGGGGGCTAGGGGGATTTATTTTACTGCTGTTGTTTTCATTAAACTCTTTTTCTCAACAAGACACAATTATTCCTAAACGGTTGAAAAAGATTGTTTCTACTGGTGTTATCGGTTATGGAGGCATGATGACAGGACTCTATGCATTGTGGTATAAAGATGTTCCTTCCTCTTCCTTTCATCTATTTAATGATAATAAGCAATGGCTGCAAATGGATAAGATCGGTCATGGAGTAAGTTCATACTATGCTGGAATGGTTGGTTATAATGCCCTAAGATGGAGTGGGGTTAGTAGAAAAAAATCAATTTGGTTGGGAGGTTCGTTAGGTCTCTTCTTTTTAACTTCTGTAGAGATTTATGACGGTTATTCTTCTGAATGGGGGTTTAGTTGGGGAGATGTCGCTTTTAATACTTTAGGAGCGGCTACTTTTATTAGTCAACAATTACTTTGGGATGAACAAAGAATACTCTTGAAATTTTCTTACCATAAATCTAATTATATCGATTTGAACCCTAGTTTATTAGGTGAGAATTATGCTGAAAATATATTAAAAGATTATAACGGACAAACTTATTGGGCAAGTATAAATATCGCTTCATTCCTAGGTGAAAATAATCAATTTCCTAAATGGTTAAATCTTGCTTTAGGTTATAGTGCAGATGGTATGATAGGCGCTCTTGAAAATCCTAAATATTTTTTAATAGAAAGAGAAAGACAATACTATTTAAGCTTGGATATTGATTTAACACGAATTAAAACAAAAAGTAAGTTGGTGAACACCGTTTTGGGTGCTTTTGGTTTTATTAAATTTCCAATGCCAACACTAGCGTTTAACCAGAAAAGTGGCGTAAATTTTTATTCTATTTACTTTTAAAATTAGTGACTTGCTAAGTAAACGTCAAAATTAACAACTAATCCACCACAGATATCTTCCATTACTATTGGGAGTATTCGGTGTACTGCTTTTTTATCCGATGCCCAAGGATCTTTTTCAATGTGCGGATCTCCTTGGAAGTAGATTTGAGAAATCAGTTCTTGACTACTTTCTTCACTTACCCTGTAATGGATATGTGCAGGACGATATAGCTTACCGTTTTTATACTTTCCGGGCAAGATCGTGGTAAATGAATATTCACCTTTTTCATTCGTAAGCCATTGAGCACGTTGATGAAATTTTTGACTGTCATTGTCATACTCACCTTTAGTGTTGGCATGCCAAATTTCAACTAGTGCATTTTTTAAAGGGGTGACGCAATCCTTACCGAAAACAATACCTTTTAGGGTAACTCTTTGTCCTTTTAACTCTTGGTGGGTTAAATCTTGTTGATGAGGAGCGTCAGGTCTATAAAAAGGGCCTAGTATGTCATTCGTAGTTTCGCAGTCTCCTTTAAAAGAATCGTTTTGCACGCTTACCTTGCCGAATACGGATACAGAAAAAGCGAATAAAGCGGTTGAGGTTAAGAATTTCTTTCTGTCCATGAATTAAGTTTTTGAGATGATTCAGCTGAATCAAAAGCTATGCCAGTAATTTACCTCTACCAATCAATAGGGAAGTAGTCTTTTAAGAATTTACCACACCAGTGTTTTTCCGTGTTAATTCCATCAATTAAAGGATCTAAAACCCGTGCAGCACCATCCACAATATCTAAAGGAGGCTGAAAATCATGTTCTTCCACTTTCTTTTTAGATAATTCTACAGGATCCTCATCCGTTACCCATCCAGTATCCACGGCATTCATGTAAATGCCATCCTTAGCAAAATCAGAAGCAGAAGTATGCGTCATCATATTGAGTGCAGCTTTTGCCATGTTGGTATGCGGATGTCTATCAATCTTTTTAAAACGGTGGAACTTTCCTTCCATAGCAGAAACATTGATGATGTGCTTTTGTCCAGTGTTCTCTTTTCGCATTAAGTTGACTAAACGATTACATAAGACAAAAGGAGCAACAGCATTGACCAGTTGTACCTCAATCATTTCTGGAGTTTCTATCTGTCCTAATTTTAAACGCCAGCTGTTGGTTTTTCTTAAATCTACCTGTTGTAAATCCGCATCTAATTTCCCTTCAGGAAAAACTTCGGCAGTTTGTAACGAATTGTCAAAACTATAAGGGATTTGAGAGAGTTTAGCAGAAGCCCTTAAGCCAATTCCTGGTTCAGGACTTTGCCAAGTCACGGGAAGTCTGTTGTTTTCTGCATTATCCGTATCAACAGATAGTGCCTTAATCTCTTGAATACAACCGTTATGGTCTTTTAGTAATTCTTGCGCAAAAGGAGGTAAAGAGGCCATTGGGGCTTCTTCATATTCCATTAAATGTTGGTAGAAACCTGCAGGTCGTCTAACCGTTTGTGCAGCATTGTTAATCAGGATGTCTAATCGACTGTATTGCTGTTCAATAAAATTACAGAAGATCTCTACACTTGGGATGTGTCTTAAATCTAACCCATGAATTTTTAAACGATGTCCCCATTCTTCAAAATCCTCCTCTTTAGCAAAACGCAAAGCAGAATCTACAGGAAATCGGGTAGTGGCAACCACAGTTGCTCCAGACCTTAATAAAATTAAAGTAATGTGATAACCAATTTTTAAACGAGAACCCGTCACAACCGCAACTTGCCCCGTTAAATCAGCAGTTTGGAAACGTTTCATGTAATTTAAATCACCACAATCGGTACACATGGTGTCGTAAAAATGGTGCAGCTTGGTAAAAACCGCTTTACATACGTAGCAGTTTCTAGCAGATTCTAAGACCTCTTGGGTATCGTTCTCTCCTTTTGGAAGATTCAATAATAATTTCGGAGCTTCAAAAATAGCGGTTTCTCTTGCACTTCTTATTCCTGTAGATTTTCTAGCGTGCTTGTCACGCTCTATCATTTTACGCTTAGCAGCCTTTTTAGCGTCTTTCTTTCGTTTATCAAACTCTTCTCGGTTTGGACGAGAAAGAAGCCCTGCAGCTTTCATTAAATTTACGCGTTGTTCTTCAGGAATCTCAAAAATCTGATCCGTATCGTTTAATAAGGATTCCAATGTGGCAATACATTGTGCTATGTTTTGACTGTTTACCTTGTCCTCTTCGTTGTTCATTGCTGCAATTTTGTGGTGTAAAGGTATTGGTTTTTAGTGGCTAGTTGTTGGTTTTTGGTGTTGAAAAAGAACGTAGTGTTTGAATGATGAGCCAAAAACGGATGGTTGGTTTTTAGAAAAGAACTATTGAGAGAAGGATAGCGCGTTACTTTACCTCATCCTTTTAACGTTCTTGTCGGAAACGTTTTAATCTTTCTTAATTGTTGTTTAACGAAGTTGTCGTTTTTTAAGGAGAAAATCAAGTGAGGGCATTTCAAAAGTTAAATCCCAACAGTTAAGATTTCCTCTAAATCACTTCCATTTTTTTCATCAAGAACGTGGCGCTTTTGTTTTTGCAGACCCCATCTCTTAGTTGGTAATCAAAAACCAATTCGTTGTCAATAATTTCGACTTCAAAGCACTTGTTAATCAATGTTTCTGGATATTCTTTAGTCGTGTCACAAACCTTTAGATCATGAGTAGCAATGGCTCCAATAACGTTTTTTCCAATCATTTTTTTTATGACTTCTACCGTTCCTGTTCGTTTATCATCAGAATTAGTGCCTCTTAAAATTTCATCCAACAATACAAAAGAAACGGTTTCATCCGCCTTATCCATAATCTCTTTTAAGCGTTTTACTTCAGCAAAAAAGTAAGACTCATTATCGTTTAGTGAATCCGACAAACGCATCGTTACTAAAACGTTTAAAGGATGGATGTTGGCTTTAGAAGCGCAAATTGGACTTCCTGTTCCGGCTAATACCATATTGATTCCTAGGCTTCTTAAAAATGTACTTTTTCCAGACATGTTACTGCCTGTAAGAATGATAAAATTCTGGCTATTAAAATCTACCGTATTGTTTATTCTAGTCTGGCTATCTAGTAAAGGATGGCCTAATTCATTGAATTCAATTTTGTAATCACTATTTAAAGCAGGGTAGGTAAAATCAGGATTGTTGTATGCAAAATTCGCAAAGCTGTTCAATTGTTCTATCTCTCCAATAACAGCTAACCAAGATTTTATTTTTGTTCTGTGGGCAGATTTCCATTGATATAAGCTTCTCAAGGTGTGAAGGTTGTAAAGTAATATTCCATTAAATAAAGTCGCTGCCAATAGATTTGTTGAATTGTCAAGCTGAGCAAATAGTGCCGCTAAGCGTTTTATTTGCTGGCTGGCCAATTCATCATTTTGAACCAAGCTATTTTTTAAGGCATTTAATTTTTCAGACGAAAAGGATTTGCCTTCTAACTGTTTGATGATTAAGGTGTAGTTTTTAAGTGTTTTGTTAATGATGGTAGCATCTTCAATTTCTTTTTTAATACTTTTTAATTTTGAGCCAACAATCATTAAATTAAGGATAAAAAGGTAGGCGGCTATGTTTCCTAAAATTGGTAAATCAACGATGAAGTTGGCAATAAAAACCCCTAAAAATAAAGCGGGAGCTGTAAAGGAGGTGATAATTAGAAAACGGTTAATCTTCTCGTCACTTCTTTCTGACCATTCAATTAATTTGGTGTAAGTCGCTTTGTTGTCTTCTGTAGCTTTAGCATAAGCGAGTATGGACTGTCTCCATTCCATATTGTCTGCGAGTTCCTTTATGGCTTCTTGATTTTGAGCTATTTCAGCATTTGGAATGATTGCCAGTAGGCTATTCGCTAACTTCGTTTTCCCAATGTAAGTAGCTGTTCTGTTGAGAATTTGAAATAAAGATTTTTCACCAAAAATATCTAAATCATAAGAATAGGAGTGGGTAGTATCAATATACTCAATCCCATTGTCAGTTTTGAGTTTCTTATGTCGGAGGTAATCAATTTCATCCTTATTTATTTCAACAAGAGTGTCTTTGATTTTACGTTTAAAAGAAAGTTTGCCATGAATCTTGATTAAGATGAAAAATCCAATTGTACATACTGCTGTACTCACTAAAAGAAAATTAGCGTCTGTTTTTGAATAGTAATAAAGACTAAGTCCGAAACCAATTACAGCTATCAACCTAAGAATGCTAACCTTAAGCGATGTGCTTTTTATTTGGGTGACTTCTTGTTCGTATTTCTCCTGTTCTGCCTTGTATGATTCGATTTTACTATGCACTTTTTTTGTTTAAATTTAATTTTGTTTACTACTCACCGTAAAGGTTGGGGGGTGGGTAATTATTAATTAATCATGATTAATGATTAATGGAAAAGGTGTCAGTTTAAAATTTATCTGGATGAACCACAATGGATGCAAAGCACTTAATTGTTTCGTACCACTTCAACTAATTACATTCATTTTGCTCGATCATTATTCATTTTCCATTATCCATTAATTCTAATGTAGATTGTTTTTAAATAAGCACCTTCCTTAAATCCGATAGGGTGATCCGTGTCATGGTTGGTGGTTTCAAGCACGGAGTAATTCACTTTTGCAGTTTGCATTACTTCTTCCATTAAGTCAAAGAAAACAGCTGCAGTAACTCTAGAGCTACAAGATGCTAATACAAGAACACCTCCTTTGCTTACCAATTGTAATCCAAGCTTGGCTAGCCTTTTATAGCTATGAATCGCTCTATCGATCTCTATGGCGCTTTTAGCAAATGATGGAGGGTCAATGACAACAATGTTGTATTTAGTACGTTGACTGGCAAGAATTTCCATTTCATCAAAAGCATCACCAACAATAACACTGTGTGTACCTTCGAAATTGTTCAGCTTCGCATTTGCTTTGGCTATTTCTAGAGCTGGGCCGCTGATGTCTAAGCTGGTCACTGCTGTTGCTCCACCAGCTAATGCATGTACTGAAAAGCCTCCAGCGTAAGAAAATACATCCAATACTGTTTTACCTTTAGCCATTTCTCCTACCTTTTTTCTATTGGCTCGGTGATCTAAAAAGTAACCTGTTTTATGACCGTGTATAACGTTTGCCGAGAAAGCTACACCGTGTTCTTCAAAAACAATTACTTCATTTTCTAACGTGCCATGTATCACTTGGCCATCTTCTAAGCCGTGCTCATTTCCTTCTTTCTGAACATTTCTACTCATTCGTAAAACAAGGGTTTCCGTATTGCTAATCGCTAACAATTCTGGCAAGATATCACTAAGATATGGAAGCCAAAAAGTAGCGTAAAGTTTTACTACCAATACACTGCTGTAAACATCTGCAATTAAAGAAGGTAGGTTGTCATTCTCTCCGTAAACTAAACGGTAACTATTGGTAGCGGTTTTAAGTAATGGAAGTCTTTTTTCGTAAGCCTCTTTTATCTTATTTTTAAACCAATCTGCATTGATGTTTGCAGGTTTGTTGGCTTGTAAAATCTTAATTCGAATAGGAGAGGAAGGATCATAAAAACCACAAGCCATAAACTTATTCTTCCTGTTGTCAAAGAGGATTGCTAAATCACCCGATTTTCCATCAACACTTTGTTTGGTAATACTTTGGTCAAAAACCCAAGGGTGACCTTTCTTAACGAGTACTTCAGCTTTTTGAGTAAGCTTAAAGGCAATTTTATTGGTTTCTATTTTTGGAAGAAGTATCATTCGTTATTTTTTCGTTGCGGCTCCACTCAACGTGCAAAATAATTGCTTTTTGAGTCGGTTTTAGAAAGAGTTGCTCAAGGAGCATTTTCTATATTGAATCCAAGTACAATTGTTCCACTTTGGTTCTTGCCCAGGGAGTAGTTCTTAAAAATTTCAAACTCGATTTTTTGGTCTGATTGCTTTTAAAGCAATTGATGTTAACTAAGTTTCCTAATTCGTCCCATCCGTAGTTGGCAACTAAGAAGTCTAAGATGTCAGCGAGTTTAATGCCGTGTAATGGATTGTTGGGTTGGTCTTGTCTCATTTGTTTTCCTTTCTATTAAAGGTTTTGTGTTCGTTTTTGTCGTGAAACAAAAAGAACCAAAAAATTCAAGTCTTACAAGTATTTGATAACCTATTCTTCATAAGACCTAACTGCGGCTGGGCGATTTTCGAGTTAAGCTCTCAACTTCTCAGTCTTATTAAGGGTTTATTTCGATTAGAACATCCAATTCTTGAATGACTATTTTTCTTGATTTCTTGATCTGACACCTATGTTGAAGGACGGTTCAGCAAGTTAAAGTGCGGTCTGAGTATCTTTTTAGCGCTCTTTTTTATTTTGAAATTTAGTTGATACAGGTCAACGTGTCAAGAGAAAGAATGAACTATTTTTTAGGGATTAAGATTCCTAAAATCAAACCAGTTTTTGTTGAATAGGTGAGGTGGTGATGTGTTTTTAAGTGCACTGAAAATAACAGCAGACCTCACTGCGCGTTCAATTTCCTATTCCTTGATCATTTTCGTAATTAATTGGCGTTGCATTTTGGGTTGAGAGTCACGTAAATTGCACAGGATGAGGGGAAGGTCTCGATCATTAGCAGATGCAATTATTTCTTCTTCCTTATAAAAAAAATATAATTATAATTTATCCTCTTTTTTACAGCTACTTGTTGTGCGCTACATAAAGCTTTTATTCGATATAAAACTCAATAGAAAAGCCTCAAAAACATCATCTCAACGATGACCTAAGTCCAGTTTTTTTTGGTTTCAATTTCTTTAGTCGTTTTGTGAAGTTTTACGCTACGCATTCTTGAGCAAAGACTGCATGTCCTTTTTCCTTCTGGTGTTTTCTCTACAACAACGGAGTAGATGACTTGCTCAATAATTAAATAAGGGATGTTGTTTTCTTTTAGAGAATTCAGTAAAACCTAAAAAGGGAAACCTGGTTGATTTAATCCATGTTTACGGCTGCCAATTCAAAGTTAATTCCCGATGCTTTTTGAGAGTGCAAAAGCATGTCCAGCAAAGTGTCGCTTTCTTTTCCTCCAAAAACACAAGCCATCACCTTATCTCCCTCAACGAGCATTTTGTACTCGTCCATTGCCTTCCACGGGTCTCTGCGAAGGCGTTTGGTTATTGTCCCTATGCCTCTTGTTGTTTTCATTTATTCTTCTAAAATAATAGGTTTGAACTCCGTGGAAGTTAAAACTTTAGACGTAACAGAATATTCTTTCCATACCCCTGAAAAAAAACCAAAGCTGAATTCTCCAGCTACTAGTTTCTCACCAGAAGGGTAGTAATAGGTACACTTTCCATGAGGTCTACCATTTTTCATTTGAACTGATCTAAGCAAGCTGCCATCTCCTCTATAGAACAGAATTGTACCGCTACCGTTTCTGAAATTACCTTTTTTTAATTTTTTTCCATTAAGATCATATTGAGACTTGATGTTTTTTAGTTTGCCCTCTTCATCAAGCTCTACTAAGGCCATTAATTTTCTTGGAATATCTTCTACTTTTGGAGCGGAAGAGTTTGAATCATAAAAATGTTCTACGATTTCAACAATTTTATTCTTGTGGTAAACGTATCTTATCCATGGTTGTTCTGAAGGATGATTGATTATGTAGTAACCTTGTAGTTTACCACTATATTGATTGAAACTGTAAATGGATTTTCCATTCTTAGAACACTTTCTTCCTATTATTTTTTCTTTTTGAGTGCAAGGATTAGAAGTGCTTGGAAGCATTGCGTCTACGGAACTATTAACACTAGTTTTATCACATTCAATGTTACAGTTTGGAATTTTACTAAAATAGTTCTCTGAAGAATTATCGGTATCAAAATAAGCAAATAAAGAATCTGTTTTTGGCTGATACTCATTAACTATGTATGATTGGCATATTAAGGGAAGTGGTAAAATTACACTAAGAAAAAAGGTTAGTTTCTTTATCATTAGATTCTACTTTGGTAAGTAAAGAGCTTGTAATATCTTCCTTCAGCAGCAATCAACTCATCATGTTTACCTTGTTCAGCAATTTTTCCTTCTTCAATCACTAAAATCTGATCCGCTTTTCTAATGGTACTCAGTCGGTGGGCAATTACGATGGTGGTTCTCCCTTTCATTAATTCAGCTAAACTTTGTTGAATCATTGCTTCACTTTCATTGTCAAGGTTAGAAGTGGCCTCATCTAAAATTAAGATTCTTGGGTTGGCTAAAATTGCTCTAGCAATAGCAATTCGTTGTCGTTGACCGCCAGAAAGCTTAACTCCACGCTCACCAATCAGGGTATCTAAACCCTTCTCAAATTTATCAGTAAACTCATAAACATAAGCCGCTTGAACTGCTTCTTGTAATTGTTCCTCAGAAGCGTTAGGGCGAGGGAAAAGTATATTTTCCTTAATTGTCCCTTCAAATAGAAAATCGTCTTGTAAAACAACCCCTAATTGGCTCCTGAAAGAGTTTAAACTCACTTTTGATAAGTCTTGACCATCAATAGTAATTGTTCCGCTCTCAGGATTAATAAATGAAGAGACGAGTCCCGCAATAGTAGATTTTCCTGACCCTGATGAACCAACAAGAGCTGTTACACTTCCTTGTTTAGCCTCTAAGCTAATGTTATGAACCACTTCTTTTCCTTCTTCGTAAGAAAACGAAACGTCATCAAATTTAAGGTCTCCATGAATTTCCTTTAACTCCACATTTCTAACTTCAGGGTTGTCTTCAGACTGCATATTCATGATCTCTTCAGTTCTGTCCAGTCCAGCAAGAGCTTCGGTGAGTTGACTTCCAATGTTACTCATTTGTACAATTGGGGCAATCATAAAACCAAGTAGTAGGGTAAAAGCTAGAAAATCTCCCGTAGTTAAAGTACCTTCAATAATCATCATACCTCCAATCCCCATAATACCTACAGAGGCTAATCCCAATAAAAAAGCCGAAGAGCTTGTCATGATGGCTGTTGCCGTTAAACTTTTCTTCACATTCTGAAATAGACGATCAACTCCTTTTTCAAAGTTTACATTTTCTTGCTCTTCAGCGTTAAATCCTTTAATAACTCGAACTCCGCTTAGGGACTCTGTTAAACGTCCAGTAACTTCAGCATTAATCACCCCTCGGTTTCTAAATATGGGTCTGATGTAACTAAATGCTTTTAAAGCAATAACAGCAAAAACAGCAACTGGAGCTAAAACGAACAAGGTCATTTTTGGACTGATGTTAATCAGCAGCACCAAAGAAATAATTGCGGTAAGCGTACCTCCTACAAGTTGTACCAGTCCAGTTCCTATTAAATTTCTAACCCCCTCAACATCTGTCATGATTCGAGAAACTAAGGCTCCAGATTTGTTGTTGTCAAAAAAAGAGATCGGAAGAGAGAGTATTTGTTTTTGAACTTTTGCTCTTAACTTAGAAATCAATAATTGAGCTTCAACGCTTAACAATCTGGTTAATGCAAAAGAGGTAAGTGCTGAAATTAAAATAGCAATAGCCACCACTGTCACTAAAGAGATGAGCGCGTCCATATCTTTGTTAGGGATCACTTCATCTAATAATTCTTTACTCTTTAGAGGGAGTAGAAGGCTTGCTAAACGACTGATTACTATGAGTACAAGTCCAATTAATACGATTCCTTTTCGGGGCCAAACAAACTCTTTAAATGCTTGCAGTATGGTAACTTTATTTTTGCTCATAGTTTTGTGAAAATAATTGAGGGTAAAATTACGTTTAATGTTGTTTTAAAATGAATTAAAAGGGACTACTTGTAATGTTGTTTTCCACAACATTTTTTAAATTTCAAACTACTATTACAAGGACAAGGACTGTTCCTTGAAAGTTTTGATGAAGCATTTGAGAGATTTTTTTTGTTCATTTTCTGATTGAAAATCATTTCTAAAGCTTCGTAAAGTTGCGGGTGTTTGCTGGCTAAGAGTTTTGGTCTTTCAAAGAAGTATTCACTTGTTACGGCGAAAAACTCTTGTCTGTTGGTTCCTGCATAAGGATTGATGTCTGATTTGTCTTGGTGAATCTCATCCATTTTTTGTTGGACTAACTCAAACCAAGGGATAGTAAATTGTTGGTCTAAAACAGCTTGAGGGATTCCATCAATGTTTCCATCCATTTTATCAATAAGGTGAACAAATTCGTGAATTGCTGTATTCTTTTTATCGGTTGTATTTGCAAAGCCAAGGTGCAGTGCTTTTTTAGAAAGAATCATTTTGCCTTCCATATATCCTGTACCTACCATTCCTAGAATTCTTCGTTCGGTTCCTGTTGTTTCAAACTTTTCGTTAAAACTATTTGGATAAATTAAAACCTCACTAAGATTAGAGTAAGTCCAATCTTTAAAAGCAAAAATCGGGATGATTGCTGATGAAGCAGTCAATATTAAATCTTTATCAGTAAGCACTGTTTTAATTCCTGTAATCCTACAATTTAAAAGAAACTCTTGAATCTTAAACTCAAATTGCACTTTCTCTTCTTGGGTTAAAGTATTGTAGAAATTGACTTCTTGAATTAAAATAACTTTCCATTTTTTTGGAAATGCTGTTTGGGGTTGAATCCAGCCATTTTCGGTTTTCTTTTTCTTGAAAAAGAAACCAATGAGAAGTAAAATTGCGGTACTAATAATTAGTGCTGTCATCTTTGAATTGATATGAAATTGTCAGCACTACGTTGCTGTTTTTTTTCTTGACATTTCCAAACCCAAGCTTTCGCTTGACGTACTTAGTACAGGCTTAAAAAGAAAGGAAAAACTCAAGTCTTAATAATCGTTGAATAAGCTAACTATCAACAAGAAGAAGGAGTGTTAAGTGGTTTTTGAGCAAGCGTTCAATTTCTCAGTTTTACTAAAATCGCAACTCCTTTAGAGCCTTAAAAGATTGAATGCCATTTGCCTGCAGAAGTATTTGTATTGGATTTTAATTAACACATTTCCACATTGATAGCTTCTGATAGGCCATTCCATTCCGCATGAAACTGCTCTAAATAGTGTTCCATAAATTGATGACGTTGTTCCGCTATTTTTTTTCCAGTAGCCGTATTCATGGTGTCTTTTAGTAAGAATAACTTTTCATGAAAATGATTGAGCGTAGGGGCAGTACTTGATTTGTATTCCGCTTTTGTCATCTTTAAATCTGGCTTAATTTCAGGGTTGTAAATTGCTCTATTTTTAAAACCACCGTAATTAAATGTTCTCGCAATTCCAATAGCACCTAGTGCATCTAGTCTATCGGCATCCTGAACAATATCTAATTCTGGTGAGTTAAAAGTCCTAGCTTCTTTACCTCCTTTAAAAGAAATGTTTTCAATTATGGAGAGTACATGATCAATAACTCGGCAATCAGCATCTTGATCAATCAAAAAGTTTAAGGCTTTTTTAGGGCCAATTTTTTCATCGCCATTATTAAATTTCGAATCTGCAATATCATGCAATAAAGCGGCTATTTCAACAACTTCAATTTCAACATCTTCTGATTTGGCTAGGAGTTTGGCATTTTTCCAAACTCGTTCGATGTGAAACCAATCGTGCCCTCCTTCAGCATTTATCAATTCTGCTTGCACAAATTTTATGGTGTTTTCAATTAATGGATTATTCATTTCACAAAGGAAAGCAGTTTTGGTGAGATAGGTGACTTTGTTGTGTTAAAAATATTTAGTACTGTCATCCGATTGAGACGGTTTTAGGAGTGAATAGAAGAATCTGGTGTTGCTAATGAGATTGCTGCGTTTTTCGCAATGACGTGGCTAAAAAAAAACAGTAGCTTTGAAAAAAATGCCAGTCATCAAAACTCATATTGTTCCAAAAGAATTCGAAGAAATCCGTTTGTACGATTATGTACAACAAATATTCCCAACAATTCCATCCCGAAAAGGGGTGAAGAAAGCAATTGCTAGAGAAGAGATTTTAGTAGATGGACAGAAAACATCAACTGGGCATTGGATTAAAGCAGGGCAGAAGATTGAGTTGTTAGAATCAACTGCGAATCCTCCGAAGGAATATATTTTAAAGTTGGAAATTGTTTTTGAGGATGAGTATCTCGCTGTAATCAATAAGCCTGCAGGAATTTCAGTTAGTGGAAATCAATTTAGAACCATACAAAATGCTTTAATTGGTAACATTAGTTTATCAAAAGAAGCCGATGCGTTAAGGTGGCCAAAACCAGTGCACCGTTTAGATGGACCAACCAGTGGGTTGTTAATTGTTGCAAAAACGGCAAAAGCATTGGTTAAATTAGGGCAGCAATTTGAGCAAAAGACCATCCAAAAGAAATATGCAGCCATTGTTATGGGAGAGTCTCCAGAAAAAGGGATTGTAGCTTCTGACGTAGATGGACTAAAGTCTTTAAGTGAGTATAAAACATTACAAACGATAAACTCTTTAAGGAGTAAACATTTAAGTTGGGTTGAGCTAAGTCCCAAAACCGGAAGAACACATCAATTGAGAATTCACATGTCGAGTATCGGGTATCCTATTTTAGGGGACAAGCTATATGGTGATGAAGGACATGTGTTAGAGGGTAAGGGGTTGTTTTTGTGTGCTTTAGGGCTTGAGCTAACGCATCCAATTACAGGGAGACTACTAGCGTTAGAAATAGATATTCCTTATAAATTCACCGCGCTTTTAGCGCGCGAAGCCAACAGATGGTTAAAGTATAAGGGTTGAATCAGAGAATGAAGAATAAGGAAAGATTAATCAAAGAACCAATCGCTACAGTAGGTCTTTCTCCCTTTTTTTATTCTGAGAAATGTTAAATTGATCAAACTGAAGTGTTGATTGGATACCTAATAGGTTCTAGCACTAGTTGTGCAGGGGAAAAGTCTCTTTTTTGTAGGGGTGCCAAAAAAGAAAATAACCACTATTCCTAAAGATGCGCTTTAACTAAAACCTATACCCGTTAATCTGGTATAGGTTCTTTAGTTGTAATTTAAAACAGTCAATCCTTTTTTTTAATTGGGAGCTAGTAATTTTAATGGTTGTATTCAATAGGTTTTATCTCGATAACTCTAAAGAGTTAAGGGGGTTTGTTTTTATTCTTAAACCTTTTCTAGTAATTATTTTAGTACTACTTTTTCTGCTTTTTTAAGGTTTTCACGAATATTTTCACCCCTGAATTTGGTAAATATTTTTTATCACGTAAAATGTCTAAGGCTGTTTTTTTATCATTATTAGTCATTTCCAGCAATTTTATGAGCTCTTCTTCAGATAATATGTTTTCACTCAGTAACGATGTCATCGAGCTATAAAACTGAGCTTGATCAGTCGTTGCTAAAATATGGAAGGGTGACCCAGTCGAATGAGTCATGCTCAGCAATTTTATTAGGTCTTTTTTTTCGATTACTTTTTCTTTAAACAGGTACTGTATGGTCTCAAAAAACTGGTGTGGATTTATAGTTGGTAAAACATGTAAGGGTGTAAGCGTCTGATTGTAAGTATTGCTCAGCAATTCCTTTAGGCGATTTTTTCCTAATCCATTTTTCGAATCTGTCAGTAATTGAATGCTTTCTAAAAACTGTTTTGGATTATTTACAGCCAAAAAATGTAAAGGGGTAGCTTTCGTATTACTAGTACCCATGCTCAGTAATTCTTTTAGGTCATTTTTTTCTAATCCATTTTCACTTAACAGGTATTCTAGGGTCTCCAAAAAATGTTGTGGACTAAAATTTGCCAAAAAATGTAAAGGGGTCATTTTCTCATTATTAGCCATGCTCAGTAATTCTTTTAGGTCATTTTTTTCTAATCCATTTTCTTTTAACAGGTATTGTATGGTCTCCAAAAAATGTTGTGTACCCTGTATTCCCATATAATGTAAGACTGTCTGCTTCTGCCCATCAGCTAGCTCAAACAATTCCTTTAGGTCATTTTTTTCTAATCCATTTTTACTTAACAGGTATTCTAGGGTCTCCAAAAAATGTTGTGGACTAAAATTTGCCAAAAAATGTAAAGGGGTCATTTTCTGATTATTAGCCATGCTCAGTAATTCTTTTAGGTCATTTTTTTCTAATCCATTTTTACTTAACAGGTATTCTAGGGTCTCCAAAAAATGTTGTGGACTATAATATGCCAAAAAAGATAAGGGGGTAACTCCCTCTTTAGTAACCATACTCAGCAATTCTTTTAGGTCATTTTTTTCTAATCCATTTTCTTTTAACAGGTATTGTATGGTCTCCAAAAACTGTTGTGTACCCTGCATTCCCATATAATGTAAGACTGTCTGCTTCTGCCCATCAGCTAGCTCAAACAATTCCTTTAGGCGATTTTTTCCTAATCCCTTTTTCGGATCTGTCAGTAATTGAATGCTTTCTAAAAACTGTACTGGTCTTCTGTTTACGAGCTTGTGTATGATTAGGTGTTGATCAGTACTACTGCCTTTCAAAAAATTATATAAATTAGTTGAATCTGTGTGTTTCAACATTAGTGTATAAGCAGTAGTGTGTAAATCGCTCAAACTACTAGACGTTATTAGCGCATTACAAATAAAATAAATATTTTCAGTAATGATATTTTTTAGATTCAATAAAGTAGTGCCTGCCCAGTTAATAAACTCTAATTTTTGTACTACATAGAGGTCACTGACAGGCGATAAATCTATTTTAATCGGGAATAATTCTGTATAATCGTTATAAATAGTCTCTATAAATTCTATTTTTTTGTTATCAATAAGAGGCATGAAATTAAATGGTATAGTTTCATCGGGCTTAATTCCTTTACTTTTTAAGTAAAAAAGAGTTTCTTTCCACTCTGGATGATGATGTATCGTGCTAATTAAGAATGTGAATTTTAGTGAATTATCTTCCGATTCTAATTGTCCTACTATTTTTTTTAGGCAGACAAGCGGTATCTGATTTTCAATTAACAGTTGTAAATCATTAACGTTTACTTTTTTAGTAGGGTTGCTGTTGATATTGTTTATATGTAAATTGGGTAAGAAATCTTTTAGGTCCTTATTATCTCTTAATGTATTTATTGCGCTTGTTATTCTTTTTTTTGCAAATTCTTTAAACCTTGCAGTGCCGTTGCTTGAACTTAGTAATTTTTGTAGAGACTCTTCTTTAACGTTACCGGATTCATCTAAAATGTCAGCCTCCAAAGCTGTATAATAAAAAAATAAAAATGGATTTTTAATGGATAGGGTAATGAGTTGGCTTACTAATTGTTGTGAATTAATTCTTTTTATATCATCTATTTTGTGGAATAAATTTTTATCTAGGAATGCTTTTGTTACTCTATCTATAACATCTGCTTCAGTTTTATGGGGTTTACCATTTCCGTCAATTAGGCAAAATGAATCTAAGATAGGATTCTGCGGATTAAATAAATAATGATCTTGAGTTATAAGATTTATCATCTGATAGTGATTAGATTCACAACTAATTATTTGCTGATAAATATCTAATACATCTTTAACCAAAATAGTGAAAAAATCGCCTGAATTAAGAGCGCTGATCAATTCCTCAAGTTCTTTTCTGGTTAAAAATATATGAATACTATCTTTGTGATGATCATCTACTTCTTCACTTATGATATCGGTAATAAAAGGGCGGAGATGGGTCTGATTTCCTTCATTAATGTATTTAGTAAACTTGGAGGTATATTGTTGAATAATTTTAGAAGTAACTCCATCAGTCAAGACGGTCATAAACACAGAACCCATGCCGCCAGCACAGGATTCTAAATCTGAACTAAAAATTGCTTGAAAGATTTTCTCTAACTCTTTTTGAAGTTTATTTTTAACTTCCTCATTATCATTATTATTGATCTTGCTGTTAATTTCATAACACTTAATTAAACAGGTAATGTAAAGATGCATAGAAAATGTTGCAGCCTTAATTTCAGGGTCAATATCCCCTGGTTTAAGTTTAGTCTTCTTAGGTGTAAGTAATGTTTTAAAGTTTTCGCCACAAGTAGTTATGTTTTCGTACGGGTTGTTATCTTCCTTGTTCTCTTCCTTTTTCTCGATAAAAATAGCTTTTGCCCACTCACTCAAAATATTAACATCTTCAGCTGTTAATAGTTGAGCAGGGGAACTATTCGCTTTATTATAAACGTTATAAACCTTTTTTATTTCCAGGTTTTTTGTGTTTTTTTTGAAAAAAATATTTATTTGATCACGAGTAAGAGATTGATCTTTTAACAGAATGTGCTCAGGATTAAGATAAATATGACTCGTGTTTATCACGTTTTTGTCAATATCAGTTAATTCTTTTTCTATTTTATTTTCATCACTGAAAATATTTTTGAAGCCCTTATTTTGTTTTTCGTAGGGATATATTTCACAATCATTAGATAAGCGTTTTTCGTTCAATTTATTGTTCTCATTAATGGATGTAATACTCTGTTTTTTCTCAATACTTTTTTCTTTATTGTCTTTTGATTCGTTTATATAAAAATTGAGTTCCTTATCCTTCGGTAATTTTTTATAGTCATCACCTGTCATCATTTTGCTAAAATGATTAAATCCATTATAGGAGATAACAACTGATTTATTCCCGTTATTTGCTACTTCAGGATAGCTGACATTATTCTTTGTATCATTTTCTCTTTCAATGGAAAGATTTAGGTTATGCATTTTGGCAATAAAGCGTCCAAGTGGGATATAAGGCTGCACATTGCCCACTTTCTCATTAGTTATATTTATGACTACTTGAGCTAAAACCTTCTTTATTAAATCTACGGGAGAATACGTACCGTATCGTTCTATCTGTACATTAATTTCTTTCACCTTATTTTCATAATCAATTCCTCTAAGTTTTTCTAAATCCTTTCTATCTATATAGTCAGTGAAATTTGTTTTTATGATATTATTTGAAAAGCCAACCATGCCTTGTTGGTGTTTCATAAGGAACTCAAATTCATCAGGGGTAATACCCATTATTTTGGCATCACCTTCTGTTAGGTTTGCACTTTCTGATAAATAATTCATAAGATCATTCCAATGCCCAACTGTAACAAATTGTTTAAACTCAGAACTTGGTATCTTTGTGCTTAACTCATTTATCTGCTCTATAGCAAACTCCTTGCATTCTTGCAATATTTTGGCTGCATTGGAATAATATATACGCCCGTTTAAATCTATACAGTCACCAAAGATGGCATGCATTAAGCATAAGTTGTTATTGCCATTTGTAGGGTATTTTATTAGCTTTTTTGAGGTGTCATTTTGCATAAGTTTTATTATAATAGGATTCATATTGATTGTGATTAATCAGGTAATGATAGGACTTATACTTTTCTTTAAGCCTCCCTTTTTATAGTGGTTTTTAGACTTTTGGAAGGGTATATTTCCAATGTTGAGAACAAATAAGTAGGTTGTTGCTTTGTAGGTCAGGTATTTATGGTTGTTTTACTTTGTGAAAGTAAAAAAAGAACCAACATTAGCAGATCGTTTTTGTGATTTAGGAAAAATAAAGAAGCAACCTGCATTTTCACGCAGATAAATACCCTATTAGATTTGGAAAAGATAAGTTTTCTAATAGATACTCATTACTAAAAAGGAAAAGTGCTACAGGAAAACCCAGCTATGATGGATTATTATTATTGTTTAAGATGTGTTTATTGTAAATAGGGTATGGATTAAGTGCTTATGAAGTTGAAGATAGAGTGAATGACAGTTTCTCTTTTGGTAATTTTTTGTGGATTCAATATAAACCAAGCATCACTAGATCATAGTGCATTGAGTCTGTTTAGAGCAGTGCGAATAAAAGGAGTAGCTTTTGAACTTTTATTTAAAGAGATAAAGAGTCAGTTAGAGGCTTGTTCTAGATGACAGTGACTTCCATACCAACACTCCTTCTCGCAATGTTATTTCGAATGCCGCGAAGCAGAATTGAGAAATCTTCGTGAAGTTTGAGAAATCATACTGAGAACAGGGGAATTGATCGGCGGAAGATCTCTCCGCAAGGTGGAGATGACATTAACCGCGCAGGCGTGAATCCAGACACCAAAATATGCTTCACAGGGATTCCCGATTTCTCGGGCAAGGTGTAAGATTTAGATTTACTCTTGAACCAAAACACCGTTATACATGAAGGAGTTTTTGAGTGATTTCAGTTTTTCATCAAAAACAGTAGAGAA
Source organism: Flavobacteriales bacterium (assembly GCA_034112225.1). GTDB lineage: Bacteria > Bacteroidota > Bacteroidia > Flavobacteriales_E > Vicingaceae. Next base: position 14,506 of record JAWUVT010000183.1, on the reverse strand, counting down.
TACAATGTATTGACATTTTTCAAAAGCTTCACTAATTCTAACGATATCCTTTGCAAAATCAATACGAGGCAAAAAATTAGCATCTTCAATAATCACGGTATTCATGTCATTCAGGTTAATCCCGTTCATTAAATAGAGCTTATTTATTCTCCTAGCGGTGCCAATTACAATGTCAACACCTTCATAAATAATATCTTTTTGGGCTTGCACCAATTGCTCTTCATAAACACTATAGGTGGTGAGGTCCATGTGTTTGATATAGGGTTCAAACTTTTCTTTAAGGTCTATAGCGGAAGCTTTGTCTTTTACAAAAATAATTACTCTAGGATTGTCATGTTGTTCATAATCCTTTAGCTTTTGAAGAGTAGTAAGGATGAGAGCTGTTGTTTTGCCACTACCATCTGGAGCAATAGCCCAAACATTTGCTCCACTTTTAATTTTAGGAATCACCATTTTTTGAAAAGGCGTAGCTTCTTCAATGTTTTGATGTTCTAAAATATCTTTAAGAAGTGGTTTTAGTTTTTTAAATGGCATAGCTGATATAAAGTTCAAACTTAATTAAATAGTATTGATTAACATTTAAACAAGACTAACTCTTACTTTTTTCTTTTTAAGACGTGTATTGTGAACTAAAGGAATCAATTGATCTATTTTAGAGGACTTCACAGAAACATAAGAACAATTGCTTTGTAGCTCGATGTTTCCAATGTCATCATTGCTTAATTTGCCTTGTTTACAGAAGAGTCCAGCAATATCTCCTTTAGAGATTTTATCTTTTCTTCCTCCAGTTATAAATAGTGTTTCCCATCCTGTTGAAGATGGGATAGGAGCGTTCTGTATTTTTTGAATGTTTGGAGCATTTACATATTTAGGAATGTTGCCGTCCCACACGAGAACATAAGCAGTTCCTTCAGCATTCATTCGGGCAGTTCTACCGTTACGATGCGTAAACTCTTCCACTCTTGTAGGCAACTGAAAGTGAATGATGAATTTCATTTCAGGAATGTCTATTCCTCTGGCTGCTAAATCAGTAGCTATAATTACTTGATGTGTTCCATTACGAAACTTAATCAATGTTTTTTCTCGGTCAATTTGCTCCATTCCTCCATAAAAGCAGCCGTGGCTAATTTTATTCTCCCATAAATAGTCACTCACTTCTTTTATGGTGTCCTTAAAATTACAGAAGATAATTCCTGGCTGATTTCCAATGTGGCATAAAGTATCAACCAGTGTTTTTAGTTTCCTTTTGTCAGAAGCAACAACTGTTTTTAATGCCAACTGAGAAGATTCTTTTTCTAAATAATCAATAGTAATCGGATGGTCTAAGTCTAAAAAATTAGGGATTTCAACACCAAAAGTCGCTGAAGTTAATATGCGTTGTTTAACGTTAGGGAGCTCGTTTAAGATTTCTCTCATGTCTACTTCAAAACCAACTTCTAAGGATTTATCAAACTCATCTAATACTAAAATTTTAATATCCTCAGTAGAGAAGCTTTCTTTGTAAAAGTGTGCAGCAACTCTTCCTGGAGTTCCAATAAGTACTGCAGGACGGTGTTTCAACTCTAATTTGTCTTTCGATCCGGCTCTTCCACCATAGACCGCATTCACTTTATATCCAGAACCCATTTTACGCATTACCTGCTCAATTTGAATGGCTAACTCTCTAGAGGGTACCAATATCATTGCTTGAACTTCATGACAATCAGGGTCTAATTGTTGAATGATAGGGAGCAAAAAGGCTACTGTTTTTCCAGACCCAGTAGGAGAGAGTAGTACTGTATTCGGTGATTTAGGAATCGTATTCATTGCTTCTTGCTGCATTGCATTTAGCTTTGATATTCCAAGTTTACCTAGGATTTGTTGTTGGTTAAATTTTGACATGTAGCAAAGGTAGTCACTAGTTGTCAGTAACAAGTCACTAGCAGTTAGTTTTTCGTTGTCTTATTTTTGTAAGCAATAGCTGCTATTAAAAATGGTCATAGAGATTACCCTTTCAAAACTGGGAGGATTAATAGTACTTATCAAAAAATAGTTAGAGGCTGCAATACTTAATAATACCTTAGACTATTAGGTAGTTGGTTTATTTGTTCGTATCTTAAGCGCTATGATTATTAATTGCATAACATCTTTCAAACCTAGTGCCTCCTATGTTATTTATTTTCATACAGTTCAAAGGGTTTTTACTCCTCCTACATTTCATTTTTAAATATTGGACAAAAATAATTTTGACTGACAGCACGACTGTTAAACTCAACCAGCGATGAAATTAAGTTTAAAAGAAATATTGGGTTATAGCATTGAAAGCTCTGCTCAAGTTACAGGGGAAATTAGAGATTTTTTATTCGATGACGAATACTGGGTAATTAGGTATGTTGATGCTGATTTAGGAATTGATATGCCGGAGAGAAGAGTGTTAGTTCCTCAAACCTTTTTTAAAGAGACCGATTGGGTTACACAAAATTTTAAAGTAACCCTTTCAAGAGCAGGTTTAGCTACTTGTCCTGCATTAGATAAGTTTCAGCCCATTTCTAGGCTATATGAAGAGGAATTGAATAAACATTATCGTCTCGCAAATTATTGGGCAAGAAATTACAATTCTCCGGACAACAAGCTGGATAAAATGACTCATTTTAGTTTGCCCGAACAAAAGTTTAATGCAGCCCCAAAATTGATTAGAGAACATGACCTGGACACAAACCTGAGAAGCTTTAAAGAGATATTAGGATATAACATCTTAACTTCAGATGGTCAATTGGGGTGTGTGGATGATTTGCTTATAGATTCTGATGACTGGGGAATTATTTCTATTATTGTTGATGCTAGCAAAAATAATTCAGAGGGTAAAAAAGTGATTGTTGCGTCAATGTGGATAGAAAAGGTCAGTTACTTGGCTAGAGAAATTAAAATTTCTTTAGCAATTAAAGAGGTAGAAAATTCTCCGGAATACAATCCTTTAGCACCTGTGAATGAAGTGATAGAAAAAAGATATTATAATTATTTAGGCAAACCAATAACATAAAAAATATGGATAAAATTATAAAGATTAATAAAACAGAATTAAATAAAATCTCTTTTGCTCGATTAGAAGTATTAGATGCTAAAGCAAAAAACGAAAGAACAACACGCTTAAAAGCAGCAATAGGGATGCATAAAGATGGGACTGGTAAGGTTGAAATAACATTTCAAACAGCCAACAGAGGTAAATTTAAAGTGGTTTGTCCGATTATAACTGCGGGTAAAGAATACATCGAAATAAAAGGAGGGCAAACCATACCTATCATTAGTGTGTTAAAAATTAGTTTATAAATTATTAGGATCAAAAATACACTATGGCGACAATTATAAAAACAGTAAATAAAAAGGAATTACAAGGATTAAATTATTTGAAGTCTGATGTATTGTTTAACAACATGGAAAAAGAGAAGCGAAAAATCTTGTTAGAAAAAGCTTATAGAATGAGTAATGGTGTAAATGCAAACAAAGCTCGTATTGTTTTTGCTTGCTCGGATGGAATTAAAAAAATAGAGACTCGGATCATCTCTTTAAATAAAACCTCAGTAATTTTAAAAGGAGTAAGCAGTTTGCCGATTAAGAGTATCATCGGAGTTACTGTTATCCAAGATTAAAAGAGAGGTTTACATCGAATAGACAATAATTACGGAGCTAGTTTTTTAAGAATAAAAAGGATAGTGTTGACCTTGAGACTTTGCAAGTTTCGATTCTAATCCCGAAAACCATTTACAATGTTATTGCTTAAGGTTGATGGAATAGAAAAGCGATGGATGGGTTTGAAGTTAATTGCTGAGGAATAAGTGGTTTAAGCAAAGCTATTTTTTGACTAAAATAATTAGGAACTAATAAAATATGAAATTAAGTATAAAAAAAATAATTGGATATGCTATTAAAGGAGAGGGTGGCGTTAAAGGAAAAGTTAAGGATTTTTTATTTGATGAAGACAGTTGGGTCGTTCGCTATTTAGATGGTGATTTTGGAATTAACTCTTTAGAGCGTAGAGTCCTTTTGCCAAGAACATTATTAAAAGATTCAGACTGGATCAATAAGGACCTTCTGATCGGACTTAATAAAACTGAAATTGAAAAATGCCCTCCACTTCAAGATGATTTACCAGTTTCTAAGGTTTATGAAAATGCTTTATTAGCCTATTATAAAACAAAAGATTATTGGTCAAGATCCTACTATCCTCCTGTAGACGGATCTGAGATAAAGCATCTGGGAAAACCACAGAATGGGCCTAGTAAGATCAACGTACCCTCAAAAATAGCGAATGAGAAAGATTTGGCGACCAATTTAAGAAGCTTTACAGAAATAATAGGCTATCAAATTGAAGCGTTGGATGGAGTAATAGGTCGTATAGATGACTTGATTATTGAAGAAAGTGATTGGCGAATTTGTTATGTTATTGTAGAAACTAGAAATTGGTTTTCATCTAAGAAGGTGTTAATTGGTACGCTTTGGATGGATGACATAAGTTATGTGGACAGAACAATAAAAATAAATTTAGCCATTGAAAGTGTTAAATCTGCACCACCATTTGATGCCTCTAAAGTTATCGACCAGGCATATGAAGTAGAATTATCAAATTACTACTCCAGGTCAAAAACTCCACGATAGTAGATTTTATTTTTATTTAGTATAAATTACTAAGAATAAAAATCTGATTGGCTATTTTAGCATAAGAATTATTAATCATCTCAAAAATAAAACACAATGGATATACAATTTAATACAGGGAGTAACATTGAAGGAAGTGATCGTCTTAGTGATTATTTTTCTTCGGTAATCAATGACAGTTTAAAACGGTTTGAAAATCAAATTACAAGAGTAGAAGTTCACTTGTCTGAAGAAGGTAGTAGTACAAATGATAAAAAATGCACGTTAGAAGCACGACTTAAAAATCTAAATCCAATAGCGGTTACAAATTATGGGAATTCTCATGAAGAAGCTATAAAAGGTTCAATTGAGAAACTGAAAAAATCAATTGATACCACTACGGGTCGTTTAAGTAATCATTAGTAAGGAATAGAGTACTTCAATAAACATTGTAAATTCGCAGCGTGTCAATAAAAACAGTATTAATTACCCCACCATTTACGCAGTTAAATACTCCGTATCCAGCAACAGCCTATTTAAAAGGATTTTTAGATCTTAAAGGAGTTGAATCCGTTCAGTATGATTTAAGTATTGAATTGTTCAATAAAGTGTTTACCAGTGATTTTATTGATCGAATTTTTCTCGAAGCAGAAGAGTTTGATGCTGTTGAGTTTCCTTTAGTTCGGAAACAAAAAGCCAAATACATTAACTGTGTGACTCTTGTTACTCGTTTTTTAAGAAATCAGGATGTTTCTACCGCTCAACAAATAATTGCTGAAGGATTTTTACCCAAAGCGCATCGAGGCGTTTTAGCATTAGATCTTGCTTACTTTGAGTTGGATGTAATAGACCAAGCCAAACATTTAGGAACTCTGTTTATAGAAGAATTAGGCGATTTTATTACCGCAAATGTGGATGAGTTCTTCTCTTTTACACGCTATGCAGAGCAAATAGCGACTTCGGCAAGTAGTTTTGATCAGTTGGCAGAATACCTAAGCTATACCACTACCTTAATAGAGGATCAACTTTTATTATTGTTGGTAAATATTTTAGAAGAGGAGCAGCCTGATTTTATTTGTTTTACCATTCCTTTTCCTGGAAACGTTTTTGCTGCGTTACGTTGCGGACAGTTTATTAAGAAAAATTACAAACACATTAAGGTGGCTTTTGGAGGAGGATATTGCAATACCGAATTGCGCTCATTAACAGACCCAAGAATCTTTAAGTACATCGATTACATTACCTTAGATGATGGCGAAGGCCCTTTGTTATTACTGAATAAGTATTTAAATAAAGAAATAGAAGAAGCCGATTTAGAACGTACTTTTTTGTTGAAAAAAGGACGTGTTGTTTATCAAAATAAAATTCCAAATACGATTTTTCATCATGAAGATTTGCCTGCGCCAAGTTATAAGGGCTTAGATTTTAAACGCTACATGTCTTTTTTAGATGTGATTAATCCGATGCATCGTTTATGGACAGATGGGAAATGGAATAAACTGACGGTTTCCCATGGTTGTTATTGGAAGCAATGTTCATTTTGTGATGTCAATCTTGATTATATTGGTAATTACCAAAATACAACTGCCATTAAGTTTGTCAATAAAATTGAGCAGGTGATGGCAGAAACGGGAGTAAATGGGTTCCATTTTGTGGATGAAGCTGCTCCACCTAAAATGTTAAAAGCGATTGCCGAAGAATTACTGTTCAGGAAATTAAAAATTACTTGGTGGACGAATATTCGCTTTGAAAAGACCTTTACTGACCCCTTGTGCGAGATTTTAGCCCGATCAGGATGTATTGCCGTTACAGGTGGTTTGGAGGTCGCTTCTGATCGCTTATTGGTAAAAATGAAGAAAGGAGTCGATATTGCCCAGGTAGCCCAAGTAACGCACGCATTTTCTAAAGTTGGAGTAATGGTTCATGCGTATTTGATGTACGGTTTTCCTACAGAAACAGAACAAGAAACAATAGACTCCTTAGAGGTTGTTCGACAGCTTTTCGAAAACAATTGTATACAGTCTGCTTTTTGGCATTTGTTTACCACCACCATTCATAGTCCAATTGGTAAAAACCCTGCAGCTTTTGACATTAAAATTACGGGGCCAAAATTTGAGGGTTTTGCCCAAAACGATTTAACCCATAAAGATCCGACTGGAGCAAAGCATCAGCTTTATACCAAAGGCTTAAATAAAGCACTGAACAGTTATTTAAATGCCAAAGATTTTGAAGTTGAGCTTGGAGAGTGGTTTGGATTTGACATCCTCCCCACTTCAGTTCCTGAAAATCTGATTAAAGAATCGTTAGTCTAATTTTTTAGTGGTTTTTATCACTACTGTTTTTGCAATTTTATCATGAACACCTTGTTTCCTTTTATCATAAATGAGGCTTCCTACCATTATTAAAAAAATATAAAAGTAAATAGAGCTAGTTGTTTCTATGGGTGTTGATAACGTTAGTGCGTCCATATTTGAGAAACTAGTCATCGCTAAAAAATCAGTTGTTTGAAAAAGGTAAAAGTAGGAGATTAATGAGAGTATGTGGTTAATAATCCATGGCATACTTCTTCCAAAAGCTTGATCTATCGTAATTAGCTCATGCTCTTCATTGACCACTTTTAATTGTAAAACCATTTTTCCAACAGTGGCACCAAATCTCCATTCCATTAAAGGTTTGTATAAAATAGTTAAGAGAGTTGTGAAACACAGTAGAGGAAATGATTTGACCATAAAGAGGTTGTACATCATCAGTCCTCCAATAGGAAGGGTTACCAAACCATCTAAAAATGCAGCTTTAAATCTAGGCCAAACCCCGCCATATTCAATTTTGGGGTTATTGTCAAATTCATTTTCTGTGAATGAATCTTTTAAAGCGTCCTCACTCATTCTAAAATTATTTTTACTCTGCCAACAATTCCATCTGCTAACATTACTTTTATTCCATGAGGATGGTTAGGAGAGTTGGTTAATCTTTTTTTAACTATTCCTTCAGTTAATTCCCCAGACCTTTGGTGCTGTTTTTGAATGACTTGAACTTTGGCTCCTATTTGGATGTCTTTTCTGTTGGTTCCTTCTGGCATTCGCTACAGCTTTTAATAAATGTATTTTGTTTAAACTTCGACAACCCTTTACATCGGATACGCTCAGCATAAAATCACTCAGGATGACAAAATCTTAGGATGTTTTCTTAACGTACTTCGTAATGATTACAATTTGTTGTCCATCCACTTTTCCTTCAATGTATTCGGCATTTTCATGATCTAAAGAAATTCTTCTTACAGCAGTTCCTCTTTTAGCAATCATACTAGACCCTTTTACAGGTAAATCTTTAATTAAAACAACAGAATCTCCCGATTGTAAGGTAACGCCATTACTGTCTTTGTGAACAATTTTTACCGCATCGTCATCTCCTTCACCAGTTGCTTCAGCCCAAGCTTTAGCATCCCCTTCAAAATAGATCATGTCCATTAAATCTTGAGATTTTTGACGGGCCAACATTCTCCAAGCCATTACTTTTACGGCATCGTGTTCGCTCCACATGCTGTCATTTAAACAATGCCAATGGTTGGCGTCCATTTTTTCAGGATCATCTATTTGTTCTAAACAGGTAGCACAAACATTGATATTTCCATAAGCGCCCCTGTTCATAGGTGGTTGAACTTCATAAACACTTAAATTAGCAGTAGCACTGCATAATTCACATTTATTTTCACTTCTCTCTTGTATCTCGTTAGCGATGCTCATAATTAATTCTGTTTCTTCAAAGGTATAAAAACGATTTACAGCAATTCAAAATAAGGTACAAAATAAAAGAAAGAAAAAAGTTTTTTTATTGTTGAGTAAAACTGCAGAAGAGAATTTTAAGAGGTCTTAAAAGGAGTAGAGGAATGATCATAAATGTAAAGATTAAAGATCCAATTATTTTTAAACTCGTTTTTTAAGCAGTTTTAGGGGGGGAACCTCCTGAATTCTCTATTTTGTTAGGAGAGCTGTTCTCCCAAATAATTTTAACGCTTAACAACTGTCACAATTAGGTAGAGTAGGTTTTACTAGAGTCTTTAATTTGGAAATTAATTTCTTGGAGTTCTTCTGTAGTGAAATTTCGGTATTCGCCAACTTTAATATTTTTGATTGAAATGTTCATGATCCTTACGCGTTTCAAGGTTTGGACCTCATAGCCTAAATAAGTACACATTCTTCTAATTTGCCTGTTTAACCCCTGTTGTAAAACGATGTTAAAAGAGTGGTCATTAATTGGCGAGACTTTACATTTGTCAGTAATGGTGTCCAATATTGGTATTCCGTTGCCCATTTTTAAGATAAAATCATTCGTAATTTTTCTATTTACAGTGACAATGTATTCTTTTTGATGACTGTTTTTAGCACGAAGAATCTTATTGACGATGTCTCCATCATTGGTCATAAAAATTAGGCCTTCACTAGGTTTGTCTAATCTACCAATAGGGAAAATTCGTTCAGGGTAATTGATGTAATCAATAATGTTTCCTTCAATATGTCTTTCGGTAGTACAAGTAATGCCTACAGGTTTGTTAAATGCTAAATAGATAGGCGCTATTTCTTTGGTAATGACCTTTCCTTTGATACGAATCGTATCGTTAGCCGTTACCTTTGTTCCCAGTTCAGGGATTTTACCATTCACCTTAACTTTTCCTTCTTCAATCAATTTATCAGCGGCTCTACGCGAACAGTAGCCAGTTTCTGAAATTGCTTTGTTCAGTCTCTTTGTTTCCAAATTGTAAAAATTTGAGCAAAGTTAAGCATCTTAAAATGCCTTTAAATACTTCCTATATAAATATTCAGTAGATTTATTTTACATTTGGTTAAAACTAAATTTAGGCTATGAAAATTTTAATAACAAGTGTTTTCTTATTGGTGTTTTTTGGCGCAACTGCTCAAAATAGCTTAAATATGAACTTGCTGTATCAGTGGAAAGATACTACCTTAACCACTTCAACCATTGGTACTGTTTACAGTGAAGTTTGGGGGTATGCTAAAAACGGCAGAGAATATGCGATAATAGGGTCTACCAAGGGAACCCACTTTTTTGATGTTACGGATTTGAATGCTGTTGATACGGTAGCCTTTATTCCTGGTAAATTACAAGGTTCTCAAGTTATACATCGTGATTATGACACGTATCAGAATTATTTATACATGGTTTGTGATGAAGGGCCAAGTTCTCTTCAGATTTTAGATTTATCTTTTTTACCAGATTCTGTTCCTCTTGTCTATGATGAAGAAACCTTGATCAATACCTCTCATAATATTTTTATAGATACCGTTGCTGGAAATTTATATTCTTGTGGAGGAGCGACCAACTTAGGTGCAAATTTTTTATCCGTTTACTCCTTAACACCAAACCCCTTAAATCCTCAATTGCTTGTGAATTGCAGTAATGATGTTCCTTTTTGGAATGTCATAATAGGCAATGTGCATGATGTTTATGTAGAAAACGATATCGCCTATTGTAATGCGGGTGATAATGGGTTGTTTGTTGTTGATTTTAGTAACATGATGAATATTCAAGGATTAGGGACTTTAACCAATTATGTTCAAAAAGGGTATAATCATTCTGGATGGCTTCATGAAAGCGGAGATTACTATGCTTTTGCCGATGAAACTTCAGGGATGGATGTTAAGGTAGTTGATGTAACTGATTTAAGTGATATAACGCTGATAGATACCATTGGATCAAATGTAAATCAATCAAAGTCAATGCCCCACAATGTTATTTTTAATGGAGACCTTTTGTATGTTAGTTTTTATGAGGACGGACTTTATGTATTTAATACTTCTGATCCAACAAATATAACAATTGAAGGGTATTACGATACGACTGAATTGCCTTATGTTTTTTCCGCTGGAAATTGGGGGGTGTATCCATTTCTTCCATCTGGTAAAATTTTGGCATCTGATGTACAAGAGGGATTACTTGTTTTTGAAACATTTTTTACGATTGGAATAGAAGAGGAGCAACTAAAAAACAAATTCGACTTTGTTATTTACCCCAATCCTTCAAAAGGCATAGTAACGATATTAACGAATGGTGTATTGACTTTGAAATCATATTCGATTACGAATTTAATGGGAAAAACTATTCAAAGTGGACTATTTACACCAACTCAAAAGGAAATTGATGTTTCTAATTTTACACCAGGAATTTATTTGCTATTGATCACGGAATCTAATGGAAATACTACCTCAAAAAAAGTAATTCTAAATTAAGTGTAAATAATTTAGGATATTGCATTGAAAGTTTGATTTTGAACCTTTCTAATAAATTATAAGTAATGAGAATTTTTTTAACTACTCTTCTTTTCTTAACTGTTTTTGGAGCAACTGCTCAAAACAGTTTAAATATGAACTTGATTTATCAATGGTCTGATTCTACTTTGGTGGCTTCATCAGCCCATCTAAATACTTACAATGAAGTTTGGGGCTATGAAAAACAAGGGAAAGAGTATGCCATTATAGGGTCTACAGCTGGAACACATATTTTTGACATTACAGACCTTAATCAAGTAGATACCGTAGCTTTTATTCCCGGAAAAGTTCAAGGAAGTCAGATTGTACATAGAGATTATGATACGTATCGGGATCATCTCTATATCGTTAGTGATGAAGGGGCAAGTTCGCTTCAAATCGCTGATTTATCCTTTCTACCCGATTCAGTACCGGTGGTTTATGATGAAGATTCTTTAATTATCACTTCTCATAATATATTCATAGATACTATTTCTGGAAATCTCTATACTTGTGGAGGAGCGACTAATTTGGGGGCCAATTTCTTATCTGTTTATTCCTTAACTGCTGATCCTGCTGATCCTCAATTTGTTTTGAACTGCGCAAATGATGTGCCTTTTTGGAATGGAACAATAGGTTATTTGCATGATATTTTTGTTAGAAACGATACCGCGTATTGTAATGCCGGTGAACAAGGGTTGTTTGTAGTGGATTTTTCTAATGTGGCAAATGTTCAAGGATTAGGATCCTTAACCAGTTATACCCAACAAGGATATAATCATTCAGGATGGCTTCATGAAAGTGGAAACTATTATGCGTTGGCCGATGAAAACCATGGTTTAGATGTTAAGATTGTTGAGGTGTCTAATTTATCTAATATTACAGTGATAGATACAATTGGAGCGAATACCATTCAATCTTTATCTATGGCCCATAACCTGATTTTTAAAGATGATAACTTGTATGTGAGTCATTATTTTGATGGAATTTATGTGTTTAATACCGCGGATATAAATAACATTAGTTTAGCGGGTTATTACAAGACTTCGGAAAGTGTGCATGCCAATACTATTTATCAAGGTTGCTGGGGAGTTTATCCATTTCTATCCTCGGGTAAAATTTTAGCTTCAGATATGCAAGAAGGATTATTTGTTTTTAATACCAATTTTCCGAATAGCATCATAGCAGAGAGTGATACGCGTTTCAATTTTCTGGTTTACCCCAATCCAACGCGGAATAACATCACCGTAACAACAACCTTGCTGCAAGATGCACTGACTTATTCTATCATCGATTTAAGCGGTAGAGTGGTTCAAAATGGTACACTTGTAAAAGCGCAAACTTCAATTGACTTAACTGCCGTTGCTCAAGGAGTTTATGTTTTTTCCATCACACAACATGATGGTGCGGTGCTGACTAAAAAGTTTATTAAGGAATAGGAAGGATCATTTATCTAGAAAAAGAGCCAAACTTAATGTTTGTCTCTTTATTTTAAGGATTTTTGTATTTTACTATTTCAAGCTCAATACACTCTTATGGCTAAGACAATAGATGAGCTTATATTTTTCATTAATAAAGCGGATCAAATATTAAATTGGGGGACACGCCTAATTAAGCAACTATTTTTGTCAAACTAAAGGAACGAATTTCACCTCACTAACGCCTCTAAACCGCGCTCCGAGCTCTTTCGTTTCAGCATTGAAAGATGCTGCTAAACCTTGCCCCATTTTATCATAGCGTTTTAAATGGATTCAACTTCCTTGGTGTATTTGTCGTCCCATTCTTTTGGTTTAGGATCCTTTAATTCCCCAACAGATTTTGCAATCAGCATAGAAACCGCAGCATCTCCGGTAACATTAACGGTTGTTCTGCACCTGTCTAAAGGCCTATCAATGGCAAAGATGAATGCTAAATCCGCTTCAGGAATACCAACTTGCCCTAAAACAATTACCAACATGACCATACCTGCTATGGGAACAGCAGCAGAGCCAATAGAGGCTAGGGTAGCAGTAACTACAATTTATAGCTGACACTAATACTTCAATCCATTCCAAAAACCTGAGCAATAAAAACAGTGTTTTAACAAGCTTAGAATTTATTCTGAGTATGTTTTCTGAAACGTGTAAAGACCCAAAGGACTATTTGTTTTTGGATACATTTATTCGTTTATTCTTTCGAGAAAACTTATCAGTAGCATTACAAATAAGGAGGCCTTTTTTTGCTTAATTTTTTAATGTTTTAGTTAAAGTATTTTTAGGAAGCAATATTTTTTTAAGTTTATCGTTACCAGCTTACCTATTTAATCTTTAAAAAAAATAATTTCATGAAAAAGACAGTCTTATTTTTCTTGCTTGTAGCAACAAGCTCAACCTCATTATTTTCTCAATATCGACATTATAATTCAGATGAAACTGTGATGGATTATGGTTCTAACTTTTACCGTTGGGGACTCTATCAAAGTGCAGTATCGAATCAAAACATTACAATTGTTGGTAAAAATAAAAAGGGGAAAACCACCAGCGTAAAAACGAACCATTTTAATGAAGATACTTTAGTAACTAACTATGAGTATAAGGATGGGAAAGGAAAAGATAAAATAAAAAATGTTTCTATTTATGAGGCTAAAAAGCTAATAAGTAGAGAGGTCTATAAAAAGGGAAGTTTAAAATATAAAGTTAATAATAGCTACGAGGGGAAGTATAAAACTTCTTTTACAAAAACAGATGCGAAAGGAATAGTTTTAGCAAAAAATGAAAACACCTTTACAGCTAAAGATTATGTAACGATTTTTCTCAATAGTAGTAACCATACTTATAAAGGTAAAAAATTAACATCTTCAATATCCTATAAGAAAGGAGGCGAAAAGCAGAAAAATAAATGGATGTATGAATATAATGATGAAGGAGAACGTACTGTTACTACATTTTATAATGCCCAAAATAAGCTAAAATACACATGGGATTATGGATGTAAAACGGAGGGGGATTTAGTGGTGAAAAAGCAAGCCAATTATTGTAAATGGCAAGAAAGTGAAGATGGGATGTTAATTGAGGTAACAAGAAAGACATCACCAAAAGGAAAGATTCAGAAAACAATTAAGAAATATGATGCCGATACTAATTTGGTTGCTCAAGAAACGTATTTAGATGATGTAATATCTCAAAAAGTAAGTTACGACAAAGTGTTTTCTAAACCTTTACAATGGGAGAATTTTAAGAAAGGAAAGTTGAAGAGAAAGTATAGCTATAAATATGCAGCTAACGGAAAAGTATTGAATACGAAATCGTTTAAAGGGAAAGACGCCTCTCGGGTTGTTTATGAAGAAAAGTATACGTACAAAAATGAGCAGCTAATTGCTGTAGAAAACCACAATAAAGGAAAACTAATTAGATCGTATGTGATCAGCTATAATTAGTGTTAAGGTGTTTGTTAAGCAGTATCAATCACCCACTGAAAAAGAGGTGTTATTCCTGAAGGAAGTCAAAGAAAAGGTCATGGCTTAAGAAAGTTACACTTATCTTTAATACTATATCTACTCCTAATTGATAGGTAGCATTCTAAGTAATAATATCAAAAAAAGCTGAACAAAATTTATTTTGTTAAGCTTTTTTGTTGTTAATTATAAATAAATT
>JAWUVT010000182.1:0-39053 GCA_034112225.1 Flavobacteriales bacterium | reverse complement strand
TCTACCTCTAAAGCCTTCTCTATAAATCCTTTTAGCATCGGTGCAAAAGCTCCTTCTTTTCCAAATAAACTCTTGCCAGATAATAACTGGTCTAATGCCTTTTTTTCAAAGGCTTCTTGTTCTTGTTTGTTCATGATTTCTGTTTGAATAAATTTAATACTTTTTTTTTATTCAGACAGAGTTGAGTTTACAGTCCCTATATTTTATAATGTTGTTGGTTATAAACTTAATAAGATTAACAACACAACGAAAACATTGCGTAGTCGTTGGTCTTAATTACTGAACTTTATAAAATATAATTAATCTTGGCTTAATAGACAAAAAAAATAGCTGCAAGTTTATCATTAGAAACTACAAACACAACACTTCGTTAAAGTGTTTAATTAACAGTACCTTAAACGTGTTAATGATTTTTATTATTTCATAAATAAAACACCTTCCTCTTAGGGTAGAACTCAGTCTATAAAAGTAAAAGCTGAAAAATAAATTTCAGCTTTGGGAATTCTAATAAAAAAATCTCAATAATTCATTTCTGAAATAATATCAAACTTTTAGACTTTACTCCATTTTTCTTTTTCAAATTTGTAGGTACCCTCAAATTCTCCGAAGTCATTAAAATAGGCAAATTCAAGTTGGCTCTCTCTCAAACAATTTTCCTTTGCAGCCTTTAAAGTAAAATAATTGTGTATTGAATCAAAATAGACCTTACCCTCATTAGCCCAACCCCCGAGAATCATTTCAGAACTTTTAGACACTTCAAGAGCTCTTTTAAACCCACTAAGTCCAAAACTATTTTGAGTATCAATGAATGCACAAAAATATTTCCGCCCTTCTTTAGCTCGTTCTTTAAACACTTCTTTAGAATTACTTATTGCTTTTTCGACTTCAGATTTTTCGACCAATGACTGATCATTTATCATCGAAGAAAGCAGCGTAAATCCATTTTTTTCTTCAGCGATTTCACATAGCCACACGTACATTTTTTTTTTCATATTTAGTGATTTAATTTATCTTACTGTATCTAATTGGCTTTTCGAATTTCGCTTTGTAATCCAAAGAAAAGAAAGCAGCTACTCAATCGAATACCTCTCTTTTAATTACGTTTCAAAATTACTTTGGCAGCTTGATTTTACCTTTAGGGCATTCCCCTGTTTTTAATGATTAGGTTGTCACGTCCTAAATAACAAATACAGATTATTAATGGCTTAAAATTATTAAAAAAAGCTAAACAATAATCTCATTGTTTAGCTTTTTTTGAGAGGTACTGTTTATCTTGTCCTGAAAAAAGTTGGCTTAATTATTTGAAAGTTGGCACCTGCAAGTGGGTAATTTCTGCGAGCATTTTATTTTTTTTAAACATCTCTTTTATTCGTTAGACTTAAAAAAAGTAAATCTAGTTTCTTTTCAGTAAATAAAAGCCTCCTCACCTTTGTGAGGATTAGTTCAACACGCTGTATCTTGCATTTTGCTTGCAAAATCTTTTACTGCTTGACATATTAGTAAGTTTACAATATAAACGTTTAGTGGGTTTGCACAGCCCTTCGCCTGCGCTTGGATTCAGACACATGGCCAACGCTTGCAAAATGGGATGCGACCTTCGAGAATCTTAGTCAGAGCGTTACTCACAATTCTAAAAATTAAATCCATTTTGACTTTATCAATTGCTGCTCTTCTCTTATTTGGATGCGAAGATATTCCCCTAAAACCAAATGTAGAATTTGACGAGCCAATAAAAGGAAGAACTGTTAACTTATCGAATACCTTTGGAGATGTCTTTCAAATACGAAGAGGAAATGACACTATTAACTATCCTATAATTTTCGACAAAACAAATGATTTCAATTATTTAATTAAATCAGACACCGATACCGTATTTGCGGGAACAGTAACCAAAAGAAATGAGTTATACTTACTCAATCGTTCTCTTGAAAACGGGAAATTTGCAATTCACGCACTAAAAAAATTACAGACTCAACAAGTATTGGACTCGAAACTGAATGCTTACAATCAACCATAATTAACAATAGCTAAAAAAACCAAGTGAACCAATGAAGATGCTGCAAAAGTTGATTGTACGAGATGTGAAACTCCAATTGCAGTAGCGGCATACAATAACCCGGGAGCAAAGAGGATGTACCAAGATTGATTCCTAAATTATTTATTTTGTAAAATACCGTAGTTGGGTGAATGGTAATTAAACGTATTGATATTTACTTTAAATGGTTTATTACAGGAGTCGGTAACCATCAATTGATCCGACAAAATAGTAAACTTACGCGTATGTTCAACACCGTAGTAAAGAGCTTGGAGAGTAATTGAAAGATCCTTGACTTCTAACACCTTACATTTTACCTCTCTTTCTAAATAAAATAAACCCCTACTTTTATTTTGCTCAACTCCCTCTACTACAATTCCATGATGAGCTTTAGAAGCTCTAAATAAACATCGCTTTTCCGGAAAAGCCGAATAGGTATAAGTTCCAGCATCTAAAACTAAATCTTCTCCTTTAACCTGCAACTCAAAAGATAGTTTATCGTTGTGCACATGTCCCCAACTGTGATGCATATTTTTATTTGAAATGGCACTAATCGCTAAATAAAAATCAGCTGATTTAAATCCATAAATTCCAAACTCTGGATAGGAGAAAAACGTTAATTTCTCTACCGATATTTCAGAAGAAAAATTTATTTCTGTCGTAGTCAGATCATGAAGTCGAGCGTTAGTATTAGTTATTGGCAAACGACTTGTTCCTTCTTTATTTACTTTTTCAAGTTCTCCATTCCTTAGTAACTGCCTGATAAATAGAGCCTCAAAAGAGCACCCCCTCGTGCCAGAATATAAAGCTGAAAAACCATCAATTAGTGATTCATAATTTAAAAGATGCTGGTTTTGATTAAATTTAAATAACCTCCCACTATCATTATCACCAAATTGAGGAAACTCACCATTGGGTTTTATGACCTCTTTCATAAACTGAAAAGACTTTCCTAATAATTCGAGATACGCATGACTTAAATTTTTTCCATTTTTCAGCATCAATACTGTTCCATACAAAACGGCCTCAGCACTCAAACAATGATAGGCTGTAGATCCTTCAAAATTCCCTCCATCTGAGAAGAATTGTTTTTGGAATTCAACAATCATCTCTTTTTCAGCAAATTCTCGCCAAGCAATTATCTCTTCATCTTCAGACAAATAGTTGGTTACAAATAACAGTCCTACTAAATTAAATAGATAATGATTTCCTGCAGCTCCTTCTTTATGTTCTAAGTGATTCCATAAAAATTTACCGTGTTGATAAATACTAGCTGTAAAAACGGTAACAAATGCTGTATCTAATAACTTTTTATCGCCTACACTTCTAAAAATATCAAAGGCCACTAACAGATTCGAAACACGAATTCCAACATCCATGGCACAAGCCCATTGGACTCCCATGCCTATAGGATTCGAAACAATAAAATCGAGACTCTGATTCTTAAATTCTAGAAGCAATGCTTCCCTCTTATTTTCTTGAGTTGCAGCAATTGCTAATTGAGGCAAATGTTGTAATCGACCTAATTCCCAACAGTTTTTGATGTCTACATTTTTAGTGTTGTCAATTTTTTGTTGATCATACTGCTTGGTCACATCAAAAGAAAAACCACTTCTCACCTCTAATTGCCAGTCAATAAATTGGTACGTATTGGATATCAATTTTGATGTTTGATCAAAAAAAAATTGATGTGCTTTAGTGAACTCTAATTTATTGAACGCATTTCTACAAACCCATCCGCTTCCTAAGAGATCAAACTCATGTTTTAAATAATTAGAAATTATCTCCTGATCAATATCAGTTTTAAAATCCGCCCTATTTATTAATGAATGTATTGTAAACCTTGTCTGAATCCCTCTATTCTCTTGAACAGAATAAGCAATAGACTTTTTTGGGAAAACCTTATTTAAAATCCTTTTGAATAGGATTTTAGGAGGAAGTTGTTTTGCTATTTTAAAGATGTTCAAGTTAACTGTAAAAGTGATAGATGCTAACTTACAAATTCTTATTATTTTATTAGGAATCTATTTATGAAATTTCATTAAAACTCCTTACTTTTAGGCTTTACATTTAAATTCTGCTGTTTTTATGACACTTCTTGATAACAAATATGCTCAACATATTATTGCTGTATTCATCTTATTGATTGTAGCGACGACTTACTTCTATCCTGAAACTCAAGGAAAAAAAATATTAAGTCATGATCAAATTAGCTCTGTAGCTGCGGCTAAAGAAATTAATGATTACAAAGCAAAAGGGGATAAGATTCTTTGGACGAGCAAACTATTCTCTGGAATGCCAGCCTTTCAAGTCGCTTATTCTGTAGATGATAATTTATTGTTATGGGTTTATAAATCCAGTTTATTATTGCCTAAAAGTTTATGGTTATCACTAATGCTAATGCTTGGGTTTTATTTAGCCTTGTCAATACTGGGCTACCCCATAGGAATTCGCTTATTAGGTGCTATTAGTTTTGCTTTATCTACTTGGTTTTTGTTATCCATTGAAGCGGGTCATTCTACCAAGATGATAACTGTTTCATTTATTCCTCCACTAATCGCTTCTATTTTAATTAGCTATCGTGGTAAATGGTTAGTAGGAGGAGTGCTTACCAGCGTTTTTTTAGGCTTAGCCATTATGGCAAACCACATTCAAATTATCTATTATTCACTTTTCTTTATTGCTATTTTATTTGGTGTAAAATTATTTAAAGCGTTAAAAGAAAAAGAAATTCAAGTTTTTATTAAAAGAACTGGAATATTAATCGCATTTGGGCTATTGGGAGTATTACCAAACATTACCTTGTTATGGACAACTTATGACTACGGAAGTTCGTCAACGAGAAGTGGAAAATCAGAATTAACAAAAGTTACTGATGAAAAACAAGGATCAGGATTAGATCTTGATTATGCGATGTCATGGAGTTATGGACAAGTTGAAACAATTAACCTCTTAATCCCAGGCGTGTATGCTCCAGGTGCAAGTCTTGGTAAAGATTCTCAAACGTATAGTGAACTCGCTAAAAAAGGCGTTCCAAAAAATAAAATAAAAGACTACTTAAAAGGGATCCCGATGTACTATGGAACTCAAAGTACACCTTCTGGTCCATCTTATATGGGTGCAGGATTGATTTTTTTATTCTTATTAATGTTATTCCTTTATAAAGGAAATTTAAAATGGATATTATTAGGAACAATAGGGGTTTCAATTGTATTTTCTTGGGGTGGAGATTTCTTAGTTGTTAATGAATTCTTCTTTAATCATTTCCCTCTATTCAATAAATTTAGAACTCCTTCTATGTGGTTATTCTTAACGATGATAAGTATCACCTTTGGGGCTATGATGGCATTAAAAATTATTATTGAAAAAAAATATGCTGCTGATCAATTAAAAAAGGGGCTACTTATATCTGGTGGAGTATTAGGCGGAATTTCTATACTAACTTACCTATTGGGTGGTTCGATATTAGATTTTAATGGGCCTTACGATACTCAGCTAATTCAAAATGGTTTTCCTATGGATTCTGTGGTGCAAGACCGCTTGAATTTGGTTAAAAGTGATGCCTTAAGAACTTTAGTTATTATTGCTTTATTATTTGGTATTATTTGGGCAATCTTAAAAAACAAACTACAAAACATCACCTTAGGATTAACATTGATCTCCCTATTGGTGATTGGAGACATGTGGTTGGTAGGCAAACGATTTCTGAATACTGATGACTTTAAGAAAGCGAAGTCTTATGAAAAGTCGATTGTTGCAACAGCTGCTGATTTACAAGTTTTAAACGACCCTGAAGTTAATTACAGAGTTTTTAACGCTTCGGTTAATTCATTTAACGAACTTACTCCATCTTACTTTCACCAACACGTTGGAGGGTACAGTGCTGTAAAACTATCCCGTTATCAAGAATTAATTGAACGGCATCTTTCTAAAGGGAATATGAATGTATTTAACATGTTAAATGCGAAGTATTTTATCACTGGACAACCGGGACAGGAGGTTGCGCAACAAAACCCTGGAGCCTTAGGTTCAGTTTGGTTTATAGAAACTATAGATTGGGCCAGTAATGCCGATGAGGAAATAAATAAATTAACCGACTTCAATCCACAATCTACCGCTATCATTGACAATCGTTTTAAAGGGTACATTGGTGATTTAAAAACCTCTTCCAACGCTCAGAATTCAATTGAACTGAGTGCATTTCATCCTGATCATATGGAATATACATCCAATTCTACCTCAGAGAACTTCGCCGTATTTTCCGAGATATGGTATAAAGGAAATGAAGATTGGAAAGCTTATGTTGATGGTGTTGAAACTGAGTTTATTCGGACAAACTATCTCTTAAGAGGAATGAAAATTCCTGCTGGACAACATCAGATTGAATTTAAGTTTTATCCTAAAGCTCATTATATTGGAACTAAGATCTCTTTAGCTTCTTCAATTTTAATTATCTTAATGGCATTAGGTTTAATTGTAATGATGGCAATGGGGAAAGAATTACCAGGAATGAAAGCGGATTAATGGATTAGATTCTATTGCGAATTGCTTTTAATTTTTTTTTGATCCAATAACATTGCCAACAAGATCGCATAGAAGACCTTACTATCTTAGTAAGGCAGATAAAAAGCAACTCCCTGTAATACAAATTAAGACCAATAATACAACTGGTAATTAGGGTTTGCTTAGAAAAGAGAAATTTAGAAGTTAATGGCTGGCTTCATTTTTAAGAAGAAGTTCAATCTGTGTTTAAATAGCTTAAGCTGTCTTCTAAATTCAAGTGAGCAGGTATTAAATAGCCTAAAGGATGAAAAATTAAGCCCAGAAAGTTTAATTTTTGGGTAGTTTATCAAATTCATCACCAAGAAGATTGCAGCCATCCAAGTTTAGGATGTTACCTTAAGTTTTGTGCTTATTTTATTAAGGTTGTAACCGTTTTTACCTTGACCAAATTTTTCATCTATGTGATTTCTTGGACAGCTTATTATTTTATGCTTAATGGTGGTGTAGTTCTCCTTATCCCCTTTCTTTGAACCTAGAAATATCAAGTTCTCTATTGGCCCAACTATTCGCAACTACTGTATACGAAAACCCACTAATAATTGCTTTAAGAGTTCATTCGATTCTTAAGTTAAAGTAAGGAACAACAAAGGTTAAACCTCGTTCTTTAAATAGTTGTTCTTTTCCATTCTCTTCTATCTAATTCGCTTTTTCGTAAATATAATACTCCCACCATAAAGCTAGGTTTAATAAATACCATATTTGAGGCCCATCTTTTCGTTGAAATACCGAATCAACATAAGTCATCTCTAAATAGCCTGTATGCTTATTAAACAACTGAATCTTTTCTTTTGCAAGATCTCCTAAATCATCCATCATCCAATCATAAACTGGCGCTCCAAAACCCTGTTTTTTTCTATAAATAATGTTATGAGGAAGGATTCCTTCTACTGCTTTTTTAAGAATGTATTTTGAAACTTTATACTTCGTTTTTACTTTGGATGAAATCCCCATAGCATAACTGACAAATCTATCATCTAAAAATGGTACTCTTGCCTCAAGAGAAACTGCCATACTCATTTTATCAACTCTCATTAGAAGTAACTCTGGAAGACGCATTTTAAGATCCATGTATGTCATCCAATTTAAATTACTCTTCTCTGGTGACCTAGAAAGAAAGGCTTGGTAATGTTTGTTTATAATACTCCAAGATGAATAATTAGGCTTAATTTTTTGTAGAAACTCTTTGGTTAATAATTTATGTTTCTGCGTTTCAGAAAATGCTTCTGCACCTCCCCAAAATACTTTCTTTTTTTCTGTAGCTCTTTTTAGCCATTCATAATAAACAGCATCCTCTTTACCAGCAATACTTAATCCTTTTAATACTATTTTCTTAAAAAAATTAGGGATAAACTTTATATCTGTTAGATTTTGTAAGCTCAACAAGTATTTCCATGTGGCATATCCCCAAAATAATTCATCACTCCCTTCCCCTACTTGACAAACAGTAATGTTATTTTCTTTTGCTAATTTAGAAACGTAATATATCGGTATACAGACGGGGTCTCCAATCGGTTCATCTTGATGATAAATTAGTTTAGGTAAAAAATCAATAAAATCTTGTTGTGTTAATTCTTTTTCATGATAATCACATTTTGCATGATTAGCTGCTTGCCGTGCAAATTCAAACTCGTTGGTATATGATTTTAATTGATCATCATTTTTATATCCTACTGAAAAAGCTTTGACCGGATATTTAGCTACTTTTGAAAACAAAGCTGCATTTAGACTAGAATCAACTCCTCCAGATAAAAATACTCCTACAGGAACATCTGCTGTACCTCTATATTCAACACTTTTAGCTAATTCTTTTAATAAATCTTCCTGTATTGTTTTCTCATCAGAAGTTGTCATTTTAACATCGTCAAAAACATCCCAATACTGCTCCAATTCGCCAACTTTACCATTTTCAATTTTGATGTAATGACCCGCTGGAATTTTATATATATATTTAAATAACGTTTGAGGAGCTGGTACGGTCAGAAATGAAAGGTAATTAAACATCCCTTCATGATTAATTGCTCTTTCAATACTCTGATCTTTAAGAATTGCTTTGATCTCACTAGCAAAATAAATCCTTCCATTCTGTTCTGTAAAATACAAAGGTTTAATGCCTATTTTATCTCTTATTAACCAAAGGGTATCATTAAGATCATCCCACAATGCGATAGAAAACATCCCTCTAAACCTTTTAATACAATCAATCCCCCATTCTTTGTATGCATAAATAATCGTCTCAGTGTCTGAATGATCTGTGATAAACGTATGCCCCTTCTTAACTAATTCATCTCTGATTTCTTGATGGTTATATACCTCACCATTAAAGAGTAATGTAATGGTTTTATCCATGCTTTGCATTGGTTGTGCTGCTGCTGCACTTAAATCTACAATTGATAATCTCCGATGAGCCAAAGCTAAAGTTCTTCTAGAATTTTCTTGAAAAACTAATGCTTCACTTCTTTCCTCTTTTAACTTTAAGACCTCTTCATTCTTATAATTTCCGAAAAAGGCAAAACCCTCTCCATCAGGTCCTCTATGACTAATCGTATCATTCATCTGTGCAACTAATCCAACATCAATCACATCGTTATTTGTTAATCCTAAATACCCTACAAATCCGCACATATATTATTTAATTTATTATGTATAATCAAATGCAATAATTTTATAATTAGTGTCTTTTAACTTCAATTGCTGGCAAAGCTTTGTTCCTGCAAAACCATATCCACCAGTAATCATTTTGTTTAGACCTCATCAACAAAAAACGAAGAGCATTGAAGGGATTAACAAAATAATACGCTATCATTTAAGTTCCCAACACCCAAATATAATTCATAAAATAGTTCCTCTTCCTCCCTCCGTGAGGGGAGAAGAAGAGACAACAACGACAAGCAAGATTGATTTTATGCTATTTATTGAAAGAAAAATGGAAAGACTAACCAACTTCAACCCCCAATCTGGTGTTATCATTGACAATCGTTATAAAGCTTACATTGGTGATTTAAAGATTTCTTCCAACCCTTAGAATTCAATTGAATTCAGTTCATTTCATCCTAACCAAATGGAATACACTCCAACTGCTACAAGTGAAAATTTTGCAGAATTTCCTGAAATTTGGTATAAAGGAAATGAAGATTGAAAAGCTGATTTAAATGGAGTAGAAACTGAATTTATGCGTGTAAACGATCTCTTAAGAGAAATGAAGATTCCACCTAAGCAACCCCATCAAATTTAAGTTGTATCCGAAATCGAATGACATCAGAACTAAAATATCTTTAGCTTCTTCACTAGTCATTAGCTGAACGGTGTTAGGTTTAATTGTAATGGTGGCAATGGGGAGGAATTACCGGAAATGAAAGAAGATTCAGCTAATCTTTACGCTTGTTTTTTTCTGCTATCTTTTTAATTGTGAAATGAAAAGCAATTGAAATAACTACAAAAAAAACAATTGCCGTAAAAAATTGACCATATAAAGCGCCATTAATTCCGTAATTTTTAACGAAATACCAATAAGGTGCAGCTGATATTGCAAATATGATTAACACACTGTAAAATATAACTTTAACATAACCGGTAGCTAATAAATAAGGTCCTTTTAAAGAAGGTAAACTTCTAATTACCCAAACAATTGATAAGAGTTGGAAATAGGGAATAGATCCATCGAATTTTCCTCCATAAATAAATTGAATTATATAGGGCAATAGTAATCCTCCACAAATACCAGCACCAAAGATGATGAGCATAAACATTTTATTTGCCCGTTTAAATGCTCTTATAGATTGCTTAAAATCATGTGAAAATTCAGAGAAAAAAGGAGTAACAAATTGCTGAATAGTTGTCGTTAAAATTCTTAAACCTGCAATTAATGTTAACGCAAAGCCATAATAACCTAATTCTTCAGCATCAGTTACAAGATGGTTGAGTAAAAACATATCAAAATATAACGTAAGTATATTCACCGCATTTGCAGAAAATGCAAATTTCGCTAAATCCCAATTTTCTTTATAATGTTCTTTGGTCGTTTTATTCCAACCCACCAGAAAATCGGTTTTGTAAAGTAAAAGTGAAATTCCTATTAAATAGCCAGTAATCAACCCTATTACAAATCCAAACAAACCATAAAAGTAGGTGGCTATTAAAATAATTAGAACATGAATTCCCTTACTTATTAAAAGCAAAAGAGAGATTTCTTTAAAAGATTTTAATGCTTGAAAATATCCGATAACCAAATTATTTAACGCCACCAACGGTATTGATAATGCATAATAAACAAAGAATTTATTGGTTAATGTGTCCTTAGAAATTAATCCAAAAGAAGATAGCATAAAGATTATTCCAACCGTAATTAAACTAAATATTAAGGTGATTTTAATTGCTGATGAAAACAAAATTTGTTTTTCAATTCGCGTTCTATTTTTTTCTGAACAAAGTTTGAGTATCGAAGAATTAAAACCTAACCCTGCAATTACAACAGCAACAGCTGTAAAGGATTGAAATGATTTTATCCTGCCAATATCATCAGCTAATAAAATCCATGCGACAATAAATTGAGATCCAAATTCTATTAAATGGATTAAAGTGTTTGCCGAAAAAAGATGAAAAAAGCCCTTGCTATAAACATCTTTTAAGATCGTATTTAGATTCTTCTTAACAGCCACTTCTTTATGGGTTTAAGTTTATTCATAAAATGTCTTGATCTGATCTAACACTATCTTTTCTGAAAATTGCGCTGAAGCAGAACTTTTTGCAGTTCGCATTAATTTATTTTTGTAGGCTTCATCCGTTAGAAAACGCGTTAGGTTTGCACTCAATTCAGCAACATTTCCAGGTTCAAAAAGCAATCCATTCTCACCATGTTTTATAACCTCAGGTACTCCTGATATGTTGGAGGCAATTACGGCACAATTTGATAACATTGCCTGAACAAATACTAGCCCTAAACACTCAATGTTAGATATTGTTGTAAAAACGAAGAGGTCTGCAAAAGAATAAAATTCAAACAAATCTTCTTGAGATACTATTCCTGGAAACAAACACTGTTCATACAAACCAGTATCCTTTGCTATTTGTTTTAATTCATCATAAAACCCAAAATCTGGCCCAATAAAAACAAAAACCAAGTTCTTATCTAACTCTTTAATTTGTGCTGCAGCTTCTAAAATTAAATTAGGTGCTTTTCTTTTAAACATATGCCCAACAAAAAGAACACACCTTTTACCCAAAAGCTGTGGATGTTTCTGAATGATAGTACTATGCTTATCAATATTGGTGGTAAACTTCTCAATATCACAAACATGGTAAGTTAATGCAACTTTAGTGACATCAATATCATATTCGTTTAATATGGATTGACAGTACTTTGTAGGACTAGAGATCTTAAGACAGTGGGCTAAAACATCCTTAGCTAGGGGGGTAAACTTTTCTGAATACGCATCTAAACGTTCAATTTCATCTTTATGGGGAACCATCTCACCAAATGTTGTAATTAACATGGGTAAATTGTATTTTTTTGACAAATACATTCCTACGGCACCAGAAGAA
Organism: Flavobacteriales bacterium; assembly: GCA_034112225.1. Classification (GTDB taxonomy): domain Bacteria; phylum Bacteroidota; class Bacteroidia; order Flavobacteriales_E; family Vicingaceae. The sequence goes on along the minus strand of JAWUVT010000182.1, from coordinate 26,917 downwards.
TAGGGTTTACTATACACATGGATGTATTTTAAGTGCTCCAAATTCTCCTTTAAATAACTTTCGACTTCTGGAAACCAAAAATAAACGGTTTTAGCTACCTCAACAAATGGGATTTTATAATTGACCAAAAGGTTGTAAGTAAACTTAAAGTATTTGAGCATTAGATATGGCAAAATCACCAGCCCTAAATATTTTCTTTTAATAAGTTTTGTCTTAAAATTTTCTTGATTTACTTCTTTATTCCCAAAATTCTCATAGCCTCTTTGAGTAATGCCTATAATTGGAATCTCTTTAGCCACCTTAGGTAGACTATAGGTTAAGTATTTTGAAATCCCCCCAAATGGTGGTTCTAACAAACAATCAATAATAAAGATTCCTTTTTTTACTTCAGGCATATCAATTCAAATTCTATTACGCTAACTATATTTCCAAATATTCCAGCAAAGTATAACAACGGTTTTTTTAAAATGTTGTTTGATATTTTAACATATTTTAGTGACAAGATATTGGTATACGTACTGGTTTTATTAATGGTAAACCTTGCAGTAGAGTAATAGGGTCTATTCTGACAATGTCTTTTTGACGGGTCAAAATAATCTAAACTGTGCTCTGAAAAGAAGTTTTTATGTGTTGGATCAGTTCCCATGTCTTTAGAATTGTAATAAGGAACTCTAATTGTTACCTTAGCTCCATTCTTAGTAATCCGATGTAATTCTTCAATTACTCGAACTGGGTTTTCAATGTGTTCTAATACATTAATTGTAATTATTTCATCTAAATGGCCATCCTCAAATGGATATGGATACGTTTCTAAATCATGATTTACATCCAATAAATCAGATTCAAAATTGTCTAGATTTATCCACCCTTCCCGAATATCAGTTCCACACCCTAAATTTAATTTTTTCTTATTCATCCTTTATCCAAGTTAATAATTTAGACGTTCCATCACCAAAAGATTCTAAAACAAACGTATCGGCAACTTTAAGTTTTTCATTAAACGGTGCGGCATTAAACACTAAGCCTGAATTGTATTTTAATCTAATATCTTCCCCATGTTTCTTCTCTTTATTTGGAGTAAACTCTCCACCAGGAACATGATCACAAATTAAAACGTACTTATAAGTTCTTAGCTTTACTAATATTTGTTGAACTTGCTCGTTAGATAAATGCTGTAATACTTGACGAATAATACAGAGTTCTCCTTTGGGTAATTCGTCATTAATGATATCTAAACATTGAAATGATTTAACTTCATCTCCAAATTCTTTTCCATGGTGCTCAATTAGAATATCAACGACATCAACTCCAACATATTTTTTAATTTGAGGAGAAATGTATTGACTTCCAACTCTAAAATCTCCACAACCTAAGTCGACTATTGAAGTGATTTCATTTTCTTTGATATAGTTTGTTGTAAAGTCAATAAAGCGGTTAGAAATCAAGTCATCAGAACCTGTTCCTGAATTAAATTTTTCACTCCCTTTTATTCCCCATCTTTTATTTTCATAAATATTTTTAAAGGTAGCAGAAACATCTTTTTCCTTTGTAAATACTTTTAGCAAATTTCTAAAAACTCCCATGTTATACTAATCGAAATTAAACCTCAACTAGAGGTAAATGCTTAATTGTATTAAATTGTTTTTCTGTTGGCTCAACATCCACTCTAACTCTTTGCTCGTAGTAAGCATCTTCGGCAGATATCACTTGTAATTTCCCTAATGGGATATCATTCCTTACAAAAAATGCATTCACTCCTTCAGAATCACAACCAACAAGAACATATCCTTTTTCTTTGCCTAATTTTTCTGCTGCCTTTAATGAGATTCCATGGTAATAGCCGCTTTCATGTTTATCATGACGAATAAATGCTGAATCATACTCAACAGTAATCGGCTTATCTTTTCCGAATGTTGCGTTATACTCAATAATTACTACTCTTGGAGATACAATTTCCACAGCCTTCCAAACCCAATAATCATTTCCATCAATATCTATCGAAAGCATATCAATTTCACCTTCAATACCGCCTTCTTTAAATAAAGAATTAATGTTTTCTTGTGTAATAAACTTATTTAAAATTTTTAATTCTCCCTGCATCTTAGGGTTAGAATTGTAATAATTTGAAGCAAAATTCACATAATCAGAACTGCCTTCAATCATTAAGCCTGACCAGCCAAAATTTAATAATAAATTTGCGGCAATACATTCTGTTCCGTCACCAATTCCAAATTCAATAAATTTTCGATTTGTAATCCCTATCTGCGAAAAAATATATAGCATTAATCCATCCTCTCCATTTTGAGAATGCACTTTAAATTCTTTAGCTCTAAAAAAATTTTTATAACTTAGTTCCATCTTACTAGATTCAAGATGTTTTTCCTGTAAAATATTTTCAAGATTCATTTCAATAAACCGAAACCTTCGCTCGTATTGCTTTAGTTTCTGAAATATGTTTTTCCACCTATCAATGGATGCTTTAATTGCCATTATTTATAATTTCTACGATATAATATTTCAGCTAAGTTAAGTAAATTGAAACAAACAAAATTCTGTATCTACTTCCGTTAATTTTCGTTAATCAAAAAAGTTGCTTCTGTAGTTTGAACCATATCTTCTAATGTTATTGGCCAATCTTTAGTATTGCCTTTTAATGTTTCGTAAAGTGCTTCTAACTCCTCTTTTTGCCCTTTTTCACTTCTGTTTAAATTCATCTCTTTCACACTTACATCATGCCCTTTTAGCGTTTTATAATCCTCCATAATGATTGTCTTTTCATCATAATGAACTTCCATATACTCTTTAGAAAGTTTTTTGCTCCCCGATGCAAAATAATGAATATTACAAACCGATCCGTCTTCATATTTAAGAATCATAGCAACATTATCTTGTTGTGAAAACTTATCATTGTTTGGCGAAAGCTTTTCATAGCTTATTGTGCTAATTTTAGAATTCGTTAGAGATGTCATTAAATCAATTAAATGACATGCTTCTCCAATGATTCTTCCTCCATGCTCGTGTACCCAGTTATCTAAAGGAATGAATCCTGCATTCATTCTATATTGAATAAATAAAGGGTTAATCCTTTTGTCTGTATGTTTCTTTATTTCAGTGGCAAATTGACTAAATCGTCTATTAAAGCCTGTCATTAAAACCGGTTTATTGGCTGCGTCTGAATCATAAAATTCTTTTATTTTATCCAATCCTTCTTGATCAATTGCCAACGGCTTCTCAACAAAAGTGTGTTTGCCTGCTTTTAAACTTCTTAATACATAATCTGCATGGCTATCATGACGAGTTGTTATCATCACTAAATCAATAGCTGCATCGTTAATAATCTCTTCAAAATCTGTTGTAGAATAAGCCGCACCAAATTGTTTTGCTACAGCATCTGCACTAAATCCAGTTCTATTCATCACTGCTCTTAATGCATATTTATTCCCTAATTTTCTCATATTAGGCAAGTGCATTCCGGTAACAAAATTACCAGCGCCTACTATTCCAACATTAATACTTTCTTTGTTTACTGGCTTAGAATTAAGCTCCACTTTTTTATCGTTTGAGGAATGTTTGTAATCCAATAAAACAATAATTGGTTTTTGGCCTTCAGCATCTAAACTTGCAAATGCTTCGTCTACTTTTTCAATTCCAAAAACACCATCAATTAATGGTTCAAGGTTAATCTTCCCTTCATTTAACAGACTTAAATACTCTGTCATATTTCTATTCTCGGTCCAACGAACATATGCCAAGGGATAATCTAATCCTTTTTCTTCATAATTGCGGTCATACCTTCCTGGTCCGTAAGAAGTAGAGATTTGAAAGTCTAGTTCTTTAGCATACATATCGCCTCTGTTAATTTCCATCCCAACAACACCAACCAACACTACTTTTCCTTTTTTACGACACATTTTAAAGGAGTCAGCTAAAGGTTTACTACTTGATGTTGCTGCTGTAAATAAAACGCAATCAACTCCATAGCCTCCAGAGAAACTATTCGAAACTTTTACCGCATCTTCTTTTATGGGATTGATACATAAATCAGCCCCTAACTCTTTTGCCAATGCTAAACGGTGCTCATCTAAATCTGTAACAAGAACTCTTACACCACTTAACTTCAACATCTGTAATGCTAACAACCCAAGAATTCCTGCACCAACAACAACGCAACTTTCTCCAAACCTTAAATCTGCTCTACGAACTCCTTGCATAGCAATTCCACCCATAGTAACTGTTGAAGCCAATCTATAGTCTAACTCATTCGGCATTTTCATCACCAAATTGGTAGGTACATCAACATACTCTGCATGATTTGCAATTCCAGCACCTGCTGCGGCAACTTTATCTCCTATTTGGAAATTATTGAGGTCCTCTCCAATCGCTATAACTTCTCCCGCAACGGAGTAACCAGTTTGCTTTCCGCCATCAATAACTCCTCTAACTTTTTGAATTGTTTTTTGAATGCCATTTGACTTCACGAAATCAAGTACTTCTTTAACCTCATCGGGAGAGTCAATGGCTCTCTTTATCAATGATTTTTTAGTGGTATTAACACTTGTCATTTCTGTACCTGCAGAAATACAGCTATAATGTACTTTTATCAAAACACTACCTTTACTCACATTTGGAGTGGCAACATTTTGAGCAATAACTTTCCCTTTTTTAACTACGGCTTGTTTCATTTATTCGTATTTGTGGCTAAGGTAAGGAAATTGGATTATTATGGATTATTATGGATTATAAAAAATAAAAAAGGAGGAAATAAATTTAGCTCTTTCTATTTTTAAATCTATTTTTTCAATGCTATTTTTAATTGCCAGTTATACCCAACACTAGAGTATCGAGCATAAATCATTGGATCACGATAGGTACTTGGCCAAGAAGTTGGAGTTTTTACCCAGACAGAGAACGTAAGATCTCCTGAAGTATGAAGCTGTAGAACTCTTGTTAAAAGTAGACCAATGAATTTATTTTTTTAACCGGCCCAATTTAATAAAGCTGAATAGAACTATCAAAAAAAATGAATTAATGGACGTAAATCAGCCAATGTATTACCTAAATAAAGAAAGTGAGCCTTTAAAAGTTTTGGAAGTCGTAACTCCATCCACAAGCATCTCTACTTGGAATATATAAAAATAAGTGCCTTCAGAAACTTCTTTTCCTGCTGTAGTTCTACCATTCCAAACTTCGTTAATTAAGTTTGAATCGAACAATAAGGCTCCATGTCTGTTGTATATTTTTTTATCTACAGCTGTAATACAACCCCCAGAAATATTAAACCCATCATTTTTACCATCAAAATTTGGGGTGAAAACTGAAGGCATAATCACCTCAGAAATAGATAAAGTAGACGTAGTGTCTCCACCACATTGAGCATTAACCTCAACTGACAAAAGAGCAAAGACACCTAATAAAAAGAAAAAATATTTTTTCATCAAATTTATTTTACTGCTAAAATACTACAAATGTTTCATTATGTAAAGTACAAATGTCGTGATTTATTCTTGTCCATTCTTTTAATCTACCTCATTAAATTAATATGACCAAACTTTTCAATATTTTCAGAATTTTCAGACAGTACTTCAACTTTATAGACATATACCCCTGAAGGCACTTTTTTTCCTTTATAAAAACCACCCCAGCAATTGCCTATATTATTTGATTGAAACAGCAGTTCTCCCCATCTGTTAAATAGTAAAATTTTAAATTCTTTAATATTCTCGCCAGCTATTACAAACTCATCGTTCAGCAGATCTCCATTGGGTGTAAAACTATTTGGTATCCATAGAAATGTATAGATATCATTAACCGTAATTGTAATTGTATCAAAAGAAGAACACCCCTCAAAACTCCCCTCCACAAAATAGGATGTTGTAACTTGAGGGCTCGCAATCGGATACTGACAATCATCACAACTTAAACTATAATTTGGTGTCCATACATATGAATCTGCACCTACTACACCTAATTGAACGGAGCTTCCTTTATTAATCGTAGTATCTAAAAACGCAGTAATAATAGGTGGTAATAGGACGCTGAGTTCTGTTAGTACAATACTATCACACCCCAAATAAGATTCCAAGGAATCAACATAATTACCTGCCACGCTTTGGTCTTCCCCTTCTAAAAAGAAAGAATTACCTTGACAAATAGATTGCGTATTAAGTGTTTGAATAGGTAAATTTAACAGGATTATACGATCACATGCTTAATTTTTTTGAGTGGAACTCATATAGTTTACAACTACATGAATAAAGGTTCCATCAAAAAAAATATTGTCACCAGAACAAATGGTTTCGTTAGTCTTCAATTGATAAGATGGATTAACGATTAAATTAAGGAGAAACCAACGATCACACCCTAATCCAGTTTGTAAAGAATCTATAGATAGTACATTCACCTCATAAAAAACGCCTCTCCAAAGTAGAAAATCACTTTTTTTAGTGAACGGCAGCCTCTTAAATTTGAACGGGAACTACAAATGTTTCATGAGATACTTATACAAATCAACCATTGCTGTAATATCATTCTTATGTACTTTTTCATCAGGCGTATGCACAAAGTCTTCTGGAGCACCAACAAAACACCAATCAAATGGATACGGAGCATCTTGCAAAGAATTTCCATCGCTTCCTCCAGCACTTTCTACTTCTAATTGATAAGGAACTCCACTTTCTTTGGCCAATTCAATAATTCGATTCAAATAAGTTCTTCTAGGAATTCCTGAATCTCTCATAGAAATAGCCACCCCTTTATTGTGAGTAACCCCTTCAGTAACCCAAGTAATGTCAGAAATTAAGGCTTGTTTCACATTGAGTTGCTCATACAAGTACCTTGCTAAATAACCAACACTTCCACCTCCATGTTCTTCCCAAGCAGAAAATACTACTACTCCATTTTCTAATGTTTCAGCTACCTGTATAGCATTCCACATTCCTAGTCTGTCATCCATATAGCAACATTGAACAAATTCCTCATCCTCTCTCCAGTCTGGCTTGTAAGTGAGTGTAGTACCTCTATCTATTTCTCTCGAAAAACCTGCGGAGTAAGTTAAAAACTGATGGTCATCTTCCTCTGTATTTAGAGTACAGTCTATTTCTCCTTGACTATCAACGCCAACTAATTTAGCGCCTTTCTTAGCTCCTGGTCCACCAATTTTTATCAAATTATTTTTATAACCCACTGTATACCCTATCGAATCCATATGAGCAAAAATTGCTGTAGTTGGCTTACCAAAAACTAATAGAATACAATCTTGAAAACCTTCACCAGAAATAATTTCTGGTTGAACTTTCCACCTTCCTTTATTCTTATCGATGTAGTTTAATAAAAATTCAGTCATCACATATTCACTTCCCGCTGCAGCTTGAATTGTGCAAAGTTCTTTTAATAATTCCATCTCTTCGTTTTAAAATTGAAAGGATCCAAACATACTCGTGTTAGGGTTTCCTAGAAATAAAAAACTGTCAATGGCTTATAGTTTACCACGACAGTTTTTTGTGTTTTATTTAGATTCCCAGTCCAGCTGAGAATGACATTAATTGTTTAACATTACAGGCATTACCAACATTAGCACCTCTTCTGCTTCATTATTCTTTTCGCAAGGAGTTAAAATTCCTGCTCTATTGGATGCAGACATTGCAATGTTTACATCATCTGATTCTAAATTGGATAACATTTCAATTAAAAATCTAGAGTTAAAACCAATCTCCATGTCTTCTCCTTCATACTGACAGGTTAACCTTTCATTTGCTTCGTTTGCAAAATCTAAATCTTCAGCAGAAATATGCAATTCACTTCCCGTCATTTTTAACCGAACTTGGTGTGTTGTTTTATTGGAGAAAATAGAAACTCTTTTAATCGAGTTTAACAAACCTGTTCTTCCTACTGTTAAACTGTTAGGATTTTCTGTTGGAATAACCGCGTTGTAGTTCGGGTATTTCCCGTCAATTAATCTACACTGCATTTTAGTAGATCCAAAAACAAACATGGCATTGGTTTCGTTATACTCAACAGTAACGGTTTCTCCAACATTCCCCAAAATCCCCTTTAATAATGTTAACGGTTTTTTAGGTAAAATAAAAGAGGCTACTTTATCTCCTTTCAAATCTGATCTCTTATATTTCACTAATTTGTGAGCATCCGTTGCCACAAAAGTGATATCATCATTATTAATTTCAAAGAAAACACCTGACATTACGGGTCTTAATTCATCATTACCTGTAGCAAATAATGTTTTATTTATTGCATTTGATAAAACACTAGCATCAGCATCAAGCTTTGATGGCTTTTCTAATTTTGGTGTTTTAGGAAATTCAGTTCCGTCATGTCCATTTAACTTATATTTCCCGTAATCTGAAGAAATTTCGATTCCGAAAGTGGTTGGATCAATTGTAAAAGTTAACGGTTGATCAGGAAATGTTTTTAAGGTATCTAAAAGCAATTTAGCGGGAATAGCAATTACACCATCTTCTTTTGCTTCAATAGAAATTTTAGTAACCATTGTAGTTTCTAAATCAGAAGCAGTAATGCTTAATTCTCCTTTTTTAATTACGAATAAAAAATCATCTAAAATTGGCAATGTATTACTTGAATTTAATACGCCTCCAATCAGTTGTAATTTCTTTAATAAGATTTCACTTGATACTATAAATTTCATCTGTCTATTTTATTATTTCTCGTTTGTCCGAGACTAACAAATGTAATTTTTTAAGTGCTTAAAAAACGTAATTTTTTCAGAAATTATTAACAGTTGTTGATCGTCTTTATAAAACTGAAAAAGCGCGTGAAAAATTTAATTTTCCACGCGCTAATCTCTTTTTATATTTTCTTAAGCTATTTTTAAAGCTTGTTTTACCTTCTGATTTGTTAACGCTAAATCAACTACCTCCATCATTGTTTTTACATATTGAAAAGTTAAGCCTTTAAGGTACTTTTCATTGATCTCTTCGATGTCTTTTCGGTTATCTTCAGATAAAATAATCTCTTTGATATCGGCTCGTTTAGCAGCTAATATTTTCTCTTTAATTCCTCCAACTGGAAGAACTCTTCCTCGCAAGGTAATCTCTCCGGTCATTGCTAAATTACTTTTTACTTTTTTCTGTGTAAACGCAGAAGCCAAAGCAGTTAGCATGGTAATTCCTGCTGAAGGTCCATCCTTAGGTGTTGCTCCTTCAGGAACATGAACATGAATGTCCCATTTTTCAAAAACCTCAGGCTGTAAACCGATCAACTCTGCATGTGCTTTTAAATAAGCCAACGCAATTACTGCTGATTCTTTCATTACATCTCCTAAGTTTCCGGTTAAGGTTAATTTTCCTTTCCCTTTACTCAAAATAGATTCAATAAATAAGATGTCTCCTCCAACGGAAGTCCAGGCTAAACCTGTTACAACACCAGCCACTTCATTTCCTTGATATTTATCTTTAGAATGTCCAGGGCCTAATATTTTCAATAATTTCTCTTCCGTAATTTTCGCTTCAAACTCTTCATCCATAGCAATGTGCTTGGCTAAACTTCGAACAATTTTAGCTAATCTTTTTTCTAAAGATCTTACTCCTGATTCACGGGTATAATCCGTAATCACTCGTTCTATAATTTTCTTTGTTAGATTTAAATGCACCTTCTTCATCCCATGATTCTTTAACAATTTGGGAATTAAATGTTTGTTGGCTATTTCTATCTTCTCCTCAACGGTATACCCTGTTATTTCAATAATTTCCATTCGATCTCTCAACGCTGGTTGAATGTTAGAAAGAGAATTAGCCGTGGCAACAAAAAGCACCTTAGATAAATCGTAATCTAATTCTAAGAAATTATCATGAAAATTCTCATTCTGTTCAGGATCTAACACTTCTAGTAAAGCCGAAGAAGGATCTCCTTGATGGCTAGAACCTAATTTATCGATCTCATCTAAGACGTAAACAGGGTTAGAGGAATTCACTTTTTTAATGTTCTGAATGACTCTGCCCGGCATTGCCCCAATATAGGTTTTACGATGCCCTCTTATTTCAGCTTCATCTCTAACTCCACCTAAAGACATCCTTACATACTTTCTGTCTAAGGCTTTTGCAATAGACTTTCCTAAAGAAGTTTTACCAACTCCTGGAGGACCGTACAAGCATAATATTGGAGATTTCATATCTCCTTTTAGTTTTAAAACGGCTAAATATTCAATAATTCGTTCTTTCACTTTTTCCAATCCAAAGTGGTCTTTATCTAATATTTTCTGAGCTCTTTTTAAATCAAAATTATCCTTCGTATAAGCATTCCAAGGCAATTCAATTAAGGTTTCTAAATAATTTAATTGCACCGAATATTCAGCGGATTGGGGGTTTAAACGTTGGAATTTGAGCAATTCTTTTTCAAATCTTTCGGAAACTGTTTTATTCCATTTTTTCTTTTTTGCCTTTTCCTTAAACTCTTCAAGATCTTGTTCTTGGGGGTCTCCACCCAATTCTTCTTGTATCTGCTTGATTTGTTGATTTAAGAAATAGTCTCTTTGTTGTTGATCTAAATCTGTTCTAACTTTAGATTGAATATCGTTCTTCAATTCTAGTAATTGCAACTCTTTTGTCAAGTGTTTCAATAATGATTTAGCTCTTTCACTTAACTCAGGCACTTGCAACAGCCCTTGTTTAGTAGGCACATCAGCCTTCATATTAGAAGCAATAAAATTAATTAAGAAAGTAGGACTTTCAATATTTTTTATGGCAAAAGTTGCTTCTGTAGGGATTGTGGGGGATTGCTCAATAATCTGAGAAGCTAAATCTTTAATGGATCCAACTAATGCGTCAAAGCTTTTACCTGAAGGTTTCTTCAATTGATTAAACGCTTCAATCTTTGCTTTTAAATAAGGTTCATTCTGTGTATACTCTTTGGTCTTAAATCGTTTTTTCCCTTGAATAATAACCGTGATGTTACCATCGGGCATTTTTAACAGTTTAAGAATGTGAGCGATGGTACCGATAGCGTTTAAATCTCCCTCTTTTGGATCTTCAACTTGATCGTTTTTTTGAGCTACAACGCCTAAAGTTTTATCTCCTTTATAGGCGTCTTGAATCAATTTAATCGACTTGTCTCTGCCAACAGTAATAGGTATTACAACTCCAGGAAATAAAACGGTATTTCTTAACGGCAAAATTGGTAATTCATTTGGGGTCTCTTCTGCATTAATCTGCTCTTCATCATCTGGTGATAACAAGGGGATAAACTCTGCCTCTTCATCCAATACATTACTTATCATAATGCTATCCATATCAAAACTATCTTTCATGTGTCTATTCTATTTTAATGTCAGATGAAACTCGCAAAAAAACACTTATTAAAAAATAACTTGTTCAAGCTTGTCTCACCTCTAATCTATCTATCTAATTACTTAAAAGCAAAATCTTCAAGTCATAATGACAGCTATTTTACGCTTCCCTATAAAACACTTGTCTTTCCCTTCTATTTCAAGAGCCGTGCCATTAGTTTATACCTGAAATTTTGGCGGGATTACTCCCTAAACTTAGCAGTCATTTCAAAAATGGCAGTTAAAATGGCTTTATCCTTCTCTTCTAAGTTGATCTTTCTTCGTGCCATAACAATGGCTGCCACACCTATCATCTTCTCTAATTTAGACTCCACAAAACCTGCGGCTCCACCCCAACTGTATGAAGGCACAAATTTAGGAGGAAATCCTCCATCAAAAATATTTGAGGAAACTCCCACAACTGTTCCTGTATTAAACATCGTATTAATTCCACATTTAGAATGGTCACCCATTATCAATCCACAAAACTGTAGACCTGTATCCGATAAACGATGGGCTTCGTATGACCAAAGCTTCACCTCTCCGTAATTATTTTTAAGATTAGAAGTATTGGTATCTGCGCCTAAATTACACCACTCACCGATTACAGAGTTTCCTAAAAATCCATCATGCCCTTTGTTGGAATAATCGTGGATCACACAATTTGTTACCTCTCCTCCAACTTTAGAAAACCGTCCTATAGTGGTTGGACCATAAATCTTAGCCCCCATCTTTAATGCTGAACTTTCACACATTGCTAATGGTCCACGAACTAAACTCCCTTCCATTATCTCCGCATTTTTACCAATATAAATTGGACCGGCAGACGAATTTAAAACCGAAGCTTCAACAATTGCACCTTCTTCTAAAAAAATATGCTCTCCAATAATGGTATTTGTAGTACTTATTTTAGCGGATTGTCTTCCTTTAGTTAGGAGTTCAAAATCTTGTTCAATGGCTAAACCGTTGTTAGAAAAAATATCAGTAACCTTCTTTAATTCTATAGATACAAAACTCTCATTCTGATCTTTGATGTAATAGGATTCAGCTTTAAACTGTTCCATCGTACATTTAGAAACCACCAAACTCTCTTCAAAAAATAGCGCTTCATCAGCTACTAAATTAGTAATGATAAAATTTATTAAGCGTTCATTCGGTAAAAAACGTGCATTAATAAAAACATTTTGATCGGACTCAATTAAAGGGTATTTATCTGCTAAATAAGCTTCGGTTAAATAGGATATCGTTGTAAAAACGTTTTTTTCTTCAAATTTTTTCTGCCATTTTTCCTCAATGGTTAAAATTCCGATTCTAAGTTTTGCGATTGGTCTGGTATAAACCAATGGTAAAAAAGGTGCTCTTTTATCCTCAAAAAAAATAATATTCATCGCCTAAAAATTAGTTTACTAAAATAAAAAAAGTCCTAGTAAGAACTAGGACTTTTTAGAAATATTATGTATTTATTTTTATTTTTTATGCTTCGCGTATCTGTTTTTGAATTTATCAATTCTACCAGCAGTATCTACTAACTTCATCTTACCTGTGTAAAACGGGTGTGATAAAGAAGAAATTTCTAATTTGATTAATGGATATTCATTTCCATCTTCCCATTTAATAGTTTCACTAGTCGCAGCGGCAGACTTACATAAAAATGACTCGTCCATTGACATGTCTTTAAATACTACTGTTCTGTACTCTTCTGGGTGTATATCTTTTCTCATCTTTTATTTTTTATCCTTATTGCTGTGAAAACGGTTGCAAATGTAATCTTTTTTATTGAAAAACAATATTATCTTAAATTAAAAATAAAACAGTTTTATCATTTGTTTAAAACCATTTAATTATATGCAATTTTACACTTTTAATATTCAGTTCAATCCTAAAAATCAATGTATCTTAAATTTATTCTTATTGGAATACTTATCCTACTAAGCGTTGACCTCTACTTCTACAGAGCTTTAAAAGGCACTTTTAAAAACCTTCCTAGTTTTCCGAATACCATCCTAAAGGTTTCTTATTGGCTGTTCACCTTGTTTACCATAGGTTTTATGTTTTATGCGGCATCCTTTTTTATCGCCCAAACGCCCCCTCCCAAATTTGCGAGAACCTACATTATGGGCGTTCTTTTAATCATTGCTTTATCAAAACTCATTGGTTCGATATTTCTAATGGTTTATGACCTCCTTAAATTGACCACTTGGTTAAGTAAAAAAATACTAAAAAAGTCAATAACGCCGACTGAAAAAAGCAATGGAATTTCCAGAATAGAATTCTTAAAAAAGACTGCTCTAATTGCTTCGATCATTCCTTTTAGCACCTTAATGTTTGGTGTTCTTAAATCTGCTTTTGATTATACGATTCATCAACAAAAATTAAAAATACCAAACCTACCTAGTGCTTTTAAAGGACTTAAAATTGTTCAAATATCAGACATTCATACGGGTAGTTTCATCTCTACTGCACCACTTGAAAAAGCGATTAAATTGATAGCGCAACAACAACCTGATGTCATTTTTTTTACTGGAGATTTAGTGAATGATATTACAGAAGAGGCACTCCCTTTTATTGATACCCTGAAAACAATAACAGCGCCAATGGGAGTCTATTCTATTTTAGGTAATCATGATTATGGAGACTATTTCTACAAAAAAGAGGACCTTGAAGGCAAAGCGCATAATTATCAACTAATGGAAGCGGTTCATAAAAAATTAGGCTGGAAATTGTTGCGAAACGAAAATCACATTCTAGAAAAGGAGAATGAACGTTTAGCCATTTTAGGTGTTGAGAATTGGGGAAGCGAACTTCGTTTTCAAAAATTCGGAGATATTGATAAAGCTAAAGTTGGTTGCTTAGCAACTGATGTTAAATTGTTATTAAGTCACGACCCTACTCATTGGGATGCACACGTTTTACCCAACCACCCTGATATTGCTGCTACTTTCTCTGGACATACTCATGGCATGCAGTTTGGTGTAGAAATCCCCGGTTTTAAATGGAGTCCTTCTCAATATATTTATAAAAATTGGGCTGGATTATATGAACAAAAACAACAACAACTTTATGTAAATCGTGGTTTAGGATTTATTGGTTATCCGGGTAGAGTTGGTATCTTGCCAGAAATTACGGTGATAGAACTTTCTTAATGATGCTAAAAAACAGTCTTCTTTCTCTTGTCTTTGCTCTCTTTTCAATTGTCTCTTTTGGACAAGATTATGTAGATTTAGCTCGTTTTCATTACAGTAATACTCCAGAAAATAATTTTGATAGTCTTGGAGGAGGTACCCGTGTAGAAGACTTTGGATTAGATGTAACGCTACCCATTCAACTCAATGACAGTAATGTTATTTTAACTGGGTTTGCTCTTGATCAAATCACCACCCAATTGCACCCTTTAGATCGTTACAGAACCATTTCTAGTGCAACTTTAAAGGTTGGTTTTAACAAAAAACATTCTTCTAAATGGAGTGGCACTTACCTGCTTTTGCCCAAGTTGGCTTCTGATTTTAAAAATATAGGCGCTAAAGATTTTCAGTTTGGAGCTCTGGCTTTGATGAAGTATCATAAAAAAGAAAACTTGAACTACAACATTGGCCTGTATTATAACGGAGAACGGTTTGGTCCTTTTGTTGTTCCTTTATTAGGTCTTTATTATAAAAGTGAGAATGGAAAGTTTGAAGTCAATTTAACCTTACCCATTTGGGCTGATGTTAATTATAAATTGAATAAATTCATGAAAGTGGGCGCTAGTTTTGCTGCTTTTGTAAGAAGTTATCAGTTGAGTGAAGATTCAAAATATGTCGTTAAAAAATCGAATGACATTTTTGGCTACCTTCAGTTTAATCTAACCAAAAGTATTTTACTACAGACTAAAACAGGTTATACCATTGGCAGAAGCTACAAAGTTTATGCTGCTGATGATACCGCTGATTTCGGTTTTTCGGCTTTCCGATTTGGTGATGACAGAACCGTTTTAAACCCAACGTTTAAAGATGGTCTCGTTTTTAAAATGAGGTTGATCTATCGTTTTTACATTAAAAAATAACTTCGTTTAAAAAATTCCCTTCGTTTAACAATCGTGGCAAAGAATAAATTGTCCTCTGTACATTTTTCGAAAGTACAAAGAGCTAAGAATTACCTTCCTATAAAATCTTCTCAACGAAAAGTTTCCATTGGAATTGGTTTTTATTTCTGTCTATTATTGATAAAAAAAGGGTTAACATCTTATGTTAAGATGTTAACCCCCTTGTTAATTTATTGTGCAGTAATAAATGGATCCCAATTCACATAATAAGGAGTAGGATTTAACCCACCATTTGTAACTTTTAATTGAACCTGATAGGTTTGACTTCCCGCTTTAACGGCTTGCCCAATCCAATAGTCTCCAGATTCATCTTGTTTCTGCGGAGCTCCTGTAGCTGTAAATACAGAGCCTTGAGAGACTGTAAATCCAGTAATTTCTACTGTTCCCTTATTCGAAGAAAGTGCGTTAATTGGAACGGCATTAAATCCGATTAAACTTCCTACTGGGCACATGGTATGCAATTCCATTTGAGCCTCATCTTCACTCCCATTTGCTTCCATGTTATCCATCATGTAAACACCTTCGTTTATTCTTTGGCCTTGTTGAGAAACAACATATGCGGTATCCACTGCAATTGTAATTGCTGTAAGCGGCTTTAGTAACGTGCCACTTGGTTCACCTTTTAATACTACCTTTTTATCGTTTAAATACATTTTTATAAGTTTATTGGTTTGTAACTGTTAATGTTGGATTTACGGTAACTGAAATACCAGAACCACCTTCTTGTTGTACATTGAAAATGATTTGATAATTATCTGAACCATTATCTTGAACCTGACCTGTCCATGTTGTTGCATCAACTCTTTTTGGAGTCCCACTGGCGCCAAAAACACCTGAATTACTAAAATTTTGAATACTTAATTCACCCTTCCAGTTTTTGTTTACCGCTACTAATTGCCAACAAATTTTAGAGTTTGTAGGAATGTGAGTATTTAATAAAGGGCTACCTTCTTTAGAGCTTCCACTACTCTGGTTACTATCAATTAAATAGACCCCATTAGTTGATCCTGCCTGAATGGCATTTGTGTCTACCCAAATTTGAACAAATACAGAACATTCTGCAGGTGTAACTGTACTAATACCGACCGTAGTTCCCAACGATACTTCAGCTTCCATAGTGGGTGTTTCATAAGATTTATTCATAATAATTATAATAATAATAAATTCCTACTCTATTAATATAGGCTTTTCGGATTTCGCCTTTGTAACCCAAAGAAAAAGATAGTAGCTACTCAATCGGATATACTCTTTTTAAATTACCTGGCAAATGTGAGATAAAAATACAACTAAAAAAATAGCGTAAACAACTGATTTACAATGCTATAAATGCATATGTAATTTTACTTAATTGAGTAGCTAAAAAAATGAAATAAAAAGTCAACACCTAAATCTTATCACTGCTAGATAACTTTCATTCACTATAAGCTAATCCACTGTAAAATGGAAAGCAACAGCCAATAGATCCAAATTTTTTAACTTTTCTTAAGCCACGACATTTTTTTTTCGTAAAAGTTACTCCGGATTATAAATAATGTAGAGCGTTAAACGGAGATTAACCCTAGGTTTATAATTCTTACAATTCAATCAAATGAATTGATCTAGAATAGTTTTAAGTATTTTTGAATCAAATACATCATCATTATTATGAAAATTGCAGTATTTCCGGGTTCCTTTGATCCAATAACTATTGGTCATCAAAACATTATAGAAAGAGCATTGCCTCTTTTCGATAAAATAATTATAGCTATCGGAATCAATTCTTCTAAAAAATATCATTTTTCATTAGAACAGCGTACTGATTTTATTCAGCTTACTTTTAACGACAATGCGAAAATTGAAATCAAGACTTATAAAGGGTTAACCATTAATTTTTGCAAAACTGTTGGTGCGAAATACATCTTAAGAGGGATTAGAAATAGTGCTGACTATGTCTATGAGAACTCGATTTCTCAGATGAATAAAGCAATGGACGAAGATATTGAGACCATCTATCTTTCAACAATTCCATCGCTCTCTGCAATAAATTCAACAATTGTTCGTGATATTATAATTAATAATGGAGATGCTAGTCAATTTGTACCTGCAATTTTAAAAGATAAAATCAACTAAACTAGTTCACTTGAGTAAAATTCCACACACATTAATCGTCCTTTTTATTTTTTTCGTTTCTTCATTAACCGCAAGCACAACTGTTGTTAAAGGAAACTCAAAGGGTTTTAAAGGTAAAGAATTGGTATTGTACACCTACTCAGATTACATTAGCTCTAAAAAAGAACCCATAGGGTTTACTACCATTGCAGAAAAGGGGACTTACCATTTTGAATTTGATGCCCAGGTGACCAAAAAGGTATTCTTAAAAATTGAAGACAAAACCACGTCGTTTTACATTCAACCGGGAGAAGTTTACAACATTAATTTGAGTTATAGCGAAGCTTTTAATAAAGGAAGAATCTACGACAAACAACTTTCTTTAAACTTTAACTTCCCTGTTCCAAATGAGTTAAACCAACAAATAAGTAAGTTCAATGGAAAGTTTGATGATTTTTTCGAAAGTAACCGACTACTTTTTGAAAAAAGAGATCATTCTGTGGATCCAAAACTAACGTCTTTTAAAATTAAAATGTTAAAAGAAGCGGAAGAATCGAATTCTACCTTTGTAAAAAACTACATTCAATACAGCATTGCGGTTACTCAAAGTTCTTTAGACGTTTCCTATAAAAAATCAGATGCAAAGAACAGTCAAAATTTAAAAGCGAATTTATTCTTAGCTTACATTCACGAAAAACAGGTTCTTTATTACAACCCCGAATATACGGCTTTCTTTAAAGCATTTTTTAAAGGTGAATTTAAAAGCTTATCTTTAAAAGTAGAAGGTTTTGATATTTCTAAAGCCATCAACGACAAATCGAGTTACACAGCACTTTCTGATGCCTTGCAAAAATTTTCCTTTTTAGCGATAGATGATGAATTAAAAAACTACTTTTTACTCAATGGTTTGTTAGAAGTAAGTAAAGACAAGTATTTTACGAAAGCCAACATCATAAAGATACTAAACGAGATTGAGTCCAACTCAAAATATCCTGAACATCAAGTTATTGCCGCTAATATTATTGAAAAGATAACCCTTAAAAAATTTGGAACGGGGAGTGAAGCTCCTCAGTTTACCTTAAAAGACAAAAACAATCAGTTAATTTCTTTGCGTGAATTTGAAGGCAAACCTGTTTACATTAACTTTTGGACCAACTGGAGTATTCCTAGTCAGAAAGAAATGAAAATTATGGAAGTATTGCACAAAAAATATAGCAACAAAATTCACTTTATAAGTATTTGTGCCGATAATGATTTTGAAAAAATGACTAATTTCCTTACTAAGAATGCGACTTACCACTGGACATTTTTACATTTAGGTAATGATCAAAAAACGTTAGCCAATTACAAGGTAATGACTTACCCAACCTATATTTTAGTTGATGAGAACCAAGTTATTGTTAAGGCCCCTGCAGGAAGACCTGGCGGAACTGCTGAGAGAGCAACGGAAGATAATATCGAGAGAGATTTTTACGACTTAACTAAATAGAAGCAGCTAACAAACCTGCAATTGAAGCATAAGTATTTCCAATAACCTTCTCTTGAATTTGTACTGGTGTTAACCATTCAACAGCTGTAATATCTTCTTCCAACTGAGGAACTAATTGTCCCGAGAAATTACTATGCATAGCAAACCAATAGGTTTTTTTTAAAATAATTTTTCCTTTAAATTTATACAAATGATAGGTCGTTACTAAAGGATGATCGATAATGAGTTGATCTACCCCACACTCTTCCTCTATCTCTCTAATAGCAGCCTCTTCAATATTTTCATCTTTCTCAATTTTACCTTTGGGTAAATCCCATTTATCTAATCGATAGATAAACAATTGTTCGTTGTTTGCATTCTTTACAATACCACCTGCAGCTTCAATTGTTTTAAAGAACTTTTGAAACATCACAAAAGCAAGTTGATAATCACTTACAGCAATAAGCACAAAATCTACTGTGTCATCATCAAAAAGGAGATCTAGAATAAATGGGGTGATTTCTTCAGAAAAAAAAGTTAAAGTTAATCCATTCTCTAGTGGAATAGATTTTTCAATATTATTTGTAAAATAAATTACCACATCGTTAACAAAAACTGTATACATTTGCATCATGATTTTAAACAAAGACTCTGCAGTAAAAATAGCTGAATCTCTATTGCAAATTAAAGCTATTAAATTAAATCCTACAACCCCCTTTCAATGGGCTTCAGGATGGAATTCTCCGATTTATTGTGATAATCGTAAAACATTATCTTACCCTCCCGTTAGAACTTTTATTCGTCAACAGTTTGTTGATGCAATAAATGAACGCTATCCAAATGCCGAGGTTATTGCAGGAGTTGCAACCGGAGGTATTGCTTTGGGAGCATTAGTTGCAGAAGCGATGGGTCTTCCTTTTGCCTATGTAAGATCGGAATCAAAGGGTCATGGCATGCAAAACATGATCGAAGGAGATCTGGATCAAAACCAAAAAGTTGTTGTAATAGAAGATCTAATTTCTACAGGTGGTAGTAGTTTAAAAGCTGTTGCAGCATTAAGAGAACATGGTTGTTCCATTTTAGGAATGGTTGCCATTTTTACTTATGGGTTTGATATTGCCAATAGTAATTTTAAAGAAAGTAAATGTGATTTGGTTACCTTAAGTGATTATGACTCGATGTTAACTGCAGCTGTAAAAGCGAATTATGTTTCAGAATCTGCTCTTGCTTCTTTGTCTGAATGGAGAAAAAGCCCTGGCACTTGGACCGCAGCACCTAGAAAATAAAAACAATAAATTTTGATTTTAGAAACCAATCAACAAACCATTAACACTACTCAAGAAGAAGTCTTCAATTTCTTAATGGATATGAATAATTTTAAACAATTATTTCCTCAAGATAAAATAAACGACTGGCAAGCGTCCAATGAAGACTGCACAATGAAAGTACAGAACATGGGGGTTTTGGGCTTAAAAAGAGTGGCATCAACTCCAAACTCATTGATTTATTTAGATTCTCACGGAAAGGTTCCGTTTAAGTTCACTTTAAACATATTCATTTCCAAACAAGAAAACAATCTATCAATTGTACACCTCGTTTTTGATGGCGCTGTAAATCCGTTTATGAAAATGATGGTTGAGAAACCACTTCAAGAGTTTTTCAATAGTATGGTAAAAAAATTAGAGAAAATCTATCTTTAAGTCTCTTATTTAAAAAAAACAATCTCTTTTAAACCAAAGGTTTCTACTTCTTTGTTTATTTCAATTTTAAGTTTTCCTATTGAATCAATGCCTAAAATAGTTCCTTCAATGAGTTGGTCGCCTTTTCTAAAGCTTCTAAACTCGTTTATCCAATAGAGGTTATTCAAATAGTTGGTATTAATTTGAGCTTCTTTGCCCATCTTTAAATCTGTATAACTTTTTTCAATAAAAAACAATAAACGATGGAGTAAATCTTCTAAATTATTTTGTTTGACACCTGTTTCTAAAGCAATGGAAGTTGGATTATTTTCAGATTGGAAAATGGTTTGATTCACATTTAATCCAATTCCAACAATAGAATTATTAACCTTAGCCTCTTTTAAAGTATTTTCAATTAAAATTCCTGCAATCTTTTTATCCTTACAGTAAATATCATTGGGCCATTTAATTTTAAGATCAATCAACCCTAAGTCTTCTAAAAAAGAAACCAATCCGATGGATACAATTTTACTAATCAAAAATTGATGGTGCACAACTAGATTGGGTTTTAGCAAAATAGAAAAAGTGAGATTCATCCCCTTTTCGCTTTCCCAAACGGTACCTTTTTGTCCTCTTCCGGAAAATTGATGTGGAGTAAAAACAACAAGACCTTCAACTTCATTAGCATTCGAAGATAAATATTCTTTTAAATAAGAATTCGTTGAATTAACTTGATTTAATTGAAGTGTTTTATGCCCTAAAAATAGTCTCTGATACATTCTCAACAAAAATATTGATTTTTTAACTTAATTGTTGGTGATAAAGCAAATTTCTTCATGTATTATTCGTTATTTTGCCGATTAAATTGATCACTATTTTAATGAGTAAGAAAAACGAAGAAAAAACAACACAAATCCTTTCGGAGGTTGTTATAAAAGGTTTACAGGAAGTGAAAGGCGAGAATATTGTGAACATTGATTTAAGTAATATTGAAAACGCTATTTGCACAAATTTTATTATTTGTACAGGAACTTCAAGTACTCATGTAAGTTCATTAGCAAATTCAGCAGAAAAAGAAGTAAGAACTACTTTAGCAGAAAAGCCTTGGAAAAGAGAAGGTTTTGGAAACTCTGAATGGGTAATTTTGGATTACGTAAACACTGTAGTTCATGTATTTCAGGAAGAAGCAAGAGGTTTTTATAATTTGGATGGGCTCTGGGCCGATGCCAAAATCACAAAAATAAAGGACTTATAAAATTAATGGAAAAGCCTAAAAAACAAAAAAGTAAGTTTACACTTGGAGGAGGTTCAAAAAAACCTTCAAATTTTTATTGGATCTATGCCGTAATCGGATTAGGATTAATTGCACTGCAATTAATAAATTTTGGTGGAAATTCGTCGAACATTACAGAAAATGAATTTAAAGAGATGGTCCTCAACAATTATGTTGAAGAAGTTGTTGTCATTAGTAATCGAAAAGAGGTTAGAGTAACACTTACCCAAAAAGCGACAGAGCTTGACCAATTTAAGAAGAAGATTAAAACTCCACTTCTTGCATCTGCTCAAAATAGAGGGCCTCATTTTACTTTTAAATACTTTTCTGAGGATGGATTTTATGCTGATTTAAAGGAATATTCAACTACTAATAATTTAAAATACAATGTAACTACTGAGGAAGATTGGTTTGGTGGATTAGTAGGTTTATTATTTCCTATTTTAATTATTATAGCCATTTGGATGTTCTTAATGAAAAGAATGTCTGGTGGAGCTGGTGGTGGTGGCCCCGGTCAAATATTTAGTATTGGAAAATCTAAAGCCCAATTGTTTGATAAAGAAAATGGTACCAAAACAACCTTTAAGGATGTTGCAGGTTTAGAAGGTGCAAAAGAGGAAGTTCAAGAAATAGTTGATTTCCTTAAAAAACCTCAAAAATATACTGATTTAGGTGCAAAAATACCTCGTGGAGCATTATTAGTAGGCCCTCCTGGTACAGGTAAAACCCTATTGGCTAGAGCTGTAGCTGGAGAGGCAAAAGTTCCTTTTTATTCTTTATCTGGTTCTGATTTTGTAGAAATGTTTGTTGGTGTTGGTGCTTCAAGAGTAAGAGACTTATTTAAGCAAGCAAATGACAAAGCTCCTGCAATTATTTTCATTGATGAGATTGATGCAATTGGTAGAGCTAGAGGAAAAGGTGGTATGCAAGGCGGAAACGATGAAAGAGAAAACACCTTAAATCAGTTGCTAACTGAAATGGATGGTTTTGGAACGAACAACGGAGTTATCGTTTTAGGGGCAACAAATCGTGCTGATGTTTTAGATAGAGCTTTAATTAGACCCGGGAGATTTGACAGACAAATTCACGTTGACTTACCAGAATTGACTGAAAGAGAAGAAATTTTTAAAGTGCATTTAAAGCCCTTAAAGATTGACAACTCTGTAGATGTTAAATTTTTAGCCAAACAAACTCCTGGATTTTCAGGAGCAGATATTGCTAACATTTGTAATGAAGCTGCTTTAATAGCAGCACGTACGAACAAAAAGAAAGTAGTTAAACAAGACTTTTTAGATGCTGTTGATAGAGTTATTGGTGGGTTAGAAAAGAAAAACAAAATAATCTCTGACCACGATAGAAAAGCAATTGCTTATCACGAAGCTGGACATGCGGCTGTTAGTTGGTTGGTTAAATATGCAAATCCATTAGTTAAAGTAACGATTATTCCACGAGGGAAATCTTTAGGGGCTGCTTGGTATTTACCAGAAGAAAGACAAATAACAACTACAGAACAGCTGTTAGATGAAATGGCTGCTGCTTTAGGAGGTAGAGCTGCTGAAGAGGTATTTTTTGGTAAGGTCTCTACTGGAGCATTAAGTGATCTAGAGAAAGTGACGAAGCAAGCTTATGCAATGGTTAGTATTTATGGTTTAAGTAAGAAAGTAGGGAACCTCAGCTTCTATGATTCTTCAGGTCAGAATGAATACGCTATGACTAAGCCATACAGTGAAAAAACTGCGGAGCTAATTGATCAAGAGGTGAAGGACATGATTGAGACTTCCTACCAAAGAACTCTTGGTATTATTAGAGAAAATAAAGATAAATTAATCCTCTTAGGAGATAAATTATTAGAAAAAGAAGTTCTTTTTAGAGATGATTTAGAATTGATTTTTGGTAAAAGTAAGTTTGAAGAAGAACTGAAAGCTGAAAAGAAAATTTCTAAGAAAAAAGAGGATCCTAAAAAAGAACTCGTGAAGGAAGCTATTTCCGAAAAAGTTGTGGCTGAAGATCTGAAAGAAAAAGATTCTGCTGAAGAAAAAAGTGAATAGTGCCGAACTGGGAAATCATATACAAAACCAATAATCCAAATGACTCTGAAATAGCGAAATCTGTTTTAGAAGACAATGGAATTTCGGTAGTCTCTGTAAATAAAATGGACTCCGTTAATATAGAGTTAGCCAACGCTGCTTTTATAGAGTTGCACGTTAGACCAGATGACCTCGTGAAAGCTAGATATATTATTACCAAATACGCCTTATAAAATGTTAACACGAGCAATAACTGGTTTAATATTTATTATGACTGTAATGGCAGGAGTTTACTTCAATTCAGTAATAGCTCTTTGTCTTTTTACGTTAATTGTTGTTTTAGGGATTGACGAATTTTACGGCTTAGTTAAAAAATCGAAGACAATAAAACCTATTAAATTCTGGGGAATACTAACAGGTTTAGTAAGTATGATTACCATTGGTTTAATCCTCTTTAAGATGGCTGAATTCAAAATGATATTCATTCCTATTGTAATGCTCTTCTTTATTTTTATCATTGAATTGTATCGTAAGAAAGAGAATCCCTTTATCAATATTGCCTATACAATTTTAGGAATGATTTACATCGTTGTTCCTTTTGCCATGTTATTTCATTTAGGGTTTTATACTGGTAATGCTTTTAATGATAAGTATAGTTTCCAAATAATTACAGGCTTTTTTCTTATGCTTTGGACGAATGATACGGGAGCTTACCTTGCTGGAAGATTTTTTGGAAAGCATAAATTATTTCAAAGAATTTCTCCTAAAAAAACTTGGGAAGGGTCATTAGGTGGAGGAATCTTAACCATTGGTTTAGCTTTTCTGCTATCCGTCTATTTTACAAATTTAAATCAAACCAATTGGATTGTTTTAGCCATCTTAGTAGCTATTTTGGGAGGACTTGGGGATTTAGTAGAGTCAATGCTTAAAAGAAGTTTAAAGATAAAAGATTCAGGGAGCTTACTCCCAGGGCATGGGGGGATATTAGATCGTTTTGATGGGTTATTAATTTCTGTACCTTTTATCTATTCTTATCTGTATTTGATAAGTTAGTATTATTAATTTTGACAAAAAATTGTTTATGACATTTCATAAAGAAGGAATTCCTTCATTAATTATAGCCATCATATTTGCCGTAGTTGTTAACGCGATAACTTTTTTCTTTTTTAATGATTATCAAATTGTTAAAATTTTTGGTTACGTATTTTCTGCATTAATACTCCTCCTCATCATCCAATTTTTTAGAAGCCCTAAAAGGAAATGGAAACAAAGAGATGGTGATATTATTTCTCCTGCAGATGGAACTGTTGTCGTAATTGAGGAGGTGGAAGAAACTGAATATTTTAATGAAAAACGTTTACAAGTTTCTGTTTTTATGTCTCCTATAAATGTTCATATCAATAGATATCCTATTAGTGGAAATTTAAAATATTACAAATACCATCCTGGTTTATTCTTAGTCGCTTGGCACCCTAAATCATCTACTGAGAATGAAAGAACTACAGTAGTTGTTGAAGACAATAAAGGCAGAAGTGTATTGTTTAGGCAAATTGCAGGGGCCTTGGCAAGGCGAATTGTATTTTTTGACAAAGCAGGACAAAAGGTAGGTCAAAATGAGGAGTGTGGCTTTATCAAATTTGGATCTAGAGTTGATTTATTACTGCCATTAGACGTCAAATTAAACGTTAAGCTCAACGAAAAAGTAAAAGGTGGAATAACTACCATCGCAAAGTTTAACACTCTTTAACATTTCCCTCTTTCAATTAACCTTAATTTGGTAACTTAAATTTATTAAAATAAGTATTATGAAAAATTTATTATTAGCATTCGCATTTATTGGGTTTTTAACAACTTCAAGTTTTGCTACTTCGACTGTTATCACTTCAAGTGTTGATGTAGAGTTTTGTGAAGATGACACAAATTGTGACAAGAAAGATTGTAAAAAGAAAGATTGCAAAAAAGGAGACAAAAAGTCTTGTAAAAAAGGCGATAAGAAAGCATGTTGTGCTAAAGAAGCTTCAGCAAAAAAAGCGTGTTGTTCTAAAGGTAAAGGTAAAACTTGTTCAAAAGGAAAGGCGAAAAAAGAAACTACTGAGAAAAAATAAGCTGACAAAGTATTACAATTAAAAAAGACCGCTGAAATTCAGCGGTCTTTTTTTGTTATAAAATGGCGAAGAATTCACTCAAACACTTAATTTCATATTGAACATACTTCTGATGTACTAATTGATTCTGTTTAAAATATACATGGTCCATTTTTATTCGCTGTGCCCCATACACGTCATCTCTTATCAGCATAAAGTTCTTTGCTTTTGCTCCAGCTAATGAAAAATATTTTTTAGAAATATAGGGATGAGGCTTTTTAACGCCTACATTTTCAGCAAACACAAGCACCTCAAAATAAGAGGAGATTCCAGATGCTCTTAATTTAATATGTTGTACTTCTTCAAAGCCATTGCTAATAATATGCAACTAGTATTTTTTAGATAAATAATCCAACACTTCAATAGCCTTTGGAAATATTAACGTTTGCCTTGGAGAATGCTCTACATAGTAGTTGCCCATACTACTTGCCAAAGCCTTCTCAAACACGTTAAAGTGCGAAAAGTTTCCTCAAAACGTTTGTGTCTTAATTCTTCTTTATCTCATTTATTCTCACTATAAATAATCCACAAACTTTCATTAATTTCTTGATATTTAAGCCTAAAAGAGGAAACAGAATGTATCGATTTTTCCAATTTAAAGTGAGCAAAGATATCGATTAAAACCTTTGTTGAGTTTTCATCAAAATTCCATAAAGTACGATCTAAATCAAAAAAAAGGGGTTCGTATTTCTTTTCCATTTGTAGGCATAAAAAAAGTCCTAACAAATGTTAGGACTTTTTTTGATGTGAAAATTACTTCGTTTATCGGGTTACAATGAATTTAGCTACGCTTGTTTCACCGTTAGCTTCTAACGAAAGAATATAAGTTCCAACGCTTAAACTTGCTGCATTAAATTCTTCTTT